>NZ_JBQFUW010000005.1:0-316471 GCF_056539385.1 Ruegeria sp. BB6
GTACCTTCTCCTGTTCAAAATAATCAAATAGAGAAAGAGGCTTCGGAATACATAGAGAACGTATGGCTCTCGAGGCCGATCGGACGTTCCATCAATAGTCTGACTTTCGGTTCGCATTGGCGTCGATCAAGTTGTTATTTACACTTGGTATTAGCACTATTCGACACGCAAACTGATTCAATGCAAGATTAAGAAATGGGTTTTGGGAGAGGGACATACCCTGACTTACCCCCCCCTATTTCCGTTAAACAGAAATAGGGGGGGTAAGTCCCTGCGGTGCCGGATCTTCGATCTGTCTAGAACGGCCCATTGCGGACATTCTCTTTTAGTGCCCGTTGCCGCAGCGCGGCCTGTCGAACCGGACATTCGCTGCACGCGCAAAGCTGGAGCTGCTCGAACTCACACAAAAAAGGACGAAGCCGCCATTTGGCGAACGTCCGCTTTCCAGAAGCGGCATTCCTTAGAGTGCTAAGCTTACCGGACCGATCGTTTGAAGGCTGCTGGGGACATCCCGGTCCATCTAAGAATCGCCCATGAGAAGGCCGTTGAGGCGTTGAGGCAGAGTCTTTGCGCTGTACGCGGCGTTGAAGTCCCACGGAAAAACGCCGGATATCCTGATCGACCTAACGCCCGCGACAAAATGCGAATTGCATCTTCTCCTCCGAATTGCAAAGAGGTGATCCTCCGGGCATCAATCAGGCGGCGTCGCATTTCGACTGCGATTTCTGAACTCGCCCGGGGTCATCCCGGTCCATCGTTTAAAGCTCCTGTGAAATGTCGGTTGGTCCAGAAGCCCAACACTTTCACCAATTTCCTTTATCGAAAGTTGGCTGCTTGCAAGCAAAGTCTTGGCTCGCTTCGCCCGACATTTTTCCAGTTCTACTTTGAAGCTTGTACCATTGGCTCGGAAGGTGCGTTTCAAACGCCCGGGGTTTTGCGAAAACAACTCAGCAAAACCGTTCAGAGTGGCAGGTTGCTTGTCGAGATGCAGTTCCAGCAGATCGCGGGTTTGCTGAAGAAAATCATCGCCGCCTGTGAAGTTTTCCGGGAGGTTTTGGCTTTGCCCACCTCCGTATCGAAGTAGCAACCAGTTCGCCGGGAATTCGATTCGAGCGCCCAAGCGATTGGTCCTGCGTACCGAAATCTCCTTTTTCTGCCAATCGGGTATGCAATCAGGTTGGCAAACCCAGAAGCGTAGTTTTTTGGAGTCCCAGTCGGGATCGCAGACGGATCGAACCAATCGGACCATGAAACCCAGATAATAGCCGTCGGCTTGGCCGGGTGGAGAAGATGGCGTGAATGTCCGTTTTGCAACCAAACTGCCGACACGGCCATCAGTCTCGAGATTGTAGTTCGCCATGGACGAAATCCGGCCGACGTCCACTACAAGCGATATCAAAAGTTCACCCAGCGTCGCATTTTCAGTTTCAAGGATCGACAGGTTGGGCAATGTCTTCAGAGCGGCATTCGCCCCAATCTCAAACCCCAGATGCTGGTTTTTTAGTGCATGAGCGAGATTGTCGGCAAGATCGTACCAATGCTGCCCTGCCATGAACGCTTCGCCGCGCTGCACGTCCTTTAAACTTAGGCCAGATGGCTCAAGAAAGCGTTCGACTTCGAGGCCATGGCTGAGGGCAACGGACACAAAGGGTTGCGCCATCGAGCATTCAACAGTGGGGAGCTTCATGTGCAGATCAGATTTTCAAGTCGAAGTTTCGGACTTCAAATTAGCACTTTGGATCAATTTTTTTGAAACATCAACCATAAAGCCAATGACAGGTTGGGCGCAATACGCCAAAATAGAATCGCGTAGCGCAGCGCATCTTCAAGGAAAATATAGAATGTTCAAAAGCTTAATGGTCGCCACTGTTCTTTCGGCGGTCGCAACAAATTCGTTTGCTCAGGAGGAGAGTTTTCCAATCCTCTTCACCAATGTGCATGTCTTTGACGGTGTCAATGAGGAGCGGATCGAGAATGCCAATGTTTTGGTGATCGACAATCTAATTGCCGAGATCTCGACCGAACCATTGGCTGTGGCCAATGCGCAAATCATCGACGGCGGTGGGCGAACTCTAATGCCAGGCATGCATGACCAGCACGTGCATCTTACGGTATTCAATCCGCTCAGCGACGGGTTACGCCAGAACATCACTCCCTTTCACCTTGGCGGCGTCGCCACGATCCGGTCCGAACGCATCCTGATGAACGGATTCACAACCGTGCGCGACCTTGGTGGTCCGGCCAAATCCATCGCCCGCATCATTGACACCGGAATGTTTCCCGGCCCGCGTATCTATTCCTCGGAAGCGTTTATCACTCAGACATCCGGTCATGCCGATTTCCGCAAACTGAACGACCGGCATCCGACACTCTCCGGACAGGGTCCTTCGCATTGGTTCGAGACGGACATGAGCTTTATCGCCGACGGACCTGAGCAAATCCGAATGGCGGTGCGTGAAAACCTGCGTCGCGGGGCAACCCAGATCAAGATCATGGTCAGCGGCGGGGTTACGTCAGAGTTTGATCCGCTGCACTCACTTCAGTATCAGGCTGACGAGATCCAGATGGCGGTCAAGACGGCCGCGCAATGGGGCACCTATGTCACCTGCCATGTGTTCACCGAAGAGGCGATCCGCAACTGCATCGACAATGGCGCCAAGACGATTGAACACATCCCGTTCCTGACCAAGGAGGCTGCCGAGATTATGGTCGAAAAGCAGATCATGTTCGCGACGGCGGTGGCCCCGGTCTACTCGGTGACCACCGAACAAGCGGAAGCCTTTTACACGCCAGCGTCCTTTGTAAAATGGAAAAGCGTGCGCGATGCTGCAGCCAATATGATCGAAGTAATCCAGACGACGCCGGGCATGATCGATCTCTACACACTGGGCACAGACCTTGTGAACAACTGGGATCAGACGCTTGAGCAAGACAAGAAGATGAACGACGAAATCGGGTATCTGCACGAAGCGGGTTTCAGCGCATATGACATTCTGCGCATCGCTACGTCGAACGGCGCCCGCATGAACCAACTGACCGGCTTGAACAACCCGTATCAAGACGGCCCCCTCGGCGTGGTCGAGGAAGGTGCCTATGCAGATCTTCTACTCGTCGATGGCAACCCGCTGGAGGACATCCTTCTGTTGGCCGAGCCGGACGCCAATCTGAAAATCATCATGAAAGACGGCGTGATCTACAAGAATACACTCGATTGAGTGTCGCACGGGGCGAATTCACCTCGGCACCCCGCGCACCCCGATAGCGGAAGGGAAGGGAAGCCCATGAAATACCTCGGCAAATCTACAATGATGGCGAGCGCAGTCGCTCTCACCACAAGCGCGGCTTTTGCACAGGAGGCCACCGGTGACATCCCTCCTGTTACACTCTTCAAGAATGTGATGGTTTTTGATGGAGTGAGTGACGGACTCAAGAACGTCGACGTTCTCGTGGTCAAAAACAAAATTCACAAGATTGACGCTGACATTCCTGAGGGCGGGAAGTGGGAAGTCGATGTGCGCACTGGGGGATCCAAGCGGTTGCCCGATCCAGTCGGCGGCATCGACGGCTACTCCTTCACCGTTCAAACGGAACGCGGCATTGAGACCAAAGAAGTGGATGTGACCGTCATTGACGGAGGCGGTCGTACGCTCATGCCAGGGCTTATCGACAGCCACGTGCATGTGAACATGTACAAGAACGGGACTATCCCGGGGCTTCAGGACACCACATGGGAAGAAATTGGCGCACGTGCTGCCGCATTCGCGCAGGAAATGTTGGCGATGGGCTTTACAACTGTTCGCGATATGTGCGGCGCTCATGGTGGGCTGAGAGCGGTTATTGATGAAGGATCACTTCCCGGCCCAAGAATTTATTCCTCCGGCGCATGCCTTAGCCAAACGGGCGGACACGGCGACTGGGGTATCGCTGGTCAACGCAAGAACGAGAGCAATCTTGAGCGACTGGAGATCACCAGATTGGTGGACGGGCCCGCCGAGGTGCTTCAGGGTGCGAGGAGGAATTTTGCTTTAGGGGCAAACTATCTCAAGATTATGGTCAGCGGTGGCGTGACATCGATCAAGGACCCGATATATCAGTCTGCTTTCACAAACGAAGAGATTTCTGCTGCAGTAGAGGTTGCAGGCGATATGGACTCATACGTCGCTATGCACGTATTTATGGATAGCGACCTGTCTCGTGCGCTCGATCTTGGTGTCAAAGTGGTAGACCACGGCCTGACTATTACCGAACCGACGATGCAGAAGCTGGTCGAAAAAGAGGCGTTCTTTTCACCCAACCTGACTGCGCTTGCGCCCGAAGCTCTGGAACACCCGATGCATCAGGACCCGACTTTCCCGCCGACGGCGAAGTTTCTGTGGTTGCGGGAAAACAGCAAGCAGCTCATGGATCTTGTGAAAAAATACAAGCCTAAGATGGTGTTCGATTCCGATTACGTGCTTCTCACGGGTGTCCCTTATCGCCAGTCAATGGATTTTACGAAGGCGTTTGTCGCGCGTGAGTTTGGCAACCTCTGGGCATTGCAGATGATGACCTCGAATGGTGGCGAATTGGCGGCTCTGACCGGACGAGGAAACCCTTACCCTGAAGGCAAGCTTGGTGTGATCGAAGAAGGCGCCTACGCCGACATTCTGATCGTAGACGGGAACCCACTTGAAGACATCTCGGCCATCGGCGCGGTGGACACATGGTTTGATGCGCCGCCGCGCGGGCAGGATGTCCCAAGCATTCGAATGATCATGAAAGACGGCGTGATCTACAAGAACACGCTGGAGTGATAAGCAGAGGTTTTTTGTATTCTGCCTATGCCTGCGCCGGATCGCGCCATTTTTTGGCGCGAGCATCCAAACAATAGCCTGCATCGTCTTGCCGCAGGCTCAGCATTGAAGGGACGTACAATGAAACATCTTATCCTAGGTGCCCTTCTGGCGGGATACGGCACGTTGGCCACTGCGGAAGATACCCAAAAAATGCGTACGTTTCTGTTCATTGGCACATCCAATAGCGCCGCTTGGGAAATGCAGATCGCAAATCCGGGCGATCGTGCAGCTTCGGTCAAAGGCAGCATCGAAGCGCTTGGCGGGGAGCTTTTGAGCTACTACTGGGGCCTCGGAAACGGAAAAAACTACATCACTGTTTCGCTACCTGACGATCCCACCTTCATTCAGGCGTTTTACGTCAGCCGTCTTGGGGATGGACTGCTCGATGACTACGAGATGATCGAATTGATGAGCAGCGCGGACATGGCCCAAGCGTTGTCCCGCGTGCCCGAGATCAAGGCGCAGGATGATTTGAAGTAGCGTCAGTCATATCAGGACCAACACCATGCGCTTAAACCTCTATGTGACAGTTGCAATGGCGTGGTTGAAACAGGCCATGAGCATCTGCGCTGGGGTTGCGGCCATCGCTTCGGACGCGTCAGCCCAAGAAAACAGCACGTTACGGCAGTTGGAGGCGGCTGCCACCGCTTCGCTTGGGGGGCCAGCGTCGGCTCAGGCGCAATTAGAGCAGGACAGGCTCCGGCGTCTCGAGAATTCCAGATTGCCGGGGCTGGATCGGTTTTTCGATCCCTTCGAACAGTCGCGCGAGGCTTTCGCCAAACGCACTGGGTTGAATTTGTCCTTCGACTACCAAGCGCTCTACCAGAAGTCTTCAGACAGCCTGAGTGGCACCGACGAGGCCGCTTCGGGGCAGGCGCGGATCATTGGCAATTGGGAATTGCTGAATCGTGGGACCGACAATGCAGGCAGTTTTGTCTTCATCCTCGAAAACCGTCATCGTTTGGGCACGGATATCGCGCCGGGCAGTCTCGCGGGCGAAATCGGATATCTCGGTGTCACGGCAACGACCTTCAGCGACACAGATTCAACGCTGTCGGTTGCTTATTGGTCGCAGGCGCTGTCCGGCATCAACGGAGGCTTCGTTGCAGGTCGCATCGATCCCGGCGACTATTCCGATATCCTTGGCTATGTGAATCCCCGCACGACCTTTTCGAATTTTTCGATCCTCTTTAGTCCTGTGCTTCCCATTCCCGACCCAGGTTTTGGAATTGCAGGCGGCGGATACATTACCGACCAGATTTACGCGCTTGGCGTGGTCAGCGATGCAAATGGGTCGCTCACTGATGTGGAATGGTTTCCAGGTGGCTCGGAGTTTTTCACTTACGGTGAGATCGGCTGGACGCCCGCAAGAGACCAGCGATTCCTCACAAACGTCCATTTGGGAGTTTTCCATGTGGACGACAGAGAAGACGCAGGCGTCCCCGGCGGTCACGGAGCAATACTTTCGGGGAATGTAACCCTAGACGAGAGTCTCATGCTGTTCGGTCGTCTTGGTTGGTCAGATGGCGATGCATCGATTGCGAAACGTGCCGTCAATGCCGGTGTCATGTGGCGCCCCGGATTGTATGACGACTTGTTCGGGTTTGGTGTGACAGTCGCCGATCCAACCGATCCAACTCTCGATACACAGACCACGGTCGAAGCATTTTACCGTCTGGATATTTCCGACAACCTCGCGCTTACGGCTGATGTTCAGTATTTGAACAACCCCGGCTTCACTGACGATGGCCCTTTGATTTTCGGTCTGCGGCTGAGGTTCAATTTATAAGGCTGAAAGCAATAGGAACTCCCTTTTTGACATTTCGCATTCTCACAGCCGACGCTCGCAACCCACCGTCCGATGGCAAGTTCGGGCTCGGAGCCGTCATGCGGCGTTGCAGAGAATTTCCCAGTTTCGGGCGAATGTGGATGTCCGCTTCCAACGAGGCACCTTGGTCGTTTCGCGCCTGCAGAGAAAGTCCGTAATCCGCCCAATCTACCGAAATAGCCCCCCAACTTGCCCATTGCATCTGCTCGCACACTTACCTGTGCAAGGGGGCGCCAAATGCCTGGAAAAATTAGCTTCAGATTGTACAGAGACATCATTCTCAGCGAGCCCGGCCAACCGGTTTGGAGCGCCGTCGGCAAGATTTCTGAAGGCCGATTTCTTCTTCTAGGACAAATCGAGACGTACTCGAAATCCGAAGGTGCGCTATGGCTGGAAATCAGCCAAATAGGTGCAGAGATCGGCAAGAGCAACCGTGGCAAACTGGATGTCCTCCGGCATCGAAGAAAGGACACTGATCCCCACTTATTTGGCTATCTGAAGGTTCTCGAGGAAATGTATGCGGCGGCGGCCTGGATGTGCCGAGATGACGAGAACGCCAAGTATCTTCATCTGACACTGCTGAAAACAAAAAAGCCGCCCATTCTGAAGGCGGCGCTTTCAAGAGCTGCAATGTGAGCCGCAACGCAGGCTCATGATACCGGCGCTCAGAACAGGGCTCTTTCACTTATCTGATAGACCAAAAATTCCATGATTTGCTCCTGGTCACGCGTGTGGGATCAAATCATAGACTTCGCCGATAACCAGCGAAACATGAATGATGACAGCTGCAATGTGCAACTGGTGGTAAGCCTCTTTGATGAAATGGAACATGTTGTTCCCTCCCGTTTTGAATGCGCATTTTCTATCGCGTAAGTGCGACCGAGTCAACATATAAATATTTGATAAAAAACAATAAAGTCAATAATTCCACCAATTCCACGCCGCTCAAAATCGGTTTCCTAATCTTTTGGAAAAATAAGAGGTCAGCACCAAAAATAAGAGGGGGCCACGGGAAAAATAAGAGACCCAGAAAACGGCACGACTCCCCACATAACGAAGGCAGGGAGCCGGGCTTTTTAGGGCTGGCCTTACAGATCGAACGTTTGTCCGTGCTTTTCCAAATATGCGATCAGAGACAGCTCGACGGCTCGCACAACCGCTTGCTCTTTGTCCTCTCGGATTGCGTTCCAAGCAGCATAGAGATCTGGATTTACACTTACGGAAAGCTTTTGCGTACGCGCGGCCGCCCTGCGCTTTGAAGGGCTCATCTCTGGTTGGAGTGCGAGGCTCGGCTTACTGGTCGATCCGAGTGGGAAGCCCATGTCACCTTGCTCGACTTTGTTAATGTCGCCGAGACTGGGCATATGATTGTGTTTTGTTTTATCCATCATTGTTTTTCCTTATGCAGCTTGGAGAATTTCTGAGAGGGTCGTTGAGATTTCCTGCGCCAAAGCGGCAACGTTTGCGTGCGCTGATTTTGGGGAGGATCCTTGGAACGCTTTTGGTAAGTCCAGATAATCCCCACCGAAGCTCACCATCGCTTGAAAAATAGGGCGATTTGCAAGCTGAGTTGCAAAAACGGGCGCGTTTGCTTGCTGTAAGACTGCTTTGATTTCTGCGGTGATCCGATATTCGACCGCCCCTGGTTCTGTCTTGGTCAGCAAGACACGAGCCGCAATATCGCGCCTCAATACGAGGCTTTTCTGGCGCACCTGTTTTAGAACTTGGACCACCGCCAGCGCATCCAAACGAGATGTCTGGGTGGGAACGATGACAAGGTCGCTTACGAGAATGGCATCAATCAAAGATGCATCGTCTGATCCCTCGACGTCGATCAATACGTAGTCGAAACGTTCGGCCGCCGCGAAAGCCGCCTCGGTCAGGTTTCGCTGTTCGACCTGACGAACAGTGAGATTCTCGGGAAGCGGCTTCGCGCTAGCCCATTCAGACAGCCACCGTTTGGGATCCGAGTCCAAGATACAAACAGACATCCCAGCCCGGGATGTTTCGAGGGCCATTAAAATGCATGTTGTGGATTTCCCACAGCCCCCTTTTGGTGAGCAAAATGAAAGTGTTGGCAATCGAATTCTCCTTAAGAAATTGCTTCCGATAGATTGCCAGAACAAGGTTTAGGAAAGATTTAAGGATAATGGATTTGGATTTCTGGGGAAGAGATGCCTGCGGAAGGCATCGGCAGCAATTGGTTCTCAAGGAAAGAATTGAGAAGCAAATGGCTCAACTCAACTCAACGCTTCGCCTTTGACGCTGTTAGTGACTACAAGCCCAAAGTTTCCTAGGTTGGGTAATTCAGTGTTCGACAAAATGGGCGGAAAGCTGACTTTCGTTGTGTCCGCATAATAGGCAAGGACCTCTGCCGAAAGCTGACATTCGATTGATTTTGCAACTAAGATAATCACTGCGCCGCCGAAAATCGGCTGCAAGATCAAGATCACCAGATAGCATCCAGCCGATAATGAGAATAGAAAAAGCCATGAAACCTATCACAAGAAACTGACCAAAACACCATGGCTACAGACCTTAAATCCTATGGCATCGATGCCGCCTTTACCCGTGGCGCACTCAAAGGTTCACAGATTGAGCCCAGTTATTCCGGCGCTCTGAGTTTTATGCGCCGCAAATACACAAAGGATCTTGAGGGGGCGGATGTAGCGATCACCGGAGTTCCCTTTGATCTTTCTGTGAGTAACCGTCCTGGAACCCGCTTTGGCCCAGAGGCAATTCGCAAGGCAAGCGCTCAACATGCCTGGGGCCCAATTTGGCCCTGGCGGTTTGATCCATTCGATACGCTTGCAGCAATCGATTACGGTGATTGCGTTTTCGACTGGGGCGTGCCCCAAGACGTCCCGTTGGCCATAGAGCGCCACATATCGGAGATAATCTCGGGAGGAACGGCCAGCCTTGTTCTGGGCGGCGATCATTTCATCACCTATCCGGTACTTAAGTCCTATGCTGAGAAGTACGGCCCAATCGGTCTCATCCAGTTTGATGCCCATCGGGACGTCGAGCCCGACGAGGGTGGACGCATGGATCACGGCAGTATGTTCAACCTAGCGGTTCGCGAGGGCATCATAGATCCGCAACGGACCGTTCAGGTGGGCATCCGCACCTGTTTCGAGGGCGAAGAGACCTATGGCATGAAAATCTTGCATGCAGACGCCGTACATGCTGCTCCAGCTGAAGAGATTGCCGCAACCATTTTGTCCACCGCTGGGGATGGTCCGACCTACCTGACCTTCGACATAGACTGCCTCGATCCGTCCACTGCTCCCGGGACGGGCACACCGGTCCCGGGCGGGCTTACCAGCTACCAAGCGCTCGCCATAATCCGGGCCATGAAGGGGCTCGATCCAGTCGGCATGGATGTGGTCGAAGTCTCCCCCCCGTTTGATCATGCGGAGATGACCTCCAACGCAGCCGCAATGATCGCCGCAGAACTTCTTTGCCTGAAAGCCTGGGCCAGAGGAGCTCGGGCCGTTTCAGAATAGCCAATAAATCGTCTGTTGCTTGTCTCACAAGTGGAGAATAGCTGCGTGCGGCTTGGCCCCAATAGGCCGTCCGCAGATTGCGCCCTTCTGTCTATTCGAGCTCAAATGTCCGGTAAGGGGCAACGGATCCATAAGTTCGTTTGGACATTCTCTCTATCAAATGGCTCAAGCATCAATCATGGCTGACGATTGATTTCACCAAGAATTGTAGACCTCTACGGTCTTTGCTTTCAGGCTATATTGCGCCTCAATGTTTGCAGCGCCATCAAAAAAGACGACGTCGCGCCGTGTATCCTCGGCGTTCAATTCTCCTTCGATCCAGAAAGCTTCGAAGATTGAGCTGAAGGCAACACCCTTTGGATAGTCCACATGGACAATCTGGTTTGGAGGCGGTGTTGGCGTGTGAACGCAGGCACCTGCAACTGGCACAAACAGGAATTCTGTCACCTTTTTCTCTTCGAAGGCGAGCGGGACAACGTAACCGGCAAGCCGTATAGATTGTCCGAGAATGTTCTGGTTGGGTGCGCGCCTTGCTTTGCCATTCTGAGCGATGATGTTCCGCCGCTCTCTCATCAGGCCGTCTACGTCAACTTGATGCATTGAGAGGAGTGTAAGAGCAGCTTCGTGGCGTTCAAATAGTGCCATATCTTCCCGTTCGCGCGGTGTCGACGTGCGCCATTCGACGTGGATGCGCATGGCGTCGCGCAGAAACGGTCGCATGTCGGCAAAGGGCGTTTCGCTGGAGACATGCACTGGTAGCAGATCCTGCCAGCCAATCACACGCGTACCTGTCGACATGTTTTGCGGCGCTACACTGACTGGCGTTCGGGTCAAATCAAGCGGAGCTGCAAGCGGATCAAACGGCATACCACCGGGTTGCTGGCCCGCAATCGCGCGCTGCCATGCGCTCTCAATGCTTTGTGCCGCAACCGGGAGAGATATCAGACCAAACAGAGCGCCAATCGCAAAAGCTGACAGCGGACTCGTCATCCCTCAGACACTCTCACGCTAGTAACTGCGACGCCTCGGCGCAGTTTCTCGTCGTCGCCTTCTTCCCACTCCGGCTCGGTCAATAGTTTGTCCGGTTCGCCGTCGCGATCAATATCGTAGACCAGTTCGCCGCCAAAATAGGTTTGCAGCACTTCAGTCTTGTGAAATTCAAAAACGTTCTCTTCGGCCTGTCTGCGAATATCTCGGTCGAGCACGATGATGTCTGCAATCTTGCCTTCCTCGAGACTCCCCAACACATCGCCCCGATCCTGAAGGCGTGCACTACCCAGGGTCGAGCCATGGATAACCTCTTCAAAGGTCAATGGTTCACCGGGCATGACAAGACCGCCGGGTGTTCCCATAGCCTGTCGTGTCATGCCGATCTCCATTCCTTCCCACGGCGAAAACACAGGAGACGTCGGCGCGTCAGGTCCAAATCCATACTCCATGAACTCGGTCACGAGTTTGAACTGGTACATACGCTCCAGCACCTCTTTTGGCAGGTTCTGACTGGTCACATTACGAAAGTACTCCTCGGTGGGATCAGCCCAGTGAAGTTGAAGCTGCCCGGAAACCCCGAGCCGAGACATGCGACGAGCGTTGTCGATAGACAAATGGTCAACATGCGTGAAAATCTGAGGGATGTCGTCGCGAAGGGGCTCGCCGGTTTCATGTGCAAATTCCAGCGCGTCGAGCGAGCGGCGGATCCCCGCGTTCCCTTCAACGTGCAGCATCAAGGTAAAATCACGCTCTGTTAGTGCGTCGAAAATCTCTGCAAGGTTGTCTGGTCGAAAGTTCATATCCGGCCGTGTGCCGTCCAGATACGGGCCTTCCATATAGGCAAAACGCCCCGGTGTTCCATCAATAGCGAACTTCACAGTGTTCGCATGGAGAATACTGGGATCAACGCCCGCATCCTCGACTGCGGCCCGCCGTATCTCTAATTGTTCGATCATTGCGGTATCGCCCTCTGGCGTGCCGGTGCCCCAGAACACCATGGCTAATTCGTGCCTGAGTGTTAGTTCTCCTTTTTGCGCCAAACGGACGTAGACGTCATCTGCCCCCTCCTTGGACCCGGCGGCAGCTTCCGTTGCACCGGTGACCCCGACCGCGTTGAGCACGCGAGCGGCACCAATAATCGCTTCCTCCTGTTTCTCAAAAGAATAGAGTTTGTGCTGTTCGACAAACCCTGTCGAAAGGTGAGCTTTCTCCTGCAAAAGTCCGGAAGGTTCATCGCCAGCGTCATTCAAAGGCATGTAGCCGCCTTTCGGTGGCTCCCAATCGGCAGTGATCCCGAGGTATTCCAGAGCTTTCGTCGAATACCAGCCGTTATGTTGCGTATTGTCGGAGATCAATGCAGGGCGTCCACCAACGATTTCGTCCAGTTCTTCCTTGGTGGGATTCTGAAAATGCGCGTCGGACCAACCGCCGCCGATCACCCACTCATCTGGCCCGAGCGTCGCCGCGTACTCCCGGATTACTTCGACAACCTCCTTACGCGACGCATCGTTGTAACCGAACAGGTTGAGCATGACGAAATGCGTCTGCCCAAAGATGCGTGTGTGCAAGTGAGTGTCGATGATACCAGCCATAACGGTATTTGTGCCCGCATCCACGATCTGGGTGCCATCGCCTGCCAACTCGCGGCAACTGTCATCAGTGCGTACACAAATGATCGTGTTTCCCGCAACCGCCACGGATTGCGCCAGTGGCAACTCGGGGTTTGACGTGATGATGTTTTCACTCAGGAAAACGGTGTCGGCTTGCTGAGCAAGTAGCGGCGAGCCTGCGAGCAAAATAGCTAGCGCGAGCGCGCTGTATCCTGATTTCATTTTCAAGTGTTTCCCTAAATGCTGACTGTTTGGAGGTTGGCAAAAGACCACAACGAGTGTCAAATCAACTTTTCAACAAAATGGACGCAGGATCTGGCTCTACATCTTTGGCAACCTGATAAAGCGCATCACACCGTTGCACCTGCCTAATTAATCGCAGTGCTTGAACAACATCAGTTTTGTTGTAGCAAAACGGCCTATACTTACGGCGGGAGATCGAAGTTTCAAACCGAACGGCCCGGTCTTTCTCGATCTCACCCGCAACTTGTAGACGGCGCCCTACTGACCATTGCAGGCACTACCATTTTGATCACTTACGTACTGTCGATCCGGCATGGTATCGTGCATATGCGGCGAACGGCAGCATTGCTGAGCCGCGGTACAGCATCCCTGTAGACGGCTGGATGTCGGCTTTGGGCCGGAACCGCCCCTGGTAGCCGTGGGCCGATCAGTCACGTCCGCTTGCCCCTTACAACCCTCCGCACAACTCCATGTTGCGCACGCTAATAGCAAGTCGTGCAGCTATCAAAATTGGAGAACGAAGATGGCTAAAAACAAAACAAAAAAACAAACAAAAATGGTGGGAATGCGGGTATCTGAAGATCTGCATGATTTGTTGACAGATGGAGCGGAAGCGGAGGGTATCTCCGCAACTGCGTATGCGCGCTTTGTCTTGGCGCGAGCCCTAAATTTTGAAGGCGCGCTGCCTGAAACCAAACCTCGTAAGCCGCCACGAAAGAAGCCCATCATTAAAGACATCCAAGCTGCCATTGAGGTCCTAGGGCTTCTGATCGATGTCAGGATGAACCTCTCATTTCTGTCGCGCAAATTGGCCGAGACGCATACATTCAATCCGCTGCGCGCTGAGCAAGTTGTCGAGCAAGGCGAACGTATCGATGCGATCAGACGAGATGTCGACTTGATCCGCACCCAAATCTTGGGGGGGCGGTCATGATTATCAAATCAACGCGCATCCCAACTGCGCATACCAGTCGGATCGCAACCTACCTTGCAAAACCTGCGGGCAACGAAATTTCAACTTGGATCCGTGGCTGCCCGGAAGACCTCCTACTTTTGGGTGAAATCTCCAAAATTGCTGGCAAACAGTATAGCGTTAGGCATTTTGTGATTTCGCCAAACGAGCAAATGAGCCAGCAAGACTTTGTCTCTGTGTTTGCTGAAATCTGTTTTGAATACGGTGTTTCCAACACGTCTGGCAACCGAGCCAGCATTGTTCAGCACGAGAAACCGCGAAAGTCTGGCATCGGAAACGAAACACACTGGCATGTTGCTTTCCCTGAACTTGATGTGGAGACCGGTCGCATTCTGAGCAGCCGGTTCACCAAGTTGCGAAACGAAAAATTGGCACGCCTCTGCGAGTTGACGCTTGGCCATAGGGTGGTGCCTGGGCGGTTCAACAAGCAGGTTTACAGGGCGCTCGAAAAGGAGAGGCCAGCCTTGGATCTCAAGCCGTTCGAAACGGCGCTTCGGGAAGCCATGTTTGCTGCCGGACAAGATGAAAATATGTGGCTGGAGTATCGAGCGCGCCTTCGAAAACAATCAAGATCACCGAGTAACTGGACGCTCGACAATCAGATCGTTTAGTTTGTCAAAATGTCAGGTTTTCCAACGCCATCAAAAGCATATGTGCGGCTCCAGGAGTTTCTTGAGCACCATATGCGGATGTCACATATCTACCAGCCGGTGATGATCCGCAGAATACTAAAAGGTGGTGGATCCGCCTCGCTTGAAGAGATTGCCGCAGCGCTCATGGTTTATGACCGCTCGCAGCTCGAATATTATATGATCCGCACGAAGAACATGGTGGGACGTGTTCTCACAAACAATGGCATTGTGCAGCCCATTAAATCCGGCCGGGAAATCCAAGCTTATCAACTTGCAGAGAATTCGGGCCTCCAAGATGCCGAGATCAAAGACCTCATCAGGATTTGCGATCAGAAAATCGATACGTTCATCGGGAAGCGTGGCGACAAGATATGGTCGCATAGATCAAAGTCGTCAGGGTACATTCCCGGCACCCTTCGATACGAGGTTCTGAAGCGCGCCCATTTTCGTTGCGAGCTATGTGGGATATCGGCCGACCAAAAGGCGTTGGAAGTCGACCACATCCTGCCCCGAAACAAAGGCGGCAGTGACGAGGCCATCAACCTTCAGGCGCTTTATTATTCCTGCAATGCAATGAAGCGAGATCGCGATGACACTGATTTTCGGGGCATGGCCAAGAGCTACGCTCACAGATGCGATGGATGCGCGTTTTGCGAAATCCCCGGCGAGCGGGTGGTTGCTGAAAATGAACTGGCTTATGCCATTCGGGACGGCTTTCCGGTCACCCAGCATCATACTTTGATCATCCCGAAACGGCATGTGCCGGACTATTTCGACCTTCATCAGCCAGAGTTGAATGCGGTACAGCAACTCCTCCAAACAGAGCGCCAAACTGTCCGCGGGCTGGATCGGTCTGTCGAAGGATTTAACGTGGGCATCAATGCAGGCGAAGTTTCGGGACAGACCATTTTCCATTGCCACATTCACCTTATCCCTCGCCGTGCTGGCGATATAGAAAACCCTCGTGGTGGGGTCAGGGGTGTCATTCCTGAGAAGCGAATTTACTGAGAAGCTTTAGGCAAAAGCTGCGCCTGAACGGCGCATTGCATACTACCTTTTCTTGACAGACCGATAGGCGAGAAGGTGCCAAGCCTTTTTGATCCCTTCTGGCTTTCCAGATAGATGGCCAGAAACCAAATCGAACTGTTGTTTCTGACATGTTTTGAGGTTGGCCCAATATGCCGGAGATCCCCGTGAAGAAACTTGCTGCTATTCTGTTATGTTCAACCCTTGCGGCTTGCTCGGGTTCCTACCGCGACACCTCGGTCACGATGGACGTCGTGGGCAAACTAGACGTGCAGAGATACACCGGAGTGTGGTTTGAGTACGCCCGCTTCCCGGTGTTCTTCCAGCGGGGATGCACAGACACAACGGCTGAATATCAGATTATCGCCGAGGATACGGTGTCCGTTTACAACCGCTGTCTTGTTGAAAATGGCACGAGGGTAAAGGACATCACCGGCCAAGCCACAATTGAAGATGTTGGCAAACTCAAGGTCAGCTTCCCACAGGTTCCCTTTGTCAAATCGCCATACTGGGTTTTGTGGGTGGACGATGAGTATGAGGTTGCCGTTGTTGGGGTGCCCAATGGAAGCGCCGGTTGGATCCTATCGCGCAGCACGGAACCCAGCCAAAAGCATATCGACAAAGCGCGATCTGTTTTGACGGAAGCCGGATACGATGTGCCCAAGCTGGAAGTGACGCCCCACGCTTCCAAGTGACGTAGGAAACGAGCGAAGAGGCGACCGCTCCGGGGCGGGGCCGTTAGAAAACGTTGGTCCTGAAACGCCCCAGCCAAACCTTTCACGTTTCCGGCAGCAGCCCGCCGCGCCCGACACACACACACACGCGAAACCTCTGTCAAAAGAGCCATATAGAGATATTCTATATGGGGAATTTGACGATAAGAGCCGGCGCATTCGGGACCGACATTATGGTCAATGAAGCCAGCGCATGTTTTGGATCGAATTCTCCTTAACTGCATGGCGATCTTTGCCTTTTGCAGATTTCAAATCTCGCAACAACTGCTCGAGCTCAGCCCGGTTCAATTGCCGCCTTTCGACAAGCGATTGGGCCACACCTTCAAGCAAATATTCATTTTCGCCGATGGTCTTTTGAGCAAGATGGTTTGCGGAGCGCAGCCGCGACTGAACGCGGGCTGCCAGGTCGCGATCTTGAAGCATATCTTGCAGGTTATCCATGGACACCGGGTGCCAAATCAAATTGTCGTTGGACAAACCGAATTGTGTTTCGGCTTGGACTGCAAACATGGTGGCCTGAGCAAGATCGCTTTTGTCGCCCGCGCCGGCACCTGACGAAACACTACCCAGGCAAGAAAGTTCGGCTGCGCGTCCAGCCAACAAAATAGCGAGGCGATTTTCCAAGCTTTGAGTTTCATGACCGAATTTGTCCAGCTCAAGGTCAACTCGACCACCTCTCGGTGAGATCTGGGCCATTGTCGGCAATCCGGCGAGAAGTGCGTGCGCAACCACGATGTGGCCGGCCTCGTGGATTGCCATCCTATACAGCATCTTGGAAGGCAGTGGCTTCGCAAACTTCTCAAGCGCCGTCTGGAGGTGTTGGATCGCAATTGGGCGTTTATCCTGGCGGGCGATGGAACGGGCCTGACGCACAAGCGCGGCGGCATCCGCGCCCGATTGCCCAAGCATTTCTGCCGCCACTGCGTGAAGTTCCTGCTTGCTGATTGTCGGTCCAGCATCTGCGGACAAGATCTCTGTCAGCGCGCCCCTATCCGGAAGAGGGATGTGGACTTTTTGGTCGAACCGCCCAGAGCGCAGTAGTGCAGCATCCAACTTGCCCGAGTAGTTTGTTGTGCCGACCACCAAGACGCCATCCGTCTTTTCGGCGCCCGCCAGCTGTTCAAGCAGGCCATTTAGTGCCGCCCGATTGTAGTTCTCGTTATCGCTCTTGTTGGTTGCGCGATCTGCAAAACTATCGATTTCATCGATCAGCAAAACGGACGGCGCATGGCGCTTTGCCTCCAGGAAATCATCTCTCATTGCAGCGAGGAAATCGCCAAGATGGCCCTCCGCTTGCCAAGCAGCATAGCTTGCGCCAACAAAATGCGCCCCTGTCGCTTCTGCCAATTTCTGCGCGACAAAGGTCTTCCCGACACCCGGAGGCCCATCGAGTAGAAGGTTGTTAGGGATATCTGCCCAACTCAGGTGACCGTCAGAGTATGCTTGGATGTCATCCACGAGACGCTTCAACGGCGCCCGCGCGGCCCCCAGGCCTTTGACGTCATCCATGGCTTCTGGGTTGGCTTTTGTGCGCGTCGTCAACTTATTCAGTTGCAGGACAAATGCCATCAGCTTGGGCGTCCGAAGAGCCAACATAATTTCATTAGCTGAGATCTGAGCCAAAGCATCATGGGATGGCATCTGATTAAGCGCCTTTGTCATCAAAGCTGTACATTGGCGGCCGTGCATCATGGCATAGAGCATCAAGATCATGCTCCGTGACAATGGGCTCAGGGAAATGATCTTTGCGGATTTCTTGCAAAAGGCGTCCGGCAACACTTCGATACTTGGCACGATTACAATCAACGACGCTGGTTCCTTCGCGGCCAGAGCCAGCGCTTCATTGAAATCGCTTGCAGTCTTTGCTGGCGTGGTCTTGCGCCAGCGCGACTTGTAGCACACGATTTTTGGCTTGGTTGCATCAGGGTTGTTGCTACAGATCGCGGGGATCAAACCATCGCTAAACGCGTCTCCTGTGGCTTCCACCCATTCACTTTCACCGGTTTCAACAACTGTCAGCGAAAATGGGCGACGCAACTGGCCTGCAATCTGATCGCGTGTGTCCTTCCATGCCGCGCAAACACGGATCAATGAGGCAACGGCGCAATAGTCCCTCGCGTACTGCTTTGGCATCGAATCCTCAGCCGGTGCATCCTCATCAAAGGCATCCCACCCGGACTTTCGGTTGGCGGCTTTAATCAGGCTCTCGTAGGCTGGCTGGAACCACCCATTCAAACGCGGGTAGAAGAAAGATGTATAGACTTGGGGCTGCATGGAGATGCCCTTTCAATACTCGAAATCTGGAAACATCGCAGCCGAACGGCTGCGAACACGCGATAAGTTCAGGCGTGTATGCGTTTCTCAGGTAGCGGCAGAGTGCGCTTGGATTTCGAGTTGTTTGAAGGCACGATTTTCTCCCTTGGGGAGATTGAAGTATGCATGGCGCTCCGAAATGACAAGTCTTTTCGAATGCGCGCTTGCGTATCTTTGTTGCAAGCCTCTCTCATGAAGCAAAAAAGAAGCACGAAAATTATCTAATCTGCCGAAGGCCTTACCTTTGGTGGTTGTGTTATCTTCATCGCTTCTTGCGGGTGTTCTTGGCGAGCTTCCGAATTACCAATGGTGTCGCGACGTGGTCTGCCTCGGGTGGTGTTAGATGCTGGGGAGCATCTGCATTCGTGAGCAAGGGAATGTGATCTGCCGTGGCACCTGCATTTCGACGAAGCTTCGTGAAACGATCAGGGACAACTTCGCTCCCGCCGATGCTTGGGCACAGCGGGAGCGCACGATGAACTTGGGTTCATCGCCATTTTTGAAGTCTTGGTATTATCAAAAGGTTATGAGCTTGCTGATTAGACAAAACTCGAAGACCTGAGCCGTGCGTTGAACTCTCGGTTTGGGCCGGTCAGTGGGTCACCCAAATGTGGATTGGGCAATCACCAGTCTGAATTCACGCAGCCTCCTTTGGCCGAACAGAGATGCCTTTTAGTGCGGTTGCAACAATGTCGGCGCGGGCGGCTTCGGACACTTTGAGCTGCCAGTGTTCTTTTTGGTTGCACCAAGCGTGGTCGCGTTCAGCTTCAACCAGGCGCCATTGAACTTTGCCTACATTCTCTTCCTGCGCCTGCGGAAAGATGGCATCGCCTCCGAGTTGATAGAACGATTTGTCAGGAAGTGGTTCGCGCTCTCACTCTTGACCGCCAGATATTCGGGATCGATGGAAACCCGCTTTGACCAGGACATTCGACAGATTTCTGAGATGGGAATGGGGGAATATCTCGAAAGTATCGAGAAAGCGGTGCTCTCGGATGCCTTTTGGGAAGTTGGTTTGGTGCAAGCGCTTACAACGTCAAATAGCAAACATCCGGCTTTCAGGACATTTCTTGCGTCTCAGGTGAAGTCCAATGCTAGAGGCTTTCTGTCAAAAGAAATCACAGTGCGGAGTATGTTGGAGCACAGAGGCGATGTTCACCACATCTTCCCCAAGGATCACCTGAAAAAGACGCTTGGCCTTACGCAGTCTCAATACAATCAAGTCGCCAACTTGGTCTACACACAGCAAGAGATCAACATTGCCATCGGAAATGCGCCTCCTAGTGAGTATGTTTCAGATTTGCGGAAACAATGCAGTTCAGGAACCGCAAAATACGGAGGGATCGTAGTCTACGCGGATCTTGAAGAGAACTTCACGGAGAACGCAGTTCCGCTTGGACTTCTGACGGGCGAATTTGCGGACTACCAGGAATTTTTGAAGCTGCGGCGTCAATCTATCGCGAAGACGTTGAAGGCATACTACACGTCGCTTTGAGCACTGATTGTCTCGAGCTTGCGTCTCTCAGTTCGACGCTTTGATTTCTACGAAGGCCCATTCAAATTGCTGCACATTTTGCTGCACATATTTCGTGAAGCCCCATTGCAATATTCCTTTAAGTATAGGTAAATTATAAATAAAATTCTGAACGAAATAGATGTTGGCGGACTTCGTCTCCGCCACCATGCCCGTAAAAGCTTTTTGATTATAAAGCCTTATTGGGCGTTATTGTGCGGAAACCCACCAAAAAACCCACCATAACGATCTTGATTGCCTTAATTTGCGTTCTTGCTTGAGTTCTGTGAGTCGACAGGAGCGCCCCGTGACGCGAGAAGTTCTAGACCGGGGTTGGTCGCCCACGATATCCCTGCTCCGGAGTTCAAACTATCAGAATCTATTCGAGTGCGAAGCAATGTTGCTTGATTCGGGTAAAGCCGATTTGCGCTTTAATTCTCTGCGTAACCAAGACCACTTGGGGCTTGGTTTGATCATTCGCCGAAATTTCGAGAGTGACCACAATACGGACAACGCTAAACGCAGTTACAAAAGCCTCCGCTCGCCGCAAGAAAAGTCTTCGAAAATGACCTGTCAAGTATCTGTTTTTCGCCTAACCAGCTTAGACTTGTAGGAAAGCAAGGTTCAGAAAGCGAAAATACTTACTAGAACACTGCTAGCTAAAACTCACTAGTCTCGCATTCCGTGTTGAACTCGGCCCACGTGTCGAAAAATATCAGTGAGCATAGCCGTCATCAGGCCAAACATAAAAAAACCGTTTGCGCCCGTCATCCCACCTAGAAGGCGCTGGTTTTGCGGGACCACCACGTCGCCAATGCCCAAAGTTGTATAAGCTACCAGTGAGTAATAGACCGCCTCCTCCCATGTCGTGAATACCGACATTTGCACAAAAACCAAAGCCCACAACCAAACGCCAATTGAAGTTACGGTCATTATGCAAAACAAAACCATGAGCAAAACAACGACGAACGAAATAAAGCGATATTTTGGACGGCGAAGCCATAGGTCCATCCTTCCAACTACCTCGTTGAGAATGCCCCACATTATTGCACCAATCATTATAGAAACTACCGAAATGACTGAACCCAACAATAATTGACCAAGCACGAGGTGTTTCTCCTTTTCCAACTTGTGCAGCAGGGCCGCCAAGGTTGACACTACCACCCGCTTGTGCTCGCGCTCAGACGACGAAGTCGTCCAGCCTACAACCGAACTGCATCTCGTAGGCGTTCAAGCGAAGGGAAATAATAGATGCAAATAGAAATCGCGACTTTAGCTCTGATAATCTTGCCGTCGGTAGTCACTGTACTGATTGTCGTCATTTTGCCAAAAACCTGTTTGGTGATCGCAGTCGAGGGGACAAGAAGCAATGATTGGTATGGATGACGTCATTGAAGACGCGCAGTTTCTTGAAAACGGCAAATAGAAGGGAAAAGATTTTCACCTGAAATAAGAGATGAAATCAGAGATCTAGAGGTCTAATTGGGGCTCTCTGCGGACATCCTACAGATTTGGTCAGATGACTTGTTTGAGACGCAAGCAGAAAATCTTTTCAGATAATCAAGCCAACTCTAACCAACGACCTTGTGGAGATTTTGGTGGAACACATAGGATCTTCAAAAGTGGAACGAAATCCGGTGGTGGCCCGCTCAACAAATCCTTAGGTCGCTAAATTGTTTCATTTTCAATTCAAAATGCCGTCCCCGTCTTTGTCGCCCGATACGAAGTCTTCACTCATTTGAGTGGAAAACTCGCTGGGAGATACCGTTCCGTTTCCGTCATCATCCAGAATTTCGAAGGCGTCTCCAGCTAAGTAGTCATCCACTTCGTCTGCAGACAGTTCACCGTTGTTATCTGTATCAATAATGTCAAACGCATAGTTGGAGAATGCATCGTACTCGGATTTCGATACTGCGCCGTCACCATCTTTGTCCAATGTGCTAAGGTCACTTTGGTCCATCTTTAACTCTTCAGTCAGTGCTGTGCCTGAACAAGCGAACAGAATTGGAATCACGAGTTGCCGCACTTTCATAGCGCTCTCCAAGTTAACACGCGTATCTTTGGCCAGCTGCACCGCCAGCAACGGCGCCTCCAGCTGTCAGAATATCCTGACCACTGCCACCACCGAACTGATTTCCTATCGCCCCTCCAATCAGAGCACCCCCGACTGTCCCAGACAAACATGCAATTTCATGTTGTCTTTGTGCCTGTTGCTCAGCTGTTGGAGCAGGCCCGCAAGCTTGCAGCACAAGCGCTAGACAGCTGAAAACTATGGAAGCAAAAAAGATACTTTGTTTCATTTCTTCCTTCTCCACTGATCTAATGGCTAGTCTTTAGAGCCTCACAAAAAATCTGTGTGGTACCTTGCGGCCAAACCCCGATTGTACGAGCTCAAGTCAAGAGAATGCTCGAACCACGTAATACAACAATCTCAAGCGAATAGAGAGCAATTCGACAAAGCGTCTCCGATTTTGTCGTGAAATGGGAATGACAAGCTCTCAAAAATCTCAAGAATTTGTATTTGAATAACGGACTGGCATGGGATTTTCGCTGTCGCCGAAATACGTGAAGAGTTGGATTTTTGATGCGGGTGCGGACGTTTCGACCAGACTAATAATCCGTGTCGAACATGATGCCGAAAAGCCGTATGAAAACAAGAAGTTGCGACCTCTGGTGACGGGAAGAGGGCCCTATCAAAGGGAGTAAGGGAGAATGAGATTTCGGGCATTTCTTGCATTGATAATTTTTGTCATATGCTCAGGCCAGGCTAGTGCGCAGTCTCCAGTGGATCTGGGCAGCTTGTCCTGTTCTCTCGCGCAAGCTAGGAACTTCATTTTGGTTAGCAAAATGGACTTGGACTGCACCTTCATTCGGATTGATGGCGGTAAGGAGAAATACCAGGGCAGAATCCAACGGGTTGGAGTCGATCTTTCGATCAGAAAAAACTTCGTTGTCGTTTGGAATGTGATCCTCTCCGGCAACACGAAAAATCCTGGCTCGCTGGCCGGAGAATATGCAGGGGTTGGCGCCGATGTATCTTTAATCGTGGGTCCTGGAGCGCGAGTGCTTGTTGGCGGTGGAGACGACGCTATCACTCTCAAACCTCTCAGCATTACCGGCGTGAGAGGTACGGGTGCCTCACTGGGTGTAGAGAGCTTCGTGCTCTCGCCAGCGTCGTGACTAGGTAGCGCAGCCGTTTCCCCAAGTGGGTTAGAAGGCAGAGCCGATATCCATTCCTTAAGCGGTTTCTGATCAATTGGCCCTATAGACACGGGACCGCAACCAAAGGTGAAACCAATATCGCTACGGTGGTGCAGTTTGAACCACTTCCTGCGGAAGGCCTTAAATTTATAGTGTCCGCGTTTCTTACAACGGAGTGCGCATTGCGCTGAATAATGGATAGGCTTGCTCTTGGACGGCGTCGCGTCCGAAGCAGAAAACGCCAAGAAATCGAAGCAAACGAATGCCCGCTTCGGCTTCACTAAGCAAATAGCAGACGTCGGTTACTCGCCGGGAAAAGAAACCGCAGTGCGATCCATACACCAGCAGGTATTTTAGTCCCGCTGTGATGTTGGTTCAACTTTTGCGTCATCTAGAACAGTTTGCAAATTAGGTATCGATGTTTCGACAATTCACAGCGTTCATGTCTTCGTTTTTGCTAGTTGCGACCTCGGCCCTGGCAACTTCGGGTCAGGTGACTGCGAACCTTAATCTCCGAAGTGGCCCCAGCACGCAAGACGCGATTATTCTCACGATTCCAAATGGGAGCGCTGTAGAGATTCTCGACTGCAACGAGTCTGGGTCATGGTGTGCGATCAGTTTCGGGGGGCATTCAGGATTTGCGAGCGGTCGTTATGTGGTTTTGACCGTACCTGAAAGCGCCACGAGTTTCCCGCGCGCCTATGCGGGCAAGAACGACACTTTCATCGTACTTTACGAACCTCAGTACAGTGCCTGGACTGGACTGATTTCAAGGACCTCCATGCGCTAATTGCTACAGAGGTACGAAGGAGCGAAGAGGCGGAACCAATCTTCGGAGTGATCGGTGTCAGCGCGTCCACAACGGCGGTGACCGAGGATCGTAAGGTTATCGCCAGTAATATAAGGGTTACGCAACTTGATTTCTCGTCCTTGTATCGCGCCGAACTCGAAGGCTTAGCCGTAGGTGTCGGCGGCCTGCTACCAACGGAGCCCATTACTCTTGCCGAGGAAAGAATACTGGCAGGTCTTGCCAGCTATCAAAACGTCCGGGATGTCGAAGGTATTAAAGCCGACCCACCTGTCATTTTGGTCTCTTATGTACCAAGCAGGCTTGTTCAAACTGACGGACCAGCAATTTTTGCACCAGTCCCGGGCTCTCAGGGTATCGAGTTCGTAGTAAACACCAATTGGGACATCCTTCGTGTAGATGGCTCCTTCTGGATACGTGACCAAACATCCTGGGTAACCGCTTCTACTCTGGAAGGACCATGGACTGTTGTTCAAGAGTTGCCTGACGCTATCAAAGACCTTCCCGACGACGGAAACTGGGACGCAGCGCGGGCGTCCCTGTTGCCAGTCACTTATGACGAAGGTATGCCAGAGTTTTTCTACAGCGACCGGCCGGCCGAGATTATCGCTTTCGATGGGCCCGCCGAGTTTGAGGCTGTCCCTGGTACCGAACTTCGTTGGGCGTCCAATACTGAAAGCGATCTTTTCCATCACCGGTTGACAGATCAGCTGTACTACTTGGTGTCCGGGCGTTGGTTCAGTTCACCATCGCTGAAAGGTCCGTGGTCATTCTCGACTTTAGACTTGCCGCCGGATTTTCTAAGGATCCCTGAAAACAAGCCTTATTACACGGTTCGTGCAAGCGTTCCCGGGACATCGGAAGCCAACGAAGCTCGACTGCGAGCATCGATCCCGGAAGTTGCACAGGTCACGCTTGACGGCATGGAGAGTCCAGAAATCGTCTATGATGGCGATCCGCACTTTGTGCCGATCGACGGAACGGATTTGGCCTATGCCGCCAATACATCGGCGCAAGTGATCCATGTCGCGGACCAGTATTTTGCCGTAATCGACGGGATATGGTTTGTCTCCGATAGCGCCATGGGACCCTGGGAACCGGCCTTACAAATTCCGCAAGACGTCTACACGATACCTCCTTCTTCTCCGATGCATAACGTTACATACGTGAAAGTTTGCGACACGAACCCAACGTCAGTCACGTATTGCTACACGTCTGGGTATAAAAACACCTTTCTTGCATGGGGTGTGCTGGCCTTTGGATTAGGATGGTGGTTCGGAGACCGGGGGAATAAGTATTACTATCACTATTACCCTTACTATCCTCCCGGCAGATACCCGCCCGGTTACTATCGGCCACCGCCGGTGACCTATGGCGGCGGAGCGTATTATAATCCAGCGCGCGGATCCTTCGGGCGCTACGGATATGTTTATGGTCCTTATCGGGGCGTCGAAGCCCGAAGTGCATATGATCCCGCAACGGGAACTTTTGTACGCGGCGCGCGTGCTTATGGTGCAGAGCGTACCCGTGGTTTCGTGCATGCATCAAACCCGCGCACGGGTACTACCGCAGTAGTGCGAGGCAAAGAGAGTATTTACGGAATGTGGGCCACTGGAGCGGTCAAACGCGGCTCTGACTACGTGCGCGTGACGGCGGGCGAGGGTGCCCGGGGCGGTCAGGGCGTCAAATGGGACAGCTCTCGTGGCAGTGGCTTTGCGTTGAACGATCGTCGCGGTAACACTTTTGCCGGTAGGGACGGAAACGTCTACCGCAAGTCAGGCGACAATTGGCAACAGTGGGACCCTAATGGCGGTTGGCAAGTCGTCCCGAGACCTAGTCGCGATCAGTTAGGGCAACAAGGCCAAAGTTGGGAGACACCTGAGAGGGGGCGGCAACGACTGGGTGACAAAGACCGGTCCTGGACCGGGCAACGCGTGAATTCCGGGGCGCCGTTGCCCAGCCAAGTTCATCGTGATGCCGCGGCTCGCGCTTCAGCCAACCAACGCTCGCACGCAGTGCGCAAACAACGTTCCCCTAAGGGCGCAAGGGCACCTAAGAGCTCTTCTCCCCGAGCCACATCGCAAAGAGCGCAAACCCCGACAATTCCTCAGTCGTCAAACAAAGCTCGATCCTCCGCCCCTCGATCGCCGTCACGGGCAAAGGCCGGCGCAGTTCGAACCGGCAGAGCGCGAAGCGGAGGCACGCGAGGCGGAAACGCCAGAGCGGGAGGACGACGCTGATGTCTCCAACAGATTAGACTCGCTTTATCATTGCCAGCGGATTCAAATTCTAGAATCACCTTGGTGGTCACTGGCGAGCTTGGTAATAGTCTTGTCAGAAGGAATTGGGAATTGGCGGGCACGCAAGGGGCGTAAGCGGTATCCCAAGCTGCCCGGACAATAAAATAAAAGTATCTGCTGTCCAAGCGGGTTTAACAGACGCGAAACCGCTGCATGATTGCTTTCACCTTTGTCGACTTATAGGCACTTTTAGATGGCAGCATAGCCCGCAGTGTGGACCTCAGGGCAAATTAATTCTAACCGCCCTTCCACGAACACAGAAGACAGCTCATTCTAGACCAAATTGGACTATTAAAAAGGATATGCGTAACGCAGGGCAACCATTTCGCTTCCCGGATTGAATGGATTGGTCGAAGCGTTCGACTTGTGATCGATCGCGAAAGATATCTTGGCGCTGTTTTCGAGACGGTACCCAAGTCCTATTAGTGATCTGAATTGAAAATCTCCGCCAAGGTCTAGGCCATCTGAACCTTTGTGATAGAGACCTGGCATCAGACTACCTTCAATGAACCAATGGTCGGAAATTGACCATACCGCCGAAATGCCAATACCAGCCCAGAAGTCTGCGTCCGAATCGATCTGCGCTGCAACGCCAATAGCATATTCCGAAATTTCTCCTTTGAAAAAGGGAGTTAACCGGTACTCAACAACTAGTGCTGGCGCTATTTCATGTTCAAAGGAGTCCTCCGCGCCTACTCCTATCAAGAACTCACCTGCAACTGCGGGTGCTGTCCAGAAACTCAAAACGAAAAACAGAGATCTTGGAGCGATATTGCTCAACATTGGATTCAAACCAAAAAAAAACACTAGTCATTCAGCGGGTGCGTATGGATCCAGGGTTCCAGGCTTAATCGGAGGCTCTTTCTGAAGAGAGACAACGTGCTCCGTAAGCTGTCGTAGGGCAGCTTGAGGAACCCACGTCTCAGGGAACAAAACGTTCTGTGTTTCGCCAGGATCTTTATATAAATTGTAGATCCGCGGCACACCGTAGTCCACGGTACCCGTAAGAATGTTCTCCTGCTCCTTAAGATGTACTTTCCAGTTGCGCCATTTTACGCCCCAAACGTTGTTGCCCATGTAGACAACTACGCCTTCTCGATTTGAAACATCCTGATTTCCAAGGAAAAATTCAGTTTGATCGACCCCATCTATCATCCGGTCGTCCGGTACCACACCGTTGGCTATGTTGGCGAATGTCGGAAACAGATCCATTTCGTGAACGATTTCATCACTGGTTGCACCAGCTGGAATTCTTCCCGGCCAGCGCACAGCGAAAGGCACACGTAGACTGCCCTCGAAACCGGTAAATAACGATCCGCGCCATGGGCCCGCATTGCCAGGTATGAAGTATTCAATAGAGGGTGTGTTTGACCCTTCGGGCAATATCTCTGGACCATTATCGGCGGTGAAAATGAAGATCGTGTCGTTGCGAATGCCCAATTCGTCAATAGCGTCCAAAAGCATTCCGGAGTACGCATCGATCTGCGCCAACACATCTGCGAACCTCCCGTTTCCGGTAGAGCCTTCGAAGTCCGGATGTGGAACAAGGGGGTAGTGCGTCATGGTGTAGGGCAGATAGAGGAAAAATGGGGTTTCAGCTGCGACCTGACGCTCCATAAAGTCGATTGCCCGACTAGTTAACTCGGCGTCTATCAGCGCGCGCTGCTCAAGATCATAGTCCGTGACCTGTTGAGGCGTTGACCCGCGCCTTCCCTCGTAGATATAGGTGCCCGAAACACCGCTTTCGGCAAAGCCATCAAGCGTCGACCAGGGCGTTTCGTCGCTTGAGTTCGGAATCCCGTACCACTCATCAAAGCCTTGATCTGTGGGAAATCGACCTTCTGTGTGACCGAGGTGCCATTTGCCAAACATGCCCGTTGCATATCCCGCGTCAGAAAGCATTTCGGCCATGGTAACTTCCCACTGCACCAAGCCGTATACACCCCCGCCGAGGGGGATTGTGCCGTTGCCAGTCCTAACAGCGTAACGGCCAGTCATTATCGCTGCGCGTGAGGGAGTGCATTGCGATTCAACGTTAAAGTTGGTGAGTTTCAAGCCTTCAGCCGCCAATTTGTCCAAGCGTGGAGTTGGTGCGCCTCGCGTTATGCCACCGCCATTAAATCCCGGTTCGCCCCAACCGAAGTTGTCCATGAACACCAAAACAATGTTAGGTTTTTCCGCTGCGCAGACAGTCGCGCCAAACAGCGTCGTGACTGCAACAGCAAATGCATTAAGCGTTCGGCCCTTCATTTTGCCCTCCAATAGGAAATTTGAGTAGTGAAGGAACCAGAGTTCAAAAGATGTATTTGATCCCGCCCTCAAAGTTCCAATCCAGTGGTTCGTCCGGTCCCAAGCCAACCCCAGGGCGACCATAAAGAGTCACCCCAGTTTTCCACGTGTACCCAACCTCCGCGTCGAATACACCGCCTTGGAGATCGTTTTCCCAATCGACAATGTATTGGGGGTTGAGAAGCATGTAGAGCTGCTGCTCAGGCCATTGTTTTAGGAAAAAGATATCGAACCTTGTCTCATTCACATCGTCTCCAACATTCGATCCCACGTTGAAAGCGTGTTGTATGCCAGGAAAAAGCCCTGAACTCTCAATGCCGAACGGATTGAAAAACGCATAAAAAAGCTGCGGGCCTAAAACGACGTCATCGTCGCCCAGAATATCTTCTGACGCGGTGGGCAACCAGACTTCCAACCCGTACGCGAAGGCTTGCCGCGTTTCAGGATTAAGGTAAGGAACAGTCAAAACTCGAAAATTGATATCGCCAAGTCCGGCTTCATCAAAAAAGAAGCCGGGACCGGAGACATCGACTGATCTATGAGGTATTTTTATCCGAAACTGCCATTTACCTTTGGCGAACGGCGTCCGGTATTCAAATGTAGTAACGTTTCCAGTGTTCCCACCTCCCAGATCCTGATATTCGTGATAGAGGCGGATGTCTTGCTGGAAATTGATCGGATTGGTTCCAGTCTTGTCATCCTTGGAACGGAATTTGTCGGCAGACGCCTGCTCAGCATCTGCACCTTCTTGCGCCAGCGCCGGGTCTATTGGTTGCAATGCGAAAAGGCAGATTGATAGGACTAATGGAACGAAACTACGCTTCATTTTTAACTCCGTATTCTGATGGCATCCAGCGCCTGGCTGACGAAGCTATTAGGAGCGCGTCATTGCATTTTTTGTACCATTCAGCGAGTTGGGAAGTCGTTGCCATTTAACGACAAAATTGCCTGCACCTCCAATGCTGCTCACATAAATGAACTTGTTGCAGCGCGAAAGTTGAAGCTACCCCAACTACCGCTTTTGGCTATCGCTAGAAAAAATGCGCACCAATACTGCAGACGTGGACATGTGAAATCTAGCGAACCTACCTGTTGAACTGAACTAAATTGGCATTATCGCCGCGGGTCTTGGATCAGAAGCGAAGGAAGGCTCACAGTCTCGCCGCCAGCGACCTCTCCCAGAGAGTTTGTGTCCTGTAAACCTCGGCCAATAAGCTGCACAATTTGAGGGGACTCCGCAAATTTTCCATGACTTTTGGTTCCAACGTCATCTACTTCGCTAAGGTCAATTACTGAAACCCCAAGACCTTCCAATTGTTCGAGATTTGCGTGCCCAAGCCGCGTTTGTCGTCCAGCTATCAGGCTTGAAAATTTTAACGCGAAGTCGGCTTTCGACGTGAGGATGTAGATGTCGTCGACAACCTCTGGGATCAGCGTAAGCTGTGCTCGAAACAGATCCAGGTCGATATCCGGTGAGGCGAGAATAACATTTTTCAGTCTATTTTTGCGATCGAATTGGCCAGTTGTAGCCGCATAAACGATGCCTTCCATTATTGCGAAGCTGCCCATGGACCATGCTAGAACATCAACCCTTTTGGCATCACTACGGGTCAACAAATTTGCTACGGAAACCATTTGAACCCTGGATTGAAGCGCACTGTTAAGGTCGTAAACATATCGGGTAACGCTGGCATATGATGCCCATGAAAACAGTACAGGAACGCCTTCGAAGCCGGAGTCTTCAACGAATTGAGTTAACCTAAGTGTCGCGTCACTCAGGGTCATATTATACCCATGGATGAAACCCAAAATAGTTCGATCCTCTGGCGGTCTTTTTGCCAGTTCTCGATTTATACCAGACAGAAACCCATCGTCGGTTTCGTAGACGACAGGTTCGACAACTGTGAAACTCCTACGCGGGTCCGGCGGATTGCTCTTTGATCTTTCGATCTTTGAAGTGGCGTGGCGAGGTGGCACGGTCACAATGACCGAGGAAAGGCCCAGCTGCTCGGATCGTTTGCGAGAATAGAATTCTGCTTCTACGCTACTTCGAGCTCTGGATGTCATGATAAAAACTTTATGGCTTTTGATGCCTGGCACGTCAGTTGAAGACACCTCTGGGTGTTCAACACCAATCAAATCCGGCGGACGTGAGCAGCCTTGCAAAACAAGGCAAACCATCAAGGAAAACAACACCTTAAGAAAAAAACTCACCAAAAAATATGCTCCCTATACGCCTGTGAAACCTCCGTAGTCGGCCGAGTTGGGTTCAACACACAGTCGCAAGCTGGACTTACGATAACCGTACCTAAGAAGCATACTCGGTTCTGAATTCGCTCGGTGTAACTTCGAAGACACGTGAAAACGCACGCGAGAAATGTGAAGTAGCGGAGTATCCAAGTTCGTTACTTATGATCGCTACTGTCGCGTCGGTTCCTCGCAAAAGCTCACAAGCTCGTTGCATTCGAACCCGCTCCAATAATTCTCGGAAGCCAATGCCGTATTCTTCAAGCCGGCGTTGCAAAGTTCGCGGTCCTATTGCCATCTTACAAGCGGTATCTTCCAGTCGGCTCTTTCCATCCGGCAAGTGTATCCTGATCAGGTGGGCGACAGAGCCAACAAAATCTAGGGGCAATTCCTGGCCCAAATAACGCAGGTCTTCGAGCGAAACCACATTATCACAACTAGGCGGCGCAACGGTTTGTGCTCCATCAAACATATCTCGATCTAATGTGAACGCTAAGCTTTCTGAACAAAAATGAGCGGGTGCTTGGAATGCATCTTCGTAGTCTTGTGCCCAAGGCCCATTCGAGCATGCCAGTCTCACGCTACTTGGGTGCCAATCGGGGCCCAGATAGGTTTGAATAACGGCTTCAATGATACGCAGCGTCATATCACCCGCTTGCCGAAAACCTACAATGGATTGAAAGACGTTCTGATAGCCAATAATGCAGTCATTTTCAGAAAAACAAACTGATAATGCGCTACCACTTTCGTAGTAGGGTAAAGCGGCCTTGAACCTTGCCAACGCTCCTTTCAGCGTTGTGGCGCTAAGAACAAAATCCGCCATTTGACCGTATTCGTCTAAATCAACGTCTTCGGCGGCGACCAGACCGAAGGATCTTATACCCGTTATTTCGGAAGCGCTTCGATATAGCCCAATAATGTCTTTCATTGGTATAACGGCGTCACTGTCATCCAGTATTTCGCGAGGAACAGACTGACGCTCGAAGACTCGAACCAGCGCTTCTTCTCCGCCCAAATCTAAGATAAGCTCGGGAAGTCCATTTAAGTCGCTGACTCGTCCAAAGGTCATTTCATTCATAGTTAAATTTCATCGCTTCTAGAGCCCCATGTCAAATTGGCTTTGTTCAAGAGCTCTCGCTTTGGCTCCAGACAGCAAAGCCACCTCGTAGTGAGGGCAAACGCGTTTCCAAAACCATTGCAAGGCAAACTTGCGAATTTGATCAAGCCCTTGCTGGAAGTTTGTCGTGAAATGGTAACGCCGTTCTTCAGAAAAAAGGAGCAAGCAAAATTCAAACAGCATATCATTGGCTTATTGCCGAGACCTGCTCGTTTTGAAAAGGGGGCTAATCGCAAATTCGTTCAGGTCGTCCTCGTGTAACAGTCGTCGCTCTAGTCGGCAATTCTGGATGGTTTCCGGCTTTTTTAGAGGAGGTTCGATTGAGACGGCTGCGGCTGGGTTGGGCGTAGTTTATAAGAGCTGAGGCATTCTTCGCTCGACGATGAAATCCACCAATGTGTTTCGGCAATTGTTTGTATCCGTACCGCGACCGGATGTCGGTATTCAAATATTGTAGATACCTGAACCTGAACATTTTGGTCGATCTAATAAAGGCGGCGTCCGGACAGGACACATAAACCGGGAGATTGAAAGTGAACGCCCAAGTCCTGTCGTTACGTGCTCTATTTGTATCTGTTGGGGCAATTCAACTTGCCACCGCAGCGCTCGGAACACTTGTTCCTCTTCAAATCGCGGCGATCGGAGGAACACAGGAAGCCGCTTCTATTGTCGCTGCAGCTTATTCACTTGGCTTTATGATCGGTTGCTTCTACATTGCCAAGCCTCTCGCGCGGATAGGACACATCAGAGCGTTCGCAGCGGCAGCGGCCGTCTGCGCACTCTTCACACTATTTCTGTCGAGCACCCAGGAACCAGTCGTGATGGTAATGGTACGGTTCACTACTGGACTCGCAACGGCAGGTCTTTACGCGATTGGAGATGCTTGGATCAATGATACGGCTGGACCGAAAAACCGAGGACGTATACTTGCAGTCTACGCAACAGTTCTTGGCATTGTTTCTGTCCTAAGTCAGGGATTTGTAATTCGCCAATCAGGTGAGCTATCAGAAGCCTTTGTTTTCGTATCGATGTTCTACTGCATCGCGATCATCGTGCTTGCAACAACTCGGACCAACCCGGTCGACTCTGGGGGAAAAGCAAATGTCAGGCTTCGCGAAGTCTTCGGCGAGTCACCCACCGCCTTCGTCGGAGTTTTTGTGAACGGTCTCATTGTTACCGTTATGTTAACCGTTGTTCCATTTCGCGCCAGTGTGCTGGGACTCGATCCTTCGACAATCGCAATTGGAATTGGGCTGGCCTATGCAGGCCGAATTTTCTTCCAGTTTCCACTGGGCAGAGCCTCGGACCAAATGGATCGGCGGATAATAGTTGCCGTCGTCGCGGGCTTAACTGCCGCAATCCTGTTCCTGTTTGTCGTTTTGGGCAAGGGTGACGCAGCAGCTGCCAAGGGTAGCTACGGTGTAGGTTGGCAGCTCTTTGGGTTCGCTCTGGTTTTCCTGATGGGTGGCATGCTACTCCCTACTTATTCATTGCTAGTCGCGCATGGGATGGATCGGACTGTGCCTGTCTACGTCCCCTCTGCCGCAGTTACGCTACTCTTCGTCTGGACGCTCGGTGGAGTGACTGGCCCGATTCTGGCGGCAATCGTGAGCCAGTTGTTAGGCGACGGAAATTTATTTCTCATGTGCTTCGTGATTGCGTTCGCTTTCTCACTCTTCGTCGTTTGGCGAATGCAACGCCGCGATCGTGTGCCGCGGGCCGCTCAGGTTACGCATGTTCCCGGCACCGCAACAAGCGTCGAAATGAAACCAGAGCAGAAGCGAAAGCAGACTACTGATCCAACTCTAGGCGCAAAGGAGGAGGGATGAAACTCTGTAACTACGCTTGCCGCAGCTTTGTGAGCTTTGGCAGAGCATGTCTTATATTGTGTGATCCGACTACGCCCCGCTGCCTTTATGTGGCCCTCCGCCAGGCAACCGGAAGTGAGACCAGTGCAGGTCAATGCTTGAAAACGTTTTCCTAAAGCAAGTCACGTCAAATTCAGGAACTCGAAGTAGGAGGAGCAAAAAATGCAACGCAAAAAGAGCACTTTGGTGATGTCCTTCTCCAAAACACTATTTGCAGGATGGTTGATGTGCATACCCATCGCTCCTTCTTTCGCGCAGACTATAGATACCGAATGCCCAGAAAACCCCGTGAAATCAGGAACGTTCACATTGGATGGTCAAAAGCGAGGACTCTTCGTTGCATTCCGATGGGGAGAAGGCATCCTTACTCTTAACAATGGTCAGGAGTTTGAGTTTTCGGTACGTGGGTTGAAATTCGGAGAAACAGGATCCAGCACCGTGCAGATAATGGGCGATGTTTACGGACTTAATAACTTGGATGACTTTGTCGGGTACTATGAAGGAACAGCTGGAGGCTTCCTGCCACTTATTGATAAAAAAGACGTTCAGCTTGTAAACGCAAATTGCGTGACACTCGTTGCCAGGGTCGTGGAGTCTGGATTGCACTATTCTCTTGAAGCGGGCCAGAGCTTCTTTGTTGAGTTCACCAACGACTGAAACTTGCGTCGCTTCGAAACGAACGACGGATCGGCCCAGAGACTATTATGCCCCGCCCTAGAAACCGTCGCGTCGGTGAAACACAGGTCAGTCATAAACGTGCGAGCTAGACTGGCAAATTAGCTTGCCGGCCTCACAAAGGCCAGATCAATGGCACGAGTACAAGGCTGACGGCAAGAAAGAGCAGCATCAGCGGAAAACCGACCTTCGCATAGTCAAAAAAACGATATCCGCCCGGCGAAAAGACAAGGATATTTGTGGTCGTCCCAATAGGAGTCAGGAACGCTGTCGATGCGCTAATGGCGACAATCATCAGGAGCGGATGCGGCGATACGCCGAGACTGGTTGCCGCCTGAAGCACGATCGGGGATACCAAAACAGCGGTGGCGGTGTTGTTGATAACTTGGCTGAACGCGGTGGTCAGTATGAACACACCGGCCATGAGCGCCAGTGGAGACACTGTTCCCAACGTGGTCACCAGCCACTCGGCAATGAGCGCTGCACCGCCTGTGATTTCCAGGGCCTTACCCATCGGGATCATTGCTGCAATCAGAACAACGCTTGACCAGCTAATCGCTCTGTAGGCCTCGCGCGTGGTCAGGCAGCCGCCAAGGATAGTTGCAGCTGCGGCCATCAGCGCGGCAAGAACTGTTGGTACAAGGCCTGTAACCATGAGCACTACCATGCCAACCAGTGCCGCGATTGCCATACTGGCACGCGGACGCAAGCCAGAGACTTCTTTTGCCATCGCTTCTGGTGCACCGACGACCACGAAGTTTCTCCGTTCTGCCTTTAGCTCGCAAATGGCGTCCCAGCTGCCGCGCACCAGTAGAGAATCGCCCACCTCTAATGTCACAGGGTGTTCTTGGAGAGGTGCGCCTTGCCGAAGTACAGCCAGAATCTGTACCGCGTAACGCTCTCCAATCGTTCCGATTTGAACTGGCCGACCCAGGTAGTCAGACCTAGGGGTCAGAAGTACCTCGGCCAGTCCGATTTCTTTGGATGCGACCGTATCCGGTGTCTCGGCTGGCGGCACAAGCGCCAGACCTAAGTCCGTTGTAAGCTTGTCCACATTGTCAGCAGATGTGCGCAGGACGAGTACGTCGCCCTCGCGAAGCGGGTCGTTCAGCGCGAAAGGCCGCCCTTCAATCCGCAGAACCGGCGCGCCATAAGTCGGCCCGAGCGCGGCTTCGGTGGGTAACTTTCCTATCAAACTAGAGCCCGCCCGGATGCGCAGCCGGAACTGGTTTTCCTGAAGCGCATAGGCTTGGGTCAGCTCGGCAAGGTGGGCCGCGGCATCGATAGGGCGTTGCTCGTTAGATTGTACGGGCAACAGCCGGCGCCCAATCAGCACCATGTAGGCAACGGCTACGACCAACAGGGGACCACCCACAAGTGCGAACTCGAAAAAGTTAAAAGCGCGCAAGCCCTGGTCCTGAAGAGCTTGGGTGACGACGATGTTCGGCGGCGTACCGGTTAGGGTTAGCAAACCGCCCGTATTGGCAGCAAAAGCAAGTGGTATAAGGAATTTCGATGGCGTGGTATTGGCAGCCCAAGCTGCCGCGACAACTGCCGGCAAAAGCGTTGCAACCGTGCCTGTGTTGCTGATGAAGGCTGACAGAACCGCGGTACCGATCATCACGACGACAAGCAGCCGGGAGGTAGAGCCGTGGGCGACAGCGATCAGCTTTTCACCTCCCCATCCGGTGACGCCGGTTTTGGACAACGCTTCGCTCACTACAAACAGGGCCGCAATCATCACAACCGTCGAATTGCCGAATCCGGCGAGCGCGTCTCTTGTTTCTATCACGCCAAACAGTGCCAGGGAGAGTAGCGACAGAACAGCAACAAGATCGGGTGCCCAACGTCCCCATACGAACAGCACAATAGTGATGCCGAGAATGGCGAAGGTGAGTATCATTCTTTTCCTTTCATTGACTTGTTACCGCCGTTTGACGGACATCGGTTGGCTCGCCAAATCGGGGCTGATCGGTGACTACAAGCCGGCCCTACGACTGCAGAACTCTGACTGTGTCTCGGAGCAACATCATCGACACGGCTCAAATGAGCGAGGTGAAATGTATGTACCTTGAACGATACAGCAACTCGACTCTTCGATCTCGTTCCAGACTCCAGTAAACTCTGTGAGCGGCTCCGATACGATCATGCGCGAAGATTCAGATACTTCCTCAAGGCGCGGGTTGTCCGGATACAAAATTCGGAGTGTCTCAACGTCTGTCGTATGGAATAGCGATGGTGCATCGCCACCAGAAGCATAACGAAATGCCCATAATCGTTCGCCATCTGAAACTGCGAGACTCATCTTAAGTGGGTTTTCAACACCGTTTCGTTCGGCGATCTGCTCTACGATGCCAGCCATACGCTCTACCGCTGCTATAGGGTTTTCGGTTAAGCCCATAGTCAAGGCCAGGTAGAACATAACCTCTGAGTCCGTTGATCCCTGAATGTTGTTAAAGAGCTTCGGATCTACTTCTATGACTAGATCACGGTGCATTCGTTCGAAATCACGTATCACGCCGTTGTGCATCCAGAGCCAACGACCGTGCCGGAAAGGGTGGCAATTTGTCTGCTGTATAGGCGTCCCGGTCGAGGCGCGGATATGCGCAAAGAACGCATGGGACGTAACATGCGTAGCTAATTCGCGAAGATTCTGATCGTTCCAAGCCGGAGCGGTGGATCGGTATAGCCCAGGACCACCGATGTCGTTGTACCAGCCCAATCCGAAACCGTCGCCGTTGGTGGTCAAAACACCCATGCGCGCGTTCAGGCTTTGGTCGATAAGTGAATGCCCAGGCTGAAGCAGGAAGGTTTCGATCGGAACTGGCGATCCAATGTAGGCGAACCAGCGGCACATCAGAACGGAAGTTCCGTTTCAATATGGACCCGTGACAGCGCAGCTCGCCCAACTCGTCGAATAGCGAGTACGAATGCCGCAGTCCGCAGGTCGATATTGTATTCATCCGCAGTCTCGCGCACGGCTTGGTAAGCAAGCTTCATCTTCTTATCCAGTTCCAGGTTCACGCGTTCTTCATCCCAGCGGAACTGCTGGATGTTCTGGGCCCATTCAAAGTAGCTCACCGTCACTCCGCCGGCGTTTGCAAGGATGTCCGGCACAATGAGCACACCGCGGTCCACCAGAGTCTTGTCGGCTTCCGGAGTTGTTGGTGCATTGGCACCTTCTACGATGATGCTGGCTTTAATGTCGTTTGCATTGCCCTCGTGGATTGCGTTTTCGAGTGCCGCTGGCACGAGAACGTCGACATCCCAAGTTATGACTTCTGACCCGTCAAATGCATCTCCGCCCGGAAACCCTTTGACACCGCGGTGTTTGGCAACCCACTCTGCCAAGTCAGTGACATTGAGCCCGTCCTCATTGGCGACGCCGCCGGTATGATCGGCCACTGCGACGATCTTTGCGCCCCGCTCAGCGATAAGTAGAGCGGCATTGCTACCCACGTTTCCGAAACCCTGTACTGCAACCGTCACATCGGAGAAGCCTTTGCCTTTCTCCTCGAGTGCGGAGGCGAGCACATCCATGACACCACGCCCAGTTGCTGCGGCACGGCCCTCTGAGCCAAAAAGATCCAGCGGCTTTCCCGTCACGATGGCCGGAGAAAACCCCGCGTACTTCGAATACTCGTGCATTATCCACCCCATTATCTCGGCATTGGTGTTCACGTCCGGGGCTGGAATGTCGGTAGTCGGTCCTATCACGTCCTTCATACGCTCTACAAAAACGGTAGTGATAGCGTGAAGGTCTTTTTTTGAAAGTTCATGCGGGTCACAATTAATACCACCTTTGGCGCCGCCGAATGGAACGTCGACAACGGCAGTCTTCCAAGTCATTAAATTAGCCAGCGCACCGGCATGATCCTCATCCATCTCGGGATGAAATCGCAGACCACCTTTCATCGGACCACGGGCTGTGTTGTGCTGTACGCGGTATCCCTCGTAACTGTGCAACTCGCCATCCGTACCTTCGATTGCGATGTCGACCTTTACCGACCGGTACGGTGTCAGGAGAATAGTACGAACCTTCTCCGGAAGACCGAGCACATCGGCCGCCTTGTTGAAATAGAAGTGGCTTTCGGCAAGCATGTTCTTTCTCCTCCATGAAAGCATCGCGATCCGACCGCTACTCTGGCGGATCGTCAGCCGGGGTATTAAAAATTCGGGCAATACGCGATGCAGGGCCGCGTACGAGCAGGTACGGCAGGAAGCCAATCACAAAAGCAACTACCAGCGCCTCACCCGGGTAAAGCGCCTGCAAAAACCAGAGCTGGTATGCGACATCAATAAGCAACGCAACAATCATGACACGTGCAGTCGCAATGAATCCACCACGCCATGCCTCGCGCCGATGGCTGGTCTTCAGCGAAAGTGCTAATCCGTACGGCTGTGCGCCGCTACGAGCGTCCCGAAGTCCATCTCGAACCCCTAGCACCGCGGCTGCAATTGGTTGCAAAACAATGCGAAACGCTAGTGGACCCTCCGGGCGCTCGAAAAGGTTCTCAATTCCCCGCTGTGCCGCTTCCTCAAGACTCATCGCCCAATAAACCTATCTTTGCCTACGCATCCAAAACGCCATTTTGGAAATGCGAGAGCATACCTCCAGACACCACGCTGGCCTTAAGGCCCATTTGCAGAAGCATACGAGTGGCGTAGTAAGCCCTCTGACCAGACCGACATACCACCAGGATCTCCCGATCTTTTGGCAACTCGTCCACTCGGCCTCTCAGTTGCCCGAGCGGAATGTGCTTAACGCCTTCCACGCACTCGACCGCCAATTCGGGCAATTCTCGAACGTCAAGTAGAAACCCTTCCTCCGCGTTGTCCCAGTGGCGAATTGGCATGTCGCCACTCAGGACGTCAGCCGCCACCATTCCCGCGAAGTTGACTGGGTCCTTTGCGCTTCCATATGGCGGGGCGTAGCAGAGCTCGGCCTCGGCCAGATCATCAATCGTAGCGCCCATCTGCAGCGCAAAGGCCAGCGTACTGATACGCTTGTCCACACCGTCAAGCCCCAGCGCTTGAGCGCCAAGCAGTTTCCGGTTGGATTTGCGAAACAGTACTTTCATCGCGATCGGACGAGCACCTGGGTAGTAACCGGCGTGCGAGTTGGGGTAGATATAGATCTTCTCGTAATCATCGTCCCCCCGTCGCTTCAGGGCCTTTTCGCTCTGCCCTGTCCAAGCTGCAGTACCGTCAAAGAGACCAATCACAGAAGTTCCCTGCGTTCCCCGAAATCGCGCATCGCGTCCTGCGATTACGTCCGCAGCGATGCGTCCCTGGCGGTTGGCTGGTCCAGCGAGCGCGATGAGGCTCCATTCCCCGGTAACAAAATCTCTGACCTCCACGGCGTCGCCCACAGCAAGGATGTCGGGATCCGATGTGACCATCCGGTCGTCTGTTCTTATACCTCCGCGCTCACCAATATCGACGCCAGCGGACTTGGCCAGCATAGTATCGGGCTTGACCCCTAGAGACACGATGACGATGTCGGCAGAGTACACTGAACCGGACTGGGTAGTGACATCAAGACCGCCATGTTGCGCTGGCGAGAAGCTTGCCACGCCATCTCCTAGCACAAGTCGAACACCGTGGCGCTCAAGGTGTTTTTCAGCGATCAGCGCCATCTCGCGGTCGAGCGGCATGAGAATCTGATCGGCCATTTCGACAACAGTCACGTCTAAGTCGCGGTGAACGAGATTTTCAGCCGTTTCCAGTCCGATGAAGCCTCCTCCGACAACGACCGCCCGAGTCTTCGGGCGTGCGGTCTGAAAACCAGAATATTTGTGCATACCTGAAAGGAAGGGCGAGCCCTTTTCGATCCATTGTCGAATAACCCGTGTATCCGGAACCGTCCTTACCTCGAAGATACCAGGCAAATCGATCCCCGGGATCGGCGGCCTTACGGATTTGGCACCCGGAGAAAGCACAAGCTTATCGTAAGAAACCGTGGTTACGTCACCCATCGTGAGATCACGAAGATCGACGGTCTTTGCAGCGGCGTCTACTGAAATAGCCTCGCAATTCACGCGTGCGTCGATATTAAATTGCTCCCGAAACAGCTCTGCGCTCGCGACCAGCAATTCAGCCTCGTCCTGGATAACCCCGCCGACGTGGTAGGGCAGGCCGCAATTCGCGTAGGACATGTAAGGCCCGCGTTCGACCAGGATGATCTCGGCATTTTCATCAAGCCTCCTGAGCCTTGCTGCACAAGATGCTCCGCCTGCGACTCCACCAATGATAGCAACTTTCATAGAACCTCTCCCTATCGAGTGTGTCCTGGCGCGGCACGAACCTGTTGAGGATATTCAAACCGGCAAAATTGGGTATTGATTCAGATCATGGATGGCACACGCTAATAGCTCCTTGCGTGGACGCGATATGGTTATTTGAGCAAGTCATTCCAAAGACGATTTCGTGTCCAAAGTCGCCACGACTTATCTGAATGGATATTGACGCGATGGTTGGATCCAAGACCTTTGCTAAAGCTTGACGGCAACAATTTAGAATGCAGAAGCATCGAGCTTGAGCGATCGCCAATTTAGGGGCGGTAAATTGCTTCGGAAACCTACTTAAGAAGCTATTTCGACAATCGCCGTGTCTACTGCTTTGTACATCCGATGATTTTCGTATTCGCGCCGCGGCACGTTTAAAGTCATGTCCGGCCATCTAAGGCAGCAACATTCCGCGGATCATGAAAAAGAACATGGCTGCAAGAGTGCCTGCCAAAGGGACCGTTATAACCCACGCAGCTGCAATTCGGAGCAATAGGTTTCGCTTGACCAATTCGATCCGATGCACCCTGCCGAGAGCTTTTCGTTCTTTCTTAGCCAAAACACGGTCGGATGAAGCCTGTGCCTTCATATCACGCAATATCTCGCCCTTAGTCGTGACGTCAGCAGCTTCAAATCTCTCGAGGAATGCTTCAACCGCTTCTGGGTCATGGTCCGCGTGGTGCTCTCTAATTTCGTCCAACATGCGGGCGTAGCTGGACTTGATGTATTCGCGCAAGAATCCGACACCGAATACACCCCCCACAGCGATATGGGTGGAACTGACTGGTAACCCCAGCTGCGAGGCGACAATAACCGTAATCGCCGCCGCCATCGCGATGCAATATGCGCGCATTTTATCAAGTTCGGTGATCTCGCTTCCTACGGTTCGGATCAATTTGGGTCCATAAAGCGCGAGACCGAGAGAAATGCCTATGGCTCCAACCGCCATTACCCATATCGGAATAGAGGCTTTCGTGGCCACGGCACCGGCGGCGATCGCTTCGTTGATACCGGCTAGCGGGCCCACTGCATTAGCGACGTCGTTGGCACCATGAGCAAAACTCAGGAGTGCTGCTGCAAAGATTAGAGGAACGGTGAAGAGATCGTTCACGCTTGATTTTTTGTTTTCCAGACGCTTTGTCGTGTTTGCGACATACGGACGAATAAGAAAGTAAACGACGATCGCAAGCAACAGGCCAATCACCAGCGCTGTGGGGAAGTCAACCTTCACCAACTTCTTCACACCTTTGAGCATAAGATACGTGCCGAAGGCCCACGCCATAACGGCAACAAGGAATGGCACCATTCGGTTGGCTGCAGTCAATACATCCGATTTATAGGTTATTGTGCGCTTGATGATGTAAAGGAAAGTTGCCGCAATAACTCCTCCAAGGACGGGAGAAATTATCCAGCTCGCTGCGATCATCCCAACCTGATACCAGTCCGCTATGCTCCAACCGGCCGCAGCTATCCCAGCCCCAAGGACGCCACCGACGATTGAATGCGTTGTGGAAACCGGGGCACCGACAGCTGTGGCGAAGTTCAGCCACACCGCTGCTGCGAGCAGAGCCGCTGTCATCAGCCAGATGAATGTGTCTCGGTCCGCCACCAAGTCCGGATCGATTATGCCTTTTTTTATTGTGCCGACAACATCGCCCCCCGCAATCATGGCGCCGCCGGCTTCGAAGAAAGCCGCAATCAGGATAGCGCCGGTCAAAGTAATTGCCTGAGACCCGACGGCGGGGCCAACATTGTTCGCCACGTCGTTCGCGCCAATGTTCATAGCCATGTATCCACCGATCATTGCGGCGACGATCAAGAGCACTCCGTCTGTTCCGCCTTCCGATCTGGCCATTGCTACCAGCATGATGCCGACGATGAAGAGCAGAGCCGTTCCAAACCGGAAAAGTTCTTCGCGGTTTAGGCGAACTGCCTTTTCTACTCTTTCAGTTCTCAACATGTTTGGTCCATCGGTCTCATGTAGCACATCAGTTCAAAGTTTAGTGTCAGGCAAATTCGAACCAGTTTGAGCAAAGCCAGTAAACTCGCAATGCTCCGATGCGTGCTTGGGTAGAAACGGTTCCATCTATGGCAAACATTCGCACGAATTGTATCGATGCCACGATTTTGCAAAAAGTCTTTCGATTTTCGAAGTGATAGTAACAACCGATCGATACTCATTTTTGCCACGCGAGTGATCCCGGGCCTCGGTTTGAAACAAGTGAAAGGCAAACGTTTCATCATCGAATCAGGCTAAGAAAACCATCCTCCAACCTCAACCGATGTTCTTCTGACCAGCCTATGCTTGGGGTCGTTTTGTCGTGAAATGGTAGCTTCCAACAGCAAAAAACTACAGCGAGACAGGCCGTTAAGGCATATCATCCATTTTGGCTTATGGATTTCAGAAGACGGGAGGTCCTATGACGCGGATAGCTTTGGTCGCGGGAATAGTCACTGTTTCCAGCCTAGCCGGTTGCTGGGAAGAAGAAGTAGTAAATGTTGCGCCTGAGCCTAGGCCCGTCCTTGCAATGCAGGTCGGCGAGACGGATTTTCTTGGGCAAAGAAGTTTTCCCGGCCGAGCGCGCGCTTCTAGAGAAGTGTCTCTTGCGTTTAGGGTTCCCGGTACAATTAGCCAAAGGAAAGTGAGTATCGGGGACGAGGTTCAAGAAGGCGATGTAATAGCCGTTCTAAACCCTGAGCCTTTTCAAGCCGATGTTGCACGTCTCGAAGCCGACTTGGAGGCCGCGAGAGCCGACTTTTTTGCAAAAGACGAGCAGTTTAACCGCGTTTCGAAACTTGTTGAGAGTGGGACGTATAGTGCAGCGCGCGGAGATGTGTCGCGTGCCGAACGCGATACAGCTGCCGCACGGGTTAGTTCGGTGAGTTCCGCCTTGGAGCGCGCACGGATCGATCTATCTTATACTGTGCTAAAAGCACCATACGCAGGCCGAGTGGTCGCGGCTTACGCTGAAGACTTCGAGGAAATCGCAGCACAAAAGCCGATTATCCGCTTGCTCGATGCCTCTTACGTTGAAATGATTATCGACATTCCAGAAACCCAAATTGCGTTGGTGCCACTCGTTGAAGAGTTAATGGTTAGTTTCGACGCGTTTCCTGATGTTGAATTGGTCGCAGTGGTTTCAGAAATCGGTTCAGAAGCCTCTCAAACAACTCGCACATACCCGGTCACTATTGTCATGCAGCAAGCAGATCAGTCCACGATCCTGCCCGGCATGTCAGGCAGCGCCCGAGCGAGCAAGGTAACGGAACCAAACCGGGCATCCGGTGTTATTGTACCGGCTAGTTCCCTTCGACCGCTGCAGCCGGGGGGCGACCAAATGTCGGTATGGGTAATTAACGAGTATTCTGGCGAAGTAACTTTACGACCTGTCCAAGTTGGCCAGCTGCTTTCCACCGGAACAGAAGTCACGAGCGGGCTTTCTGACGGAGATTGGATCGTCACGGCAGGAACGCATAGCCTTAAGGAGAACCAAGTAGTCAAAATTTTGAACACCGCAGAAGGTGATGAGAAATGAGCTTGCAAAGAGCGGCGATTGACAACAGTACGGTCACTTGGTTCGCGGCGGCGCTCATATTAGTTGGCGGCGTCGCAGCATTTTTTTCATTGGGCCAACTCGAAGATCCAGAATTCACTATCAAAACTGCAGTAGTTTCGACCGTCTACCCAGGTGCTTCTCCACAAGAGGTTGAGCACGAAGTAACTGAAGTAATCGAACTCGAACTGCAAAAGTTAAAAGAGCTGGATTCTATTGAGAGTTTCTCGCGCGCAGGCCACTCGCGCATAAAGGTGAACATTAAGGCAAGCTACAGCACTGACGAACTACCGCAGATATGGGACAAAGTGCGTTCACGCACCAGCGAGGCTGCTCGGAGTCTTCCTCCCGGGGCTGGTGAGCCGATAGTCATTGATGATTTTGGGGATGTTTTTGGCCTTTTGCTGGCGTTGACGGGCGACGGCTTTTCACCCGCGCAACTAGAACGGTACGCCGACGACATTAAACGGGAGCTGAGTCTGGTAGATGGTGTCGCCCGCGTAGATCTCTGGGGAGTACGAGAACGGAGGGTGTATCTTGAAGTTTCGGCGAACCGCTTTAAAGACCTCGGCTTGTCGGACGTGACCATTGCACAATCAATAGCGAACCAGAATGCAGTGGTTGATGGAGGTCGGGTCTTTCTACCCAATCGCGCGCTACGCGTCGCCCCAACGGGAGAAATCGCAAGTGCCGCTGACATTGAGGATCTCATAATTCGCCCAAGTTCTATAGACGTGATCCGAAGAAGCGCTGCCTTTGGCGATCTAGTTGGATCTGGCGACGAAGTGCTGCGTCTTCGCGACATTGGGGATATTGTAGAAGGGTACCAAGATCCGCCTACTCAACTTCTGCGGTTTAACGGTCTTCCGGGTGTGGGGATCGCAATCACTAATCGCCCAGGCGAAAACGTAGTAGATGTTGGAAAACGTGTGGATGCGCGACTTGCTGAACTTCAGCAGGACTTACCCGTCGGACTTGAGGCGCAAAAGGTTCATTGGCAGTCAGACGATGTGGACGCCTCTGTCCAAGGTTTCTTTGTGAGCTTGTTTCAGGCAATAGCTATCGTCCTATTGGTGCTTACATTACCGATGGGTTGGCGTATGGGCGTAGTCATCGGGACCGCACTTGTTCTGACAGTTATGGCAACGTTCTTAATGATGAGCGTTTTGGGGATCGACCTTCAGCGGATGTCACTGGGCGCGCTGGTAGTCGCACTAGGAATGATGGTCGATAATGCGATTGTTGTAGCGGACGGCTACGCTGTTCGCGTCTCACAGGGCCAAAAGCCACGTGATGCAGCCATTGAAGCAGCCAGCAAGCCTTCTTTGCCCCTTCTTGGTGCAACTGTCATCGCGGTGATGGCATTCTATCCGATCTTTGCGTCCGAGGAGAATGCCGGCGAGTACTGTGCTACGTTGTTCTCCGTTGTGGCTGTATCGCTGCTTGCGTCGTGGGTTTTGTCAGTAACTGTTACACCACTTCAATGCATGACCATCCTGAAGACTACTGCAGACAGAAACGAGGGGAACCAATACGAGGGAAAGCTTTACAACCATTTCCGAAACGTGCTGCATCTTGCTATCCGGATGCGGTTTGCCACGATCTCACTCGCGGTATTGCTACTGATGTCGTCCTTGTCCTCCTTTGGGGCGGTAAACAAGCTATTCTTTCCCGACTCGGCAATGACCAAGTTTATGATTGACTACTGGATGCCTGAAGGCACCCGCATCGAAACGGTCGCTAGCGATATGAAAGAGATTGAGGCACAGCTACGATCGGATGAACGAGTAAAAGACGTTGCCTCTTTCATTGGTTCTGGTCCACCGAGGTTCTATCTGCCCGTTGAGCCTGAACCTGCTAATCCCGCCTATGGCCAGCTGGTGGTCAATGTTCATGATTTCCGGGAAATTGACTCGCTAATCTCTGACATTTCTCCGCTACTGGACAGCTTCTATCCGGATGCACTAATACCCATTCGTAAATTTACGGTAGGGCCAGGGGATACCTGGAAGTTCGAACTTCGAATTAGCGGACCGGGAAACGCGGATCCGAAAATCCTTCGTGAACTTGGCGAAGAGGTGCTAACAGTAGTTTCCGCCAGCCCGTTTGTTGGCCTCATGCAGACCGACTGGCGTCAACGCATGATCGAGGTGCAACCCGACTTCAACCAATCACGAGCAAGCTGGGCCGGTATCACACGTGACGATGTCGCGCGTGCGATCAAACGGACATACGAAGGTCAAGTGATTGGTCTTTTCCGTGACGATGACGACCTTGTGCCGATTGTGATGAGAAACGTGTATGAAGAGCGTGCTCAAACCGGCAATCTTGATTCGGTTGGTGTCAGTTCTTCAGCCGGTACAGTCCAGGTGCCCGTCCAACAAGTTGTGGACGGAATTGCGTTGAGGCCTCAGGAAGCGGTAATCGCCAGATACGACCGACGCCGTACACTGACTGTTCAGGCGACCCCAGCGCTCGGTTCAACTCTGCCGACGCTTTACGACGACGTCGTAATCGCATTAGAGGAGATCAAGTTGCCGCCTGGCTACCGAATTGAATGGGGTGGAGAACGGGAAAACAGCGTGAAAAGTCAGTCTTCGCTGGTTCCGGGTATTATCCCGGCAGTGGCAATCATGGTGTTCCTGATGGTCGCACTTTTCAACGATTTGCGGCCGCCAATCGTGATCTTGCTGACGATTCCCTTTGCGCTAATTGGCGTGATCTTCGGTCTGCTTGTTACCGGGGTACCATTCGGGTTTGTCGCATTGCTTGCAGCGATGAGCCTCGCGGGGATGATGGTGAAGAACGCGCTTGTCTTGATCGACGAGGTCGGAGCCGGAATCGAGCGTGGGCTGGACCGCTACGACGCCACTATTGAAGCGGCGGTGTCACGCCTTCGCCCCGTTGTACTGGCGGCGGCTACTACCGTTCTTGGCGTGGTGCCGTTGCTTCAAGATGTCTTTTGGGTTGGAATGTCGGTGGTCATCATGGCGGGCCTGTCTTTCGGGACCATTCTTACCATGATCCTTGTGCCGACTCTTTATGCCACAATTTACGGTTTGAAACGCCCATCATCAGAAGCGCCTTCGCGCCGCGCCTCGTCCAATCTAATGTCCAAAACCGTTGAGAATTGATAAAAAAGTTCACATGGATAGGTTCCGATCAATACAATTGTGGCTCCGCAAAGGTGTGAAAAGGTGCCTGGAAACCTTGGAGGATAGGGTGAGCCGCAAGCATTGGTTGATTTCCGGCGCAGCAAAATATGTTGCCGCATTTTTTAGAACAGTAATCGACCAGAACTTTTCCCAACACCGCATTTGGCTTAGCTACTTTGGGAAGGAAGCAGCTCTAGATTAAAATTGTCGATGTTGGCCTGTGAGGTTCAGCTGACAGCGGGAGGTTAATCCATGTCGAAAACGGTAACTCGGTTGTTGCCTTACCTTTTTGTTGCGTTTGCTTTTTTGAGCTTCAGCGCAGCCTACGCTCAGTCAGCGGAAACGGCAGAGCAGCAAGTAGACTGGCTGCAATTGGGCATGGGATTGTTTGGTGGCTTGGCGCTCTTTCTGGCAGGGTTGGATCTTTTGTCTGAAGGGTTAAAGAAGGCCGCTGGAAACACGCTTCGCAATGTTCTTCAGAAGTTGACCGTGAACCGGTTTATGGGCGCTGCAACAGGGGCATTCGTCACCGGTGTTCTGAATTCTTCCTCTGTAACGACGGTATTGGTCGTAGGATTCGTTACAGCCGGTGTTATGACACTGGCACAGTCCGTCGGTGTGATCATGGGCGCAAACATTGGTAGCACCGTAACTGCGCAGTTACTTGCCTTTAACCTCTCCACATATTCCTTGATCGCGGTCGCGCTTGGCTTTTTCATGACCTTTGGCAGCAAGAATGAGCGCCCCAAGTACATCGGTATGATGATAATGGGCCTTGGCCTTGTGTTCTACGGAATGGGCCTGATGAGCGATGGCATGAAGCCTTTGCGCAGCTATGAACCCTTCTTGGAAATTCTCGCCAGCATGGAACAGCCACTTTTCGGAATTCTGGCAGGAGCTTTGTTCACCGGGCTGGTCCAGTCCTCCGCGGCCACCGTAGGCATCGCAATAGCCATGGCCAGCGAAGGTCTTCTGTCTCTTCAGGCGGGGATTGTTCTAGCCTTGGGGGCAAACATAGGAACCTGTGTTACGGCATTGCTAGCGGCGCTTGGAAAACCGGTAGAGGCTGTCCGTGCATCCGTTGTCCATGTTTTATTCAACATAGCTGGTGTTCTTATTTGGCTGCCGTTCCTAAGCATACTTGCAGATATTGCCGTCAATGTTTCACCTGCGGCGGCAGAAGGTCTGGATGGTAAAGACAAATTAGCCGCAGAGGTGCCTCGGCAGATCGCGAACGCCAATACGATGTTCAATGTCCTCAATACGATGATATTTATTGGCTTCACGACAGCCTTTGCACGCCTAGCGGAAAGATTGGTCCCGGATCGGCCCGAGCCGGAAGACATTATTGTCCAGCCTGAGTTCCTAGATGACGCAGCGCTGGAAGCACCCACAATCGCGCTTGAAAACGTCAGAAGGGAGATCGAGCGAGCCGGTCACATCGCATTGGAAATGATGGATGCTTTAGGTGAAGGAGCCGTACATCACAAGAAGGATGAGTTGGAGAATGTAGCAAGACGCGATGATGAAGTGGACATCTTGACCTCGGAAATCATGAAATATCTCGGTCGCATACGGCAAAGCTCACTCACGGAAAGCGAAAGTGAAATCCACCAAAAACTCGTGACGGCAATTATTGATATCGAGAGTGCGGCTGACATCATCGAAACTGATATGGTTGAACTCCTCAAAACATTCTTCGACGGAGAATATTCCGAAGGCAGTCAAACGACCCGAGAAATGGTAGAGGGGCTGTGGACTTGTGTAAGGGAAAGCCTTGCACTTGCAGTTCGGGCTGTAGGGAATAGTGACGAGCGCTCTGCCCAAGAAGTTTTGTTGCTCAAGGACGATATTCGAGACCTGTCAGATCAGCTATTCGAAAGACATGCCAAGCGTCTAAACGCTGACGACCCTCGGTACTTAGAACGTGTTCGACTGCTTATGACCTTTATCGAGCAATTGCGCCATATGTATACGTTGACAAAGCGCGTCGCAAAAACACAACTTCCAGTCGAGGTCGCCACTGAAGCGGCCTAAGCAGTCTTCGAAGCAGGTTTTTCGAACACGGCACGTTATTATGGTATAGGAGGATTAAACATCCATCCTAGGTAACCATATGGTTTTATTGAACTTTGGCTGCGCAAAGGCTTTCTTGAAGCAAAGCCTCTTCAGCGACGAAAACAATCGCCGCTTCGACGACAAGTAACCGCTTTGCGAATAAAGCCACCTTGTGAATTTCCAGCAAAAGTCATTGGTTCCGTAGCTCGGCGGTTCCGATAGTTGGAAACGCGTAGGTTTCGAGGGAACTGATCCATTGTTTTCGATGCTTATCGTTTCGGGCGACACCGTCAACTTGATCGGCCCAAACTTGGCGGGAGGCTTCTTCAAAACTGACAATTTCTCCGCGTTGACGATCGCGGTGTTCAGCCGGATCGCTCCCTGAGCGAGCGATTTGATGCCATTCAGCTGCCTTCTCTCGTGCGTCCGCGAGAGACAACGTGTAGACTGAACCCATACCAATCTCACGCCGGCGACCGTTCACCGTGCCTCGCCATTGCCACCAGCGAGATCCATGATCGGAAACAATTAGATAAAGGCCTCGGCCATCAGCGTATCGGCCGGGGCGCTTTTCATTTTTGACGCGTTGAAAGGTGAGTTGGTTGCGAACTATCTTGGGCAAAGTTCGAGGATCTCCGGCAATGGAAACCCACCATAAACACCCACCAAAAAATCGTAAAGCCCAGAAACTAACAGCAACAGATGGAAACATACTCTTTGTAAATTACTACAAAAATATAAGAAAAAGTGACGCTCAGAAACATATGTAAACACCAATTAGTCGGACTTCGTCTCCGCCATCAACCCATTGAAAATAGGCCGCGCTTTGAACGAGCCTCGGCCGTGCCTATGACGGAACCTGTCAATCAAGAAACGATTGAGTGCTGTTTCGGATTGCCCGAGTGAAAAATAAACGCCTGGCTATTGAGCCGGCTGGGCCGTTTGGCCTGTGCAAAGCGCTTGGCGATTTCTGGGTGGCGATTGTTTGGTCAGGAAGAGCCGCTCTTGGTCATCGTTTTTAACATTTGGGAAAAATACAGACCCGGAGCGAGCCGGTTCACGATGTGCGCGATCCGCGCCACTCGGCCTACGGGAATGAACTGCTTTTCTTGCTCAAGCCCGCGCAGGATAACGCGCGCTGCATCGTCGGGTTCCATATAGTCAACGCCGTCCGTGGCGGACCCGGGCCGGACAAACCCTTGCTGCGCTGTACCCGGCCGCCCGATATTCGTGGCCACGAAAGAAGGCGCGGCGATACTTACGCGCACGCCATGTGCGATTTCCTCTGCCCTGAGCGATTTGAAGAACCCTTCAAGCGCGTGTTTGCTGGCTGCATAGGCGGTGCGATGAAATAGCGGCGCAAACCCGGCAACCGAGGATATGGCCAAATGGGTTCCTTTAGATTGCCGCAAGGGGTGCAGAAACTGACTGGCGCAGTCAACCGCTGCAAAATAATTGATCTCGAACAGATCGCGGTGCGAGGCCATGTCGCCTTTGGCGAAGGCAGAGATTTGCGAAACGCCCGCGTTGTAAATCACCAGGTCAATCGACGCGCAGGACTTTATGACCTGGGCGCAAGTCTCCTTGATCTGGTCCGGCTGGGTCAGGTCACAGGCAAAGGTGGTGACGCCGTCCACACGGGCAAAAGAGTCCAGCTCGGGCCCCGGAAGGTCAATAAGCACGGTGTGCCACCCTTGCGCGCGCAACGCCGCGGACAGGGCTCGGCCCAATCCGCCCGCGCCGCCGGTTATCACTGCGGTTTGTGTCATTGGGCGGCCTCCCACCAGCGTTGAAATGCCTCTGCACTTGAAAGTTCGGGCTCGTATCCGAAATCTGTCCTAAGTGCTGAATTATCCAGAACAGGGCGATACAGCAAAAAGCGCACCTGCTCGGGACCATAGCGCGAAAGACCCAGAGGGCGCGCGACTGTCAGGGCTGCTTTGACCAATCCGGGCTGTAACCATCGAACCGGCTTTCCCATGGCCGCTGCGATCTGTGAAACGGTCAGCGATCCGTTTCCGGCAACGTTGAAGATACCAGCAGGGCTGTCAGTCGCAGCCCGAAACAGAATCTCCGCCAGATCCCTGTCCCAGATAAAGACAAACGGGCTGTCCGATCCCGTGAGGCCCAAAAGCCGAGGCTTGCGGAACAGGGCGGTGATTTGGTTCTCTATGTTTGCGCCAAGCACCGTGCCGACACGCAGGACGACTTGTTCCAAATCCGGCGCGGTGTGTCTGGCCTCTGCCAGCATCTCTTCGACCAAACGTTTGTGCCAGGAATAGGCGAATTCGGGATTGCCGCGTATCGCATCGGTTTCTTTTAGTGGAACGGGGTTGTCCGGGTGATACCCGTAAGCCGCACCGGATGACGTCACCACAAACCGCTGGGTGCCTGCACCGATGGCCGCGTGCAGCACATTGCGCGTGCCTTCGACATCGACCCTGTATTCCAATTCGCGGGTCGAGTCCGGCCCGGGTGTCACAATCGAGGCAAGGTGAACAATCGTGTCAGGACGTTCTTCAACGATAACGGATTGTGGGTCGCTTCCCGTCACGTCCATCTTTCTGAACCGCGTGTTTGCTGGCAGGTCGGACGGTTCCCGAATGTCGGTGGAGATGACCTCAATATCGGAATGGGGCCCAAGACGGCGCAGCAACGCCGTTCCGATGGTTCCGGCGGCACCGGTGATCAGAATCCGGTTCATTGCGGTATCTCTCGTCTGGCAAAAAACGCGGCAAGGGCGATCCCTGATATTGCATGCCATATCCCCCACAGCGCGGCAGCAACGGCCATACCACCCAAGCCGCCGAAGAAGGCGAAGATCAGGATCAGCCCCAGCCCCGAGTTCTGAATTCCGGTCTCGATCGTAACGGAGCGGCGATCACGCTCGGACAGGCCGGCTGCGGTGGCGGTGAAATAACCGCCCAGAAAGGCCAACGCATTGTGAAGGATCACCAGCCCGACGATCGCCCCGGCAAACTGAAGGAAGTTGTCCCAGTTCGCGGCAAGCGCCACGACGATGAAGGCAACGAAGATGGCCATAGACAGCCACTGCATGGGCCGGCGAATGCGATTGGCGAACCGTGTAAAGCGTGCATTGACGATCATTCCAAGGATCAGCGGCAGGATCAGCATGAACCCCACGGTGATGGCCACTGCGACCGGGTCGATCTCTGTGCGTTGCAGGATTTCACGGGTCGGGCCATAGAGGTTGCCCCAAAACGCGATATTTGCCGGTGTGACGATGATCGCTGCGACGGTTGCGAAGGCCGTCATCGACACAGATAGCGCGACATTGCCCTTTGCGCGATGGGTCATGAAATTCGAGATGTTCCCACCGGGACAGGCCGCGACAAGTATAAGCCCCATCGCGACAGAGGGCATGGGTTTCAACGCGACGATCATCAGGAATGTCAGGGCCGGCAAAATGATGAACTGCGAAGTCAGTCCGACGATCAGGGGTTTGGGCCCCCGCGCTACCCGTCGAAAGTCATCAAGCCGAAGGTCCAGCGCGATGGAAAACATGACAACGGCAAGGATGGCGTTCAAAAGCCTCAGGTTGCCCGCGTCAAAGTTCAGCGCGACCTGGTCGATCCCCTTCATCTTTCCGCCGCCCTGAGAGCTGCGATCTGGCCCGTCACTTCGCGCCGATAGGTTGCCTTGTCGACGTAGTAGGCCATGCGGGGCAGGTCGATATAGTTCATGCCGCCCGTTGCCCGTTCAAACCCTTCGGCCTTGGTCGCACGGATCGCCTGTGCTGCCGTGTTTCCAGACCGCAGCCCGGCAATATATCTGGCGATCATTTCGGCCTGCTCGTGTCGGCCCTGCCAGCCCAGCCCGGACGCCTCGACCATGCCCAAAACAAACACGTCATCCCGTTCAGGATGCATGCAGTTCAGATAAAGATGCGGCGCGTCCCCTTTCCAGTTCAGAAGCGATTTGTCGATGAATGGGTAGTGCAGCTTGTAGCCGGTCGCCGCCAGAACCATGTCGTACTCGGCCGAACTGCCATCGCGGAAGTGGACGGTTTTGCCTTCAAATCGCGCAATGTCAGGGCGCACTGTCAGGTCGCCATGCCCAGCGTGGAACAGGATAAGCGAATTCACGACGGGGTGGGATTCGTACAGCTCGTAATCCGGTTTTGGAAACCCGTATTTCTGAGGGTTTCCCACGAACCACTTTAGAATTGCGCTATCCACCTTGCGCTTCAGCCACATCGGAAGACGGATTTTTCCGCCCATTGTGTCAGCGGGTTTGCCGAATACATATTTCGGAACAAAGTAATATCCGCGACGCATGGAAATGTCGCAGGAAACGCCGTGGTGGATCGCATCCACGGCAATATCACAGCCCGAGTTTCCTGCACCGATGACCAGAACCCTTTTGCCCGCGAATTGGGTTGGATAGCGGTAGTGCGAAGCGTGAATGAACTCGCCGGTGAACGTGCCCTCAAACTCTGGCATGTTGGGTTCCGACAGGGTACCGTTGGCGATCAGAACGCCCGCGAATTGTTGTGTCTGCTCGGTGCCGGACGAGTCGCGCCAGCGGACTTCCCACCCGCCTTTGTCCAGCGGCGTGGTGCTCAGGACCTCGGCTCCGAAATGGAAGTGCTGATACAAATCGAACGCGTTGGCGAAGTCCTGAAAATAGGTCTTCAATTCGCGGTGTGACGGATATTCAGCCGTTTCCTCAAGCATTGGGAAATCTGCGAATTCGGTCATGCGTTTTGAAGAAATGAGGTGGGCGGTCTCGTACATCGTGGACCGAGGTGCATCAATGTTCCACAGACCGCCCACGTCATCTGCCAGTTCAAATCCTTGAAACGGCACGCCCTGCTCGATGAGCGTTTTTGCCATCGCAAGACCCATGGGCCCGGCCCCGATCAGTGCAAAACTATCTTCCGGGCGGGCCTTCACCTTTACCGGTTGGCCCGCTCCCAACTGCACCTGCTCCATGCGTCTCTCCTCCTGCGACGTCATTTACCTTGAACGATCGTTCTAAATAAGGCAAACTGATTTTTGAGATGTCACAACACGCTGTAAAAGAAAGAAAAAGGGCGCCGTCGCAGCGATCCGTAGCTGCGCGAGAGCGAATCCTGGATGCGGCAGAGCAGGTTTTTTCCGAACGGGGATTCGAGGGCGCATCGATTCGAGACATCGCGGGACGGGCGCAGGTTCAGAAGGCGAATGTGAATTTTCACGGCGGCCCAAAAGAAGAATTGTTTGAGCGGATCGTCGCGCGCCGGGCCTCTGTTCTGTCCGAAGAACGCCTTGCTGCGATCAAGGCGCTGGAGGGTCAGGATTGGCGGGTCAGGGACTTTGTCGCGGCCTATATGCTGCCGCTGATCACGCGCGCATTCGGCGGTGATCCGCAATGGTTGGCTTACGCGCGTATCGTGGCGATGGTTTCCGCGGATACGCGCTGGCGGGCGCTGGCAAAGGTGCATTTCGATCCCGCCGCATCCTTCGCGGTTCAGGCGTTGTGTGCGCGGTTCCCCAACGCTGACCCAAACCGTGTGTCCGCGTCGTTGGTCTATGCGGTGTCTGCGATGTTGGCTTTGTGTACGTCCGACTGGCGTATTTCAGCCCTGTCCGGGTCCGAAGGTGGACCCGAGGCAGAGGACGTGATCGAGAACCTGCTAAGCTTTTGCGAGGCTGGCATTACCGGCAGTTTAAGCACGGGGTCGTCGTGACCCGGTGAGTTGTGCAGGACCTGCCGCGTGTCGGGTCGGTTAAGTGTATCCCAGAACCTTGCGTGCGACGCGGAAGCATTCCAACGCCTGCGGGACGCCGCAGTAAATGCCGATCACGTGAATGATGGCGCGGATTTCTTCGGGGGATACACCGTTGTTGATCGCGCCTTTGCAGTGGATTTCCCATTCATGCATCTTGCCCAATGCGCCGATCATCGACAGGTTCATCATCGACCGTGTCTTGGCGTCGATCACGTCATCGCCCCAGCCAAAGCCCCAGCACCATGCGGTCATGGCCTCTTGAAACGGGCGGGTGAAGTCATCGGCTGCGGCCAGATTCTTCTCGACATATTCCGCGCCCAGAGTGCCTTTGCGTTGTTCCAACCCTTTCAGGAACAGGTCTTCGTCGAAAATATCTGCCATTTTATCCTCTGCTTTTCGGGTTTCGGTCGCTTGCGCGGGACGTCAGTCCACGGCCTCGCGCATCCATTGTTGCAGCCGGGCGATCGAGTGTTCCGACATCACACCACAACCGGGGTCCAAGACCAATGGTCCGGGACGATAGCCGCGGGATTTCAGGCCGCGATGAACGGATTCCACCAGACGGATATCTTCTTCCACGGTGGTTTCACGGTCTTGCACGGCCAGTTGCCGGATCACGGCGCTTTCGGATCCACCCTCGGTGTACCAGCCGCGCCAGACGGTGCAGTGATCGGCGTCATGTGCGCGCCAGTGATAGGTGTTCAGTACGTTGCCGGGGTAGCACTGAAATGAGAACATCGGCCACAGGAACCACGACTGATAGTCGCCCGCGTGCGGCACAGACATGTCGATGGGATAGGTCATCTTGTCGAGGCTCTGACACTCGGTCGTGTGCCGCAGGACGTAACCGCCGCTGGCGTCGGGCTGAATGTCATATGTCTCGGGCTTGACAACACCTTCGGCGAAGGTCGGGTGGTTGGTCGGGCAGTGATAGCATTCCGAGTAGTTCTCGATACTGACCTTCCAGTTGCAGTTTTCTTGGATTTCCACCCACTCCAGCGGTTCCAGATCGTCAATATGCGGGATAAAGGCGCGGATTTCCTCGCGCACGCCGGGGTACCATTCATCCATGGGTGCTGCGTCATCATCGAGGTTGACGAAGATGAAGCCGTTGAACACTTCGGTCCGCACCGAGGTCAGGCAGATCGCGCTGCGGTCGAAACCGGGAACCGATTTGATATTCGGCCCGGCGCGCAACTGGCCTGTCAGCTCATAGGTCCACGCGTGATACGGGCAGACGACAACGCGGGTATTGCCTGCGCCGCTGACCATCTCATGGGCGCGGTGTTGGCAGACGTTGTAGAAGGTGCGGATTTCACCGTCGCGGCCCCGGATGCAGAACAGGTTTTGCCCCGCGATCTCGAACGCGAAATAGTCGCCCGGTTCACGCACCTGTGCCACGTGACCGGCGAATTGCCATGTTCGGGCCAGAAGCCCCTGCATTTCCTGCGCGAAGATCGCGGGATCGGTATAATAGCGCGCGTCCAGTGAGTGGGTGAGGGGGGCGTTCATTCAGGCTCCTCCGCGTAGAGGCCAAGTTGGTGTCTGCGTTGGTGAAACCGATCCACCCGCTCGACGATTTCGTCGCTGGACACGGCCACCACAAAGGACAGCAGCGTTTCCAGCAAAGCGATGGTCGAAACGGACGAGGGGAAGAATTGCGGCGTATCGGCGGCCACGACAAAGCCGTGCTGCGCGTTCAGAATGACCGGACTGGCCGGGCTGTCCGAGATGCCCACCACAGTCAGCCCCTGTTGTCGGGCCAGTTTGATCGCGTCGATCACCTCGGTCCGATAGGGGTGGCAGGTGATGGCAATCAGCACGTCCTGTTCATCGGCCCAGGCCAGATCGTCCACAGGGGTCGATCCGGGGCGAGGGATGGCGTGGAACTGCTTCATTCCTGTTGACGCAAGATAGGTGAAATTGCGGGCGTTCGCGTTGTTCACGCCGACGCCCAGTGTGAAGATTTGGCGGCATTTCCAGATATCTTCGGCAGCGGCCTTCAGGCGGGCCGCATCTATCCCGGCAAAGGTTTCCTCGATATTGCGGATCGCGGCACCGACCATATCGGCGTAAAGCCCGCCCAACTCGCCCGATTTTCCGATATCCTGCAACCAGCGGGCGCGATCGGGGAAGGACACGCCACCTTGCCGAATCGCATCGCGGAACGGGGCGCGGAAATCCTCATAGCCTTCAAAGCCTACTTGCCGGGCCATGCGGACAAAGGTGTTGGGCTTGACCTTCGCGGCCTCGGCAATCTCGCGCACGGTGGAAACCCCAACGTCTGTTGGGTTTTCCAGCACATAGCGCGCGGCCTTCTGCGCCTCGGGCGTCAGGGCGTCCCACTCTTCGGTGAGGCGGTCGAGAACGATTGATGATACATTTGTGTCATTCATGATTGACGATGGTACAAATGTGGAATTAGCCTGTCGAGCAGAAAAGCGACTCGGGAAGAGGAAATGTCATGTCCGAGAAGAAATTGCCCGCCCACACCCGCGTGGTCATCGTCGGAGGCGGCGTCATGGGAGTCGGTCTGGCCTATCATCTGGCGCATGAAGGCTGGGGCGAAGACACCGTCCTGCTGGAAAAGGCCGAGCTGACCAGCGGTAGCACTTGGCACGCGGCAGGGCAGATCACGCATTCGACCTCGAGCTTTGGGCTGGGCAAATGCGTGGACTACAACATTGGCCTGTATTCTGGCGCATTGGAGGCCGAGACGGGCCAGCCGGTGACATGGCATGGCTGTGGCTCGTTCCGTCTGGCCTATACCGAGGATGAGATGGACTGGTTGCGCCACACCCTCTCGGTGGGTCGCTCGCTGGGGTTCAACATCGAACTTGTCGGGCCTGAAAAGGTGGCCGAGCTGCACCCGTTTTACAATTTAGATGGAGTGTTGGGTGCGCTGCACACGCCGGATGACGGCCACGTGGACCCGACCAATGTGACTATGGCAATGGCGGCTGGTGCACGTCAGAAAGGCGTCCGCATCTTCCGCAACTGTCGCGCCACCAACATCACGCAGGCCGAGAACGATGAATGGGTGGTGGAAACCGAACAGGGCACCATCACCTGCGAGCATGTGGTGAACGCGAGCGGCACCTATGCGCGTCAGATGGGCGAATGGTCGGGGCTGCAACTGCCGATGACCTCGATGACGCACCATTATTTCGTGACCGAACCAGTGCCCGAGTTCCAAAACCTCGACACCGAACTGCCGGTGATCCGCGATGACCGTAAAGTCTCGGGCTATATCAGGATGGAGCAAAATCGCGGTCTGATCGGGATTTATGAGAAAGAGAACCCCAACTCGGTCTGGCATGATCATTGCCCGTGGGAATACGAAAATTGGCTGTTCGACGCGGATTATGACCGGGTGATGCCGTGGCTGGAAGAAAGCCTGAACCGGATGCCGATCTTTGCCGAGCTGGGCATTCAACGTGACGTGCATGGGGCGATTTCGCATCCGCCGGACGGGAACCCTTTGATCGGGCCTGCGCCGGGGGTTCGGAATTACTGGTGCTGCTGCGGTACGCAGATCGGGATCGGCTGGGGGCCGGGGCTGACGCGCGAGTTGGCGCGCTGGATGGTGCATGGGGCCGCCGATATCTCGATGCGTGAGTTCGATCCGCGCCGGTTCGGTAGCTATGCCACCAAGGACTGGCAAGTGATCAAGGCCGAGGAAGACTACTGCCTGCGCCACGAAATCCCCTTTCCACATTTCAACAGGCTAGAGGGACGCCCGATCAAGCCCTCGCCTTTATATGAGCTGCTGAAGTCCAAGGGCGCGGTGCATGAGGAGGTTTACGGTTTTGAACGCCCCCGCTGGTTTGCCCGCAATGGGGTCGAGCAACGCGATCACTATTCCTTCCGCCGGACGCCCGCCGATGACATGGTCGCGGCTGAGGTCAAAGCGGTGCGCGAGCGCGTCGGCATCATGGACGTGACAGCCTTTACCAAGGTCGAGGTTTCCGGCCCGGACGCCTATGCCCTGCTGGATCAGCTGACCGCCAACCGGATGCCGCAAAAGGTTGGCTCGATCACGCTGACCCATATGCTGAACCGCGGGGGCAGGATCGAGTTGGAGACGACCATCGTTCGTTTGGCCGAAGACCGCTTCTATCTGGTCTGTGCGGCGTTCTTTGAACAACGCCTGTTGGATCATCTGACCCAGCAGCGTGCGGATGAGGATGTTCAGATCACCGCTCTGTCCGCGGACTGGTCGGCGCTGTCACTGAACGGCCCACGGTCGCGGGACGTTTTGGCGCGTTGCACTGATGCCGATCTGACCAATGCCGGGTTCCGCTGGCTGTCGGCGCAGGAAATCGACATCGCAGGTTATCAGGTCTGGGCCTTCCGCATGTCCTATGCCGGGGAACTGGGCTGGGAGTTGCACATGCCCAACGCCGCCTGCCTCGATGTCTACTCCGCACTTTGGGCCGCCGGAGAACCGCTCGGCATCGCCGACTATGGCAGCTTTGCCATGAACGTGATGCGGATGGAGAAGGGGTTCAAAGGCGCGGGCGAGCTGACCAATGAGGTCACTCTGGCCGAAGCCGACGTGCTGCGCTTTGCCCGTACCGACAAGGACTATCTGGGTAAGGATAAGACCTTGAACGCCGACCTGCCGTGGATTTGCGCCTATCTGGAAATCGAACCGGATGGTGAGATCGATGGTCATGGCGGAGAAGCGGTGATGTTGGATGGCCGCGTCGTCGGCTCGACCGCATCGGTGGCCTATGGGCACTCTGTCGGCAAGATCCTCGCTTTCGCCTATATCAAACCCGAGGCCGCCACGCTCGGTACGGCATTGCAGGTCGTCATCCACGGCCAACCCCGCGCGGCCCGCGTGCTGGGCGAACCTGCTTATGATCCGCAAAGCCTGCTGCCGCGCACTGATGCTATAATGGAGGCCGCGCAATGACCCTGCCCGATACAATGAAAGCCATGGTCACGATGGGCCATGGTGGTCTGGAGCAAATGGTGCTGCACAAAGACTGGCCCCGCCCCGAACCTGCGGCCCATGAGGTGCTGATCAAAGTCGCCGCTTGCGGTCTGAACAACACCGATGTGAACACACGATCCGGCTGGTACTCCAAAACGGTCACCGACGCGACCACAGGCGGCGCGTTTGACGAGGTGGGCGAGGAAGACCCCACATGGGGCGGCAACCCGATCACCTTCCCGCGCATCCAAGGGGCCGACATCTGTGGCCACATCGTTGCCGTCGGTGCAGGCGTTGATCCCACCCGTATCGGTCAGCGTGTGATCACTGACGGCTGGCTGCGCGACCCGGATGACCCCGGAAACAAGGACAAAACCGGCTACTACGGCTCGGAACGGGACGGAGGGTTTGCCGAATACGCCACCACTCTGGCCGTGAATGCCGTGCCGATCACCTCTGACCTGTCGGATGCAGAACTGGCGACGTTTTCCTGTTCCTACTCAACAGCCGAAGGGATGCTGACCCGCGCCAATGTCACCGCGAAAGACACGGTTCTGGTGCCCGGAGCCTCGGGCGGGGTCGGAGGCGCATTGGTACAACTGGCCAAACGGCGCGGTGCGCGGGTGATTGCGCTGGCGTCCGAGGCGAAACACGCCGACGTCGCCCAACTTGGCCCGGACATGATCCTGCCCCGCGCGCCTGACAACCTGCGTGCGGCGCTGGGTGACGAAAAAATCACCGTGGTCGCCGATGTGGTCGGTGGCCCCTATTGGCCGACCCTGATCGACATCCTCGAACGTGGTGGGCGCTATACCTGTTCCGGTGCTATCGCAGGGCCGATGGTGGATTTTGACCTGCGCACATTCTACCTGCGCGACCTGACCTTCACCGGCTCGACCGTGATTGACCCGCAGGTGATGCAGAACCTCGTGAAATATATCGAGGCGGGTCAGATCAAACCCGCCCTCGCCGCAACATATCCTCTGGAGGAACTGCGTGAGGCGCAGGCGGCCTTTATCGCCAAACAGCACACCGGCAACATCGTGGTGATCCCATGACTATGGATGATGTCCTCAAAGCCGCCCAACAGTTGCACCACGCGCATCCCGATCTGGCCGCGTTCGGAGACTGGCCGGATGATCTGCGCGCCGTTGACGTGCCACCAAACGCGATCCCTGCGGTGCCTCTGGTGCAGGCGATTGAGCCCGACGCTGGGCCAACCAAAGCCCTGACCGAGGCAATCCGGGCAACCGCACATCTGGCCGATTGGAAAGTGACTTATACCGAGGATGAGGTCGGTGCGGATTTCCTGAGCCGGTATGGCTATTATGAGCTGTTTGGCCCGTCAGGTCACTTCCACTCGACCCGGTTGCGGGGATACGTGGCCTTTTGGGGGGCGGGTCTGACCTATGACTGGCACAGTCATCAGGCCGAAGAGCTTTACCTGATCGTTGCGGGCAGCGCGCGGTTCAAGGTCGATGGCAACGAGGCCGATCTTGTTCCCAATCAAACCCGGCTTCACAACAGTTGGCAAAGCCACGCCATGGCCACCACCGATCGCCCGATCCTGACCTATGTTCTGTGGCGAGGGGAAGGTTTGGACGATCTGCCCCGGATGGACGCCGCATGAAGATCACCCGCATCCGCATCTACCAAACCGGGCTGCCCTATGTGGGCGGAGCCTATGTGTGGGGTGCGGGCAACGCGATTGAGGTGGCGGTGGCCTCGGTTGTGGTCATCGACACGGATGCCGGTCTGCAGGGCTGTGGAGAGTTCACCCCTTGTGGAGAAAACTACATGGTCGCGCATTCCGAAGGCGTGCCCGCCTTGGCACGGCTGGTCGCGCCGAAGCTACTGGGTGAGGATCCACGACAGGTTGGACGGATCGAACAGCTTATGGACCATCTGGTTCAGGGGCACGGGTATGCCAAGGCACCGTTCGACGTGGCGTGCTGGGATTTGTTGGGTCAGGTGTGCGATCAACCCGTCTGGATGCTGCTGGGCGGCAAGCTGACCGATGGCGCTCCGATGTACCGTGTTGCGCCGCAGAAGGCGCTGGATGAAACCGTAGCCGAGATGAACGCCTATCGCGATCAGGGCTACCGCCAGTTTCAGATCAAGGTGGGTGCGGATTGGGCCTCTGATATCGACCGGATTCGTGCCACGATCCCGTTGCTGCAACCGGGCGAAAAGGCAATGGCCGACGCCAATCAGGGCTGGCGTGTGGACAATGCAATCCGGGTCGCACGGGCGACGCGCGATCTGGACTATATCCTCGAACAGCCCTGCCGCACGTATGAGGAATGTCAGCAGGTCCGCCGAGTCGCGGAACAGCCGATGAAGCTGGACGAGTGCCTGACGGGTATGCACATGGCGCAACGCATCGTTGCGGACAAAGGGGCCGAGTTCTGCTGTCTGAAACTGTCCAATCTTGGCGGGCTCAGCAAGGCGCGGCGGGTGCGCGACTACCTGATTGAAAACCGCATTCCCGTGGTGGCTGAAGATACATGGGGTGGGGAAATCACCTCTGCCACGGTCGCCCATTTTGCTGCCTCGACGCCCGCAGACTACCTGCAAAACACCACCGACCTGATGAATTACAACACCCGGTCCACTGGAATCGGCGGAGCTGTGTCGCGAAACGGCAAGCTCTTCGCCTCGGACGCGCCAGGGTTAGGCGTCACCCCGGATTTTGAAAGCCTCGGCATCCCCGTGGCGGAGTACGCGCTATGAAAATCAAAACCATCACCGTCTACCAAGTCGACCTGCCGCTAGAGCATCCCTACTGGCTATCCGGTGGACGGCTGAAGTTTGAAACGCTCGACGCGACGCTGGTAAAGATCGAAACGGATACCGGCCTGACAGGTTGGGGCGAGGGCAAACCCTGGGGCCACACCTACGTGCCCGCCCACGGCCCGGGCATCCGCGCCGGGATCGAAACCATGGCCCCGTTTGTTCTGGGCCTCGACCCGCGCAGGGTTCTGGAGGTTGAGCGCGCGATGGACACCGCGCTTCCCGGCCACCTCTATGCCAAAAGTCCGATCGACATGGCCTGCTGGGATATTGCAGGACAGGCGGTAGGGTTGCCGATTGCCGACCTGATGGGCGGCGGCTCGCGTACACCGCGCCCGATTGCCTCATCCGTCGGTGCCAAAACCGCCGAAGAAACCCGAAAGGTCATGGACCGCTACCGCAGCCGGGGATACGTCGCCCATTCGGTCAAAATCGGCGGAGACGTCGAACGCGATATCGCCCGCGTCCGCGATGTAGAGAGTATTCGCCGCCCCGGTGAAATCGTCCTTTATGACGTAAACCGCGGTTGGACCCGCCAACAGGCGCTGAGGGTTATGAAAGCCTGCGAACCGCTGAGCGTGATGTTTGAACAACCCTGCGAGTCCCTCGACGATATCGCCGCCATCGCGGGCCTCCACGCCGCGCCGGTATCCGTGGATGAAAGCCTCGTCACCTTGCAAGACGCAACGCGCATTGCCCGCGATGGTGTGGCCGAGGTGTTCGGGATCAAACTCAACCGCGTTGGCGGCCTGACCAAGGCCGCCCGGATGCGCGACATCGCACTGGCCCACGGGATCGACATGTTCGTCATGGCGACCGGAGGTTCCGTTCTGGCCGATACCGAGGCCCTTCATCTGGCCGCCACGATCCCCGATGAAAACTGCCACGCAGTCTGGGCTTGTCAGGACATGATCACCGTCGACATCGCTGGCGGTCGCGGCCCCCGCAACACGAACGGTCACCTCCACCTGCCAGAAACCCCGGGCCTCGGCGTTCACCCCGATGAAGATGCCCTCGGCCCCCCAATCGCAACCTACGAGGTCCCGCGATGATCCGCTCCTTCATCTGGCCAAAAATATCCCGGGGTGTGAATTGGCCGCAGGCCAAGAGAGGGGCTGGCCCCTCTGACTGCACGACATCACCACCCAAAGGACGGCCGGAATGAAGATCACCAAGCTCACCCTCTGGTCCGTCGACCTCACCAGCCATGAGACCTACCACATGGCCGAAGGTAAAACCTGCGCCACGGTCAAAACCCATGTCCTGTGCCTTGAGACGGATACTGGCCTGAAAGGATGGGGCGAGGTTTGTCCGATCCCGCACTACTTGCCCGCCTATGCGGATGGTGTCCCCTCAGCGATCACCGAAATGGCCCCGGAAATCCTCGGTATGTCGCCTTTCGGGGCCGACGCGCCCATGCGCAAGCTCGACGGTTTTTTGCCCGGCCACCGCTATGCCAAATCCGCCGTTGATCTGGCGCTTTGGGACCTGTTCGGCCAAGCCACAGGCCAGCCGGTCTATGCCTTGCTGGGCGGTCGCACGCGCAAGGACATGCCGCTCTACCATTCGATTACCTGTGTCGCCCCGGATGAGATGGCTCGGATCGCGCAAACTGCGTATCAGACCGGTATCCGCCAATTTCAGGTCAAGCTGGGGGTCGAAGCCGACTGGCAGGCCGACGCCGAACGACTGATCAAAGTGCGCGAGGCCGTGGGACCGGAGCCGTTGGTTTACGGCGACTGGAACTGCGGGGCTTCTCGCCTTCAGGCCACGCGGACAGGCCGTGCGGTTGCGCATCTGGATGTGATGCTGGAACAGCCCTGCAAAACGCTGGACGACTGCGCCGCGGTCCGTCAAGCCACCGGTCTGCCGATGAAGATCGACGAAAACGCCCATGATCTGGGCTCGCTGCTGCGCGCGCACCAGTTGGGCTGCATGGATGCCGTGGCGCTGAAACTGTCCAAATTCGGAGGGCTTTCAGCCATGCGCCGCGCGCGCGATCTGAGCGTACATCTTGGGGCCGAGATTTGCGCCGAATGCACTTGGGGGTCGGATATTGTCACTGCCGCGTCGCTGCACTTTGCTGCCTCAACGCCGCAGGGGTCGTTGCTGAACACCTGTGATCTGTCCTCATACGTGGCCCCACGCCTCTGCCCGGATTCACCAAACCGTGAAAACGGTCGTATTGCTCCGCCCGAAGGTCCGGGCTTAGGTGTCGCCCCTGACCCGGATGTCCTTGGTTCCCCGATATTGGAGATCGTCTGAGATGCTCAAGATCAACACTCAATCCGAATGGATCGCCCGTGCGAATGAAGTCCTGCCCGCCAGGGGATTTGGTAATTTCGACCCCGGCATCATCATCGCCCGTGGCGAGGGCAGCCGCGTCTGGGATGAGGACGGCAATGAATATATCGACTACCTGATCGGCTCCGGCCCAATGCTGCTGGGCCACGGCCACCCCGAAGTGATGGAGGCGGTGCTGGAGCAACTGCCCAAGGGTATGACCTTTTTTGCCAATAACGCCAAGGGGATCGAACTGGCCGAGGCGATCATCGACGCCGTGCCGTGCTGCGAACAGGTGCGATTTGTCGCCTCGGGCGGCGAGGCGGATATGTACGCCATCCGTCTGGCCCGCGCCTATACGGGCCGCGACAAGATTTTGAAGTTCGAGGGCGGCTATCACGGCATGAGCGCCGAAGCACAAATGAGCCTTGCCCCCAGCCGTCGGGTCAACTTTCCACAAGCGGTGCCCGACAGCGCCGGGATACCTGCTGGTGTGGCCGAACAGATGCTGATCGCGCCGTTCAACGATCTGGACGCCGTTGCAGCCCTGCTGAACGAACATGACGATATTGCCGCGATCATGGTCGAACCCTTGCAACGGATCATCCCGCCCTTGCCCGGATACCTGCAAGGTCTGCGCGACCTGTGCGACAAGCACAATGTCCTGCTGATCTTTGACGAGATCGTCACTGGGTTCCGCTTGGCCTATGGCGGTGCGCAGGAGAAGTACGGCGTGACGCCCGATATCTGCACGCTGGGCAAGATCATCGGCGGTGGGTTTCCGTTGGCCGCGCTGGGCGCAAGCGCCGAGATCATGAAGCATTTCGACAAGGATCAGGTAGGCGAGGGCGGGTGGCTGATGCAGCTCGGAACCCTGTCCGGCAACCCTGTGGCTTCGGTCGCGGGCCTGAAAACGATGGAGGTTCTGCGACGCGACGGGGTCTATGATCAATTGCGCGCGACAGGAGCAGCGCTTCAGCAGATGCAGGTCGAGGCATTGAACCACGCGGGGATTCCGCATCGGATTTGCGGCGATGAAACCCTGTTCGATATCTATTTCACAGACGCCGATTGCCGTGACTACCGTAGCGCAAAGCATGATGATCCACATCGCAACGTGATTTACAACAACAGCTTACGGGCGAGTGGGATCTTCAAGTCGCCGGGCAAGCTCTATCCTTCCTTGGCCGTGGCAGAAGCAGACCTGCAACAGACCAAGCACGCGGTTGAAAAAGCGGTTCAGATGATTGCCAATGCCCGAACGGATTGAGCTGGAGCAAAGAAACGGGCCGCTGCCAGTTCATGACAGCGGCCCTGACTGATTGGATGTCCGGGGCTGCGCCTCGCCCCCTCGAATACCACTTAAAAATACGGACGGACTTGCAAACTTTCGACTTTTTCGAGAGCGGCCCGGCGTCTCAATCGGTGTATCCGTATCTTTGCAGCCTGTTGCTGTGCCTACAGTGAAGTAGTTCACATTGCGGAATTTTTCTCAACTTCTCCAGTCAAAGAAGCCTGAACCCGCTTTCTGCAGCAGCGTTTCGGCCATGGCGCGGCCCATCTCAGGCCCATCGGCAACCGCGCCGGTGAGGACTTCCGAGATGGCCTCGGACCCGTCCGGGCGCAGAACCTCACCCCGCAGGCGCAGGTGGCCGTCCTGTATTTCGGCAAGGCCGGCGATCGGCGTCTCGCACGAGCCGTCCAGCGCGGCCAGCAGCGCGCGTTCGGCGGCCAGTCGCTGCCCGGTTTCCGCGTGGTGGATTGCTTCGAGCATACAAGCTGCGCGGGAATCGTCGCTGCGGCGTTCGATGCCGATAGTGCCTTGGGCGATAGCGGGCAGCATGTCTTCGGGCGCAATGGCGGTGGCGGGAACGTCGTCCATGTTCAGGCGGCGGATACCGGCCATGGCCAGAAAGGTGCAATCGGCCACGCCGTCGGCCAGTTTCTTGAGGCGGGTCTGCACATTGCCGCGAAATTCAACGACCTTTAGATCAGGCCGCCGGTTCAACAACTGTGCCCGACGGCGCAGCGATGACGTACCGACCACCGCGCTCCGCGGCAGGTCATGGATAGAACTGAGGCTGGGCGAGATGAAGGCGTCGCGCACATCCTCGCGCGGCAGGAATGTGTCCAGCACCAGCCCTGCGGGTTGTTCCACAGGCATGTCCTTGGTCGAATGCACCGCGATGTCGATCTCGCCACGCAGCATCGCCTCTTCGATTTCCTTGGTGAACAGCCCCTTGTTGCCGATCTCTTTCAACGGGCGGTCCGCGTCAATCATGGCGCGGTTGTCGCCTGTGGTCTTGATGACCACGATCTCGAAGGCCTCATCCGGTAGGTCGAACGCCGCGCCCAGTCGCTGCCGCGTCTCATAGGCTTGTGCCAGCGCCAGAGGCGATCCACGGGTGCCGATTTTCAGTGGTGAAGCGGGAGAGGGCAGGGTCAGTGTCATACGCTCAGCTTTAGTCGCGTCACATTGCCCTGACAATGGGGGCAGAGCTTGACAAATTGCCACTGAGGGCCGACCCGTGGCGCAAACCTGATGATTGGGGGCAGACATGGCCGAGACAAAGAAACTGCTGCGGGCGCTGGCGGGTGAGGTGCAGGATGTGCCGCCGATCTGGATGATGCGTCAGGCCGGGCGGTATCTGCCTGAATATCGCGCGACGCGAGCACAGGCGGGGGACTTTCTGTCCCTGTGCTATAACCCGGAACTGGCGGCAGAGGTCACCTTGCAGCCGATCCGCCGCTATGGGTTCGACGCGGCGATCCTGTTTGCCGATATCCTGCTTGTGCCGCAAGCGCTGGGCGCTGATCTGTGGTTCGTGACCGGCGAGGGGCCACGTCTGTCGACCATCACCCAGCAAGCGGAATTTGATGCGCTGAAGCCCGTGGACGCGATCCACGAGACGCTTTCTCCGGTTTATGAGACCGTGAGAATCTTGTCACGGGAATTGCCGTCCGAGACGACTCTGATCGGGTTCGCAGGTGCACCGTGGACGGTAGCCACCTATATGATCGCCGGGCGCGGTACGCCGGATCAGGGGCCAGCGCATGCCCTGCGTGAAGGGAATGTGGCACTGTTCGAGGCGCTGCTGGAGCGGATTACGCTGGCGACGATCGAGTACCTCTCGGCCCAGATTGAGGCCGGAGCCGAGGTGGTCAAGATATTTGATAGCTGGGCTGGGTCTTTGAAGGGGGACGCGTTCCAGAAATACGCAGTTGAGCCATGCCGTGTGATTACGCAGGCGATCAAGCAACGTCATCCGGGCATTCCGGTGATCGGTTTCCCACGCGAGGCCGGGGATGGGTATATCGGGTTCGCCAAGGCGACCGGTGTAGACTGCGTGGCCTTGGATAACTCGGTCTCGCCTGACTGGGCGGCCGATCACGTGCAGGTGGACGGCTGTGTGCAGGGCAATCTGGCCTCGTCCCACATGGTGACGGGCGGGCAGGCTTTGGTGGATGAGACGCACAAGATCGTCGAGGCCTTTTCCAAAGGGCCGCATATTTTCAATCTTGGGCATGGGATCACGCCGGATGCAGATCCTGAGAACGTACAGTTGATGATTGATACGGTACGATCGCGGTAAGCTGGTGGAAGGGGGCCAGCCCCCTTCTTGGCCTGCGGCCAATTCATCCCCCGGGATATTTTTAGCCAGATGAAGGGGCGGATCAGCGCTTTTGGTTGAGCTCGTCCAGAATCTCTGAGCGGTGTTCTCCGCGTGACGGGCTGGGTTTTGGTTGCCATACGTGGTTTGAAAAGCGCGGTGCTGCGGCGGCCTGGAGGTCTCCTTCGATGTCCTGCCACGTCTGGCGCGCTTTGTTCATGGGATGAGACTGGGCCTGTTCGGGGCTGAGGACAGGTGCGACGCAGGCGTCGGTTTCATGGAAAAGCGCCGCCCAGTGGTCGCGGGGGTGTTGGACGAAAATTTCAGTCAGGCGCGCGGTGAGCTGTGGCCACAGGTTGGGGTCGTATTGTTTATTGAAGTCAGGATCCTGTGACAGCCCCAGCGTTTTGAGGAACTCAGCGTAGAATTTTGGTTCGAGGCATTGCACCGTGATGAACTCGCCATCGGCGCAGGTATAGGTGCGGCTCCAATGGGGGCCGTCCAGCAGGCTGTGGCCGCGGGTTTCTGACAAGTTGCCGGTTTGACGCATGCTCATGAGCAGGTTCATCATATGCGCCGAGCCGTCATAGATTGCGGCATCGACGACGGTTCCTTGACCTGTACGCTGTGCGTTGATCAGGCCGGCCAGTATGCCTGTGACAAGGTACATCGCGCCGCCACCGATATCGCCCACCAATGTTGCCGGCGTCTGTGGTACCTGCCCTGCTGCCGAGGCGTACCAGAGCGCGCCGGACATTGCGATATAGTTCAGGTCGTGGCCGGCCCTATCCGATAGGGGGCTGTCCTGTCCCCAGCCCGTCATTCGGCCATAGACCAGTTTGGGGTTGAGGGAGTGGCACGTCTCGGGGCTGAGGCCGAGCTTTTCCATCACGCCAGGGCGGAAGCCTTCGATCAGTGCGTCGGCTGATGAAATCAGGCGTCGGGCGATTTCAAGATCGGCTGCGTCCTTGAGGTTCAGGTCTATGGACCGTTTCCCGCGATCCAGAACGGACGTCTCGGGCATTCCGGGAGTCATAGGCTGGCCCTTGCGGTGGATGGTTACGACATCCGCACCAAGGTCGGCCAGCAGCATGGCCGCGAACGGGCCAGGGCCCAAGCCTTCGATCTCGATGATCCGGGTTCCGTGCAGCATGTTGCCTCCTTTGATTGACGCAGGTTTCCGGGGCTGCCTTGGAAATGCAAGACCGGATTTTCGCGACTTGCAAGATGGTTATGCGCCCTCTAGCGTTCCTTGCGGTGCGTAGAGTGAGGCTCGGATGCGGTTGTGGATCCTTTTCGGCAGTGTTGTCACGCTGGCAGTCTTGGCGGTCATACTTTCGCGTCTGCACCCGCCAAATACCATTGTGCTGGCAGCAGGACCCGCGGGTGGTGCCTATGAGACCGTGGCGCAGGACTATGCAGAGATTTTGGCACGAGATGGTATCCGCCTTGAGATTCTCGAAACAGCCGGGTCAGTCGACAATGCTGGGCTACTGGAGGCCGGCGATGTGGATGCGGCCTTTCTGCAGGGCGGAATAAAGGTGGACCCTGCCGTGGCAGAGGCCGTCGGCGCCGTGTTTTTTGAGCCGGTCGTCTTTTTGGTGAACGAGGGTGCAGCCATCCCGCGCAATCCCGCCTTATGGTCCGGGTTGCGGATCAACAGCGGTGCTCCGGGGTCGGGCACGGCGGCCGCGTTTCGGGATTTCGAGCGTGCCGTCGGGTTGGCCGAGGAGGACAACGAACATTTTTCGATCCCTTATGCTGAGGCCGCCACTGCCCTGTTGGGCGGAGAGTTGGATATCGCGGTGTATGTTGCGCCGATCGAAGCTCCTTACCTGAAAGCAGCCTACGAGGAACCCGGGTTGAGGGTGTTGGACCTGACCCATGTTCAGGCGATTTCGAGGCGTCTGGCCTATGCCACTGTGGTCTCTGTTCCGGCGGGCGGGATGTCACTGGACCCGGTGCTGCCGCCTCGGCCAGTCGATCTGATCGCAATTGAGGCCAGGCTTGTTGTCCGGCCTGATCTACACCCTGCGTTGGTCAATCGTCTGACAATGGCCGCGATCGAGCTGCATCGGGCGCGCGGCATAATCACCGATCCGGGCGTTTTTCCAAGCATTGAAGGCACTGGCTTGAATGTCAGCAATACGGCGCGGCAATTGATCCTGGAGGGGCCGTCCACCTGGCACAACTGGTTGCCTTACTGGATTGCCGCTCAGATCAACCGGGTATTGCTGTTGTTGTTGCCATTTTTCTTTATCGTGGTTCCGCTGATGCGGCTGCTGCCGTTTGCCTATGCCTACGCGATGCGCTGGCGCGTTTGGCAGCATTACCCCGAAATCCGTGAGATCGAGCTGGAGTTGGCCAATGATCCAAGCGACGCCGAACTGGATACGATGCAGTCGCACTTGAGTGAACTGGATGAGCGTTTGGCTGCATTGCGTTTGCCGGCTGCTTACCGGCAGGGGCAATATGACGCCCGGCTGCATGCCGAGCTGATCCAGAAGCGAATTGCCGAATTGCGCAATGCCGGGCCAACTTGAGAGTTTTGACGCGAACAAAAATGCGCAGGGTCCTGTGCGGAATGGGCCTGTTCTGTGTCGGTTCGCCGGGGTAATGTCCCCGCCAGAACGGGGAAAGTGAATGGCACCAATTCTGTCCATCAGGGACTTGCGCAAATCTTATGCTGACGGTTTCGAGGCGCTGAAGGGCGTCTCTTTGGATATTGAAGAAGGAGAGATCCTTGCGCTGCTAGGACCAAACGGAGCGGGCAAGACGACTCTGATTTCCACAGTTTGCGGGATCACGACTCCGACCTCTGGGTCCGTGACGGTGGGCGGGCATGATATCCAGACCGAGTTTCGGGCCGCCCGTCGTATGATCGGGCTGGTTCCGCAAGAGATCGCGTTGGAGCCGTTCGAGAAAGTCTGGAATACGGTGCGGTTTTCGCGCGGGTTGTTCGGGTATGGCGCGGATAGTGCTCGGATCGAGGAAATCCTGCGCAAGCTATCCTTGTGGGACAAGCGCAAGAACGCGATCAAGGAATTGTCGGGCGGTATGAAGCGCCGCGTGCTAATTGCCAAGGCGCTGGCTCATGAGCCGCGCGTGTTGTTTCTGGACGAGCCCACAGCCGGTGTTGATGTTGAGCTGCGCAAAGACATGTGGGAAATCGTGGCCGAGCTGAAGCAAGCGGGCGTCACCATCATCCTGACCACGCATTACATCGAAGAGGCCGAGGCCATCGCCGACCGCGTGGGTGTGATCGACAAGGGTGAGCTGCTGCTGGTGCAGGACAAGGACACGCTGATGGCCCAGATGGGCAAAAAGCAGATCGAGGTCATGTTGACGGAACCCATCCAAACCATCCCCGAAAGCCTGGCCGAGCATAATCTGACCCTGAACGGGAACGGCGACTCGCTGGTCTACACTTATGATATCCACGCTGACAGAACGGGCATCACAACGCTTCTGAACGACGTGGCGCAGGCGGGATTGGTTTTGCGCGACGTACAGACCCGTCAATCGAGCCTTGAGGAAATTTTTGTCAATCTAGTGTCCGGAGCCCCCGCATGAACTGGTCCGCCGTCGCCGCCATTTACCGGTTTGAAATGGCCCGGTTCTTTCGCACACTGGCGCAGAGCTTTCTGTCTCCGGTCCTGTCCACTTCGCTGTATTTCGTGGTTTTCGGCACCGCTATCGGCAGCCGTATCCAAGAGGTCGAGGGCGTGTCCTACGGTGCGTTCATCGTGCCGGGGCTGATCATGCTGTCAGTGGTGATGCTGTCGATCTCGAACGCGTCGTTTGGCATTTATTTCCCAAAGTTCCTCGGCACGATTTACGAACTGCTGTCAGCCCCCGTGAACTTTATCGAGATCGTGATCGGCTATGTCGGGGCGGCGGCGACCAAGGCTTTGTTCGTGGGGGTGGTGATCCTGATCACCGCCTCGTTCTTCGTGGATCTGAGGATCGAGCACCCTTTGGCGATGGTGTCGTTTCTGGTTTTGACGTGCCTTAGCTTTTCGTTGCTGGGGTTCATTATCGGCATCTGGGCCAGCAATTTTGAGCAGATGTCGCTGGTCCCGCAATTGGTGGTGACGCCGCTGATCTTTCTGGGCGGTACATTCTATTCGATTTCGATGCTGCCTCCGGTGTGGCAGACGATCACCCTGTTCAATCCGGTGGTCTATCTGATTTCCGGGTTCCGCTGGTCGTTCTACGGGCTTGCTGATGTTCCCATCGGGTTCAGCCTTTTGGCTATTTTGGCGTTCACGGGCATCTGTCTGGGTATCATCGGATGGATTTTCAAAACGGGCTGGCGCATCCGCAGCTAGGTGATCCGCGGCGTTGCATTTTTGCCCTTCATGTGTGGGAATTTGGTTCACGTCGCGTATTAGGCCGCAGCGGTCCCTTGTTTACCGGTTGGCTGCACTCTACATCGGCATCCATGAAACTCAGCCTGCCGTTTCTCAAAAAACAACCCAGCGTCGCCGTTGTGCGTTTGTCCGGTGCCATCGGAATGGCCGGACGTGCGTCGATGTCTGATACCTCGCTTGCCCCGGTGCTTGAGAAAGCCTTTCGCAAAGGAAAACCCTCTGCGGTGGCGCTTGAGATCAACTCGCCCGGAGGATCGCCGGTTCAAAGCTCGTTGATTGGCGCCCGCATACGGCGCTTGTCCGAGGAACTGAACGTGCCGGTCATTGCGTTTGTCGAGGATGTCGCCGCCTCGGGCGGGTATTGGCTGGCAGCGGCGGCCGATGAGATTTACGCAGACGACAGCTCAGTACTAGGCTCGATCGGGGTGATCTCGTCCGGGTTCGGGGCGCATGTGTTGCTGAAACGTCAGGGAATCGAACGTCGCGTCCATACGGCCGGGCAGTCAAAATCCATGCTGGATCCGTTTTCTCCGGAAAAGAAAGAGGATGTCGCGCGGCTGGAAAGGTTGCTGGCCGATATTCACGACAACTTCATCGCCCATGTGAAAACACGTCGTGGTGCAAAGCTGGATGAAAATGAGGACCTGTTCACTGGTGAGGTCTGGTTGGCCCGGCGTGCGCAGGACTTGGGGTTGATCGACGGTATCGCCCACCTTAAGCCCAAGATGCAGGAGCGGTTTGGCGACAAGGTAAAGTTCCGTCGCTACGGTCTTCGCAAGCCGCTCTGGTCCCGGTTCGGGGCGTCACTGGCGCAGGATGCGATTGCCGGCCTTGAGGAGCGCGCGGCCTACGCGCGTTTCGGTTTGTAACGTGATTATCAAGATCGTAACCCTCTTTCTGATTGCTATGGGTGTCCTGGCAATGTTCGGAAAGCTGCGCTTTCCGGGACAGCAGAGGTTGCAGTCTTCAAGATGCCCGCGCTGCGGGCGGTTCAGGATCGGCAAAGGCCCCTGCGCCTGCGAAAAAGGAGGCCGTACATGACGGCATGGCTGCTTTCCGGCCTCGGGCTGCTGATCCTGCTATTGGCGGGTGATGCACTGGTGCGCGGTGCGGTGAACCTGAGCCTGCGTCTGGGTGTGCCCGCGCTGATCGTCAGTCTGACAATCGTTGCCTTCGGCACCTCGGCCCCAGAGCTATTGATCGCGATCAGCGCCATCAAGGAAAATGCGCCGGGGATCGCGCTGGGCAACGTGGTGGGGTCGAACACGGCCAACATCCTTCTGGTGCTGGGCCTGCCTGCTCTGTTGGCCACGCTGCACACCAGCGAATGCGATAGCCGCAAGAACTATGTCTTCATGTTGTTGGCCTCGGTTCTTTTCATCGGGCTGGCGTTCTGCGGCATATTCAACCTGTATAGCGGGGCGATCCTGCTGGCTGCACTTGGTCTTGTTCTGTGGAATGCGTTCCGCGAGGCTCACGCGCATCGCAAAGCCTGCGGTCAGCCGTGCGAAGATAACGACGAACTGGACGGGCTGGAAGAAGCCGACCCGAACATGCCGTATTGGAAGATTTCGATTTATCTGGTTCTGGGGTTGATCGGCTTGCCGATGGGTGCGCATCTGCTGGTGGATAACGCAACGGTCATAGCACGCACCTACGGTGTGACCGAGACTGTGATCGGCCTGACGCTGGTGGCTGTCGGCACGTCTCTGCCAGAGCTGGCGACGACCGTGATGGCGGCTCTGCGCCGTCAGGCAGACGTCGCGTTGGGCAACGTGATCGGCTCGAACATGTTCAACCTGCTGGCCATCGTGGGGATCGCCACATTGGTCGGTCCTATTCCGGTCGACCCGGAATTCCTGCAGTTTGATCTATGGGTCATGTTGGGCGCATCGCTGTTGCTGATCCCGTTTGTGTTCTTCAAAAAGGACATCACGCGTGGGTGGGGTCTGTTGTTGACTCTGCTGTACGGGGTCTACGTCATCTCTCTGTTGGCGTGATTTGACTGAGAGGGAGCTTTCATGACCCGAGCGTTGGTAACTGGTGCTGGAATTCGTCTTGGCCGAGCAATGGCGCTGTACCTGGCGAAACGCGGGTATGATGTCGCCGTTCACTACGCGACATCCGCTGATCCGGCGGCTGAGGTCGTGTCCGAGGTTCAGGCAATGGGCCGCACGGCGGTTTCGTTGCAGGCTGACCTGCTGGATGAGGCACAGGTCCAGACCCTACTGCCACGCGCGGCCGAGGCTTTGGGTGGGCCGATCACATGTTTGATCAACAACGCCTCGATCTTTGAATATGACAACATCCATACGGCCACCCGTGAAAGCTGGGACCGGCATCTGGACAGCAATCTGCGCGCGCCGTTCGTTCTGACTCAGGCGATGGCAGATCAGGGTCTAGAGCCGGATACCGACGACGCAGGTGAACCCGTCGCGGTTGGGCTGATCGTTAACATGGTCGACATGCGCGTCCGCAAGCTGACGCCCGAGTTCATGTCTTATACCATTGCCAAGATGGGTCTGTGGGCGCTGACCCGCACGGCGGCGCAGGCGCTGACCCCTGCAATCCGCGTCAATGCCATCGGCCCCGGCCCGACGATGCAGGGCCACAGGCAAAGCGAAGATCATTTCAAGGCGCAACGCGCCAATACCGTGCTGGAACGTGGCGCAAACCCGTCGGATATCACTGCGGCCCTGGGGTATTTTCTGGACGCGCCGGCCGTGACAGGACAGCTATTATGCGTGGACGGCGGGCAGCATCTTGCTTGGCAAACACCGGACGTTTTGGGGCTGGAATAAGCATCTCTGACGCAAGTTTTGCACCGCTCGCATTTCTGTTACCAACGCGTTACAAAATTGTCTTTTTTTTCATACACTTGTCACGCGCTTGAAAAAATAACGTTTGAAAACAACATCTTAATATATCGCCTATTTTTTGGGCAAAACAAGGAATCCTTAATGAATTAAGGGAAAATCGAGATCCTCAGAAACTTATCTTCATAGTTATCCACAGAAACCGTGGATTTGTTTTCTCTTGATCTGAGACGCACAAGATTGCAGCCATGGTCAGGGAATCATATTTCAGGCTCATGACCACCCAGAACGAATCGAACCTCGAAAGACAGGGCACTGGATACGAATGTATACAGCGCTACGTGAAAACGCTGGACAATTCTCCGGGCGTTTACCGGATGCTGGATGCGGACAGCCGGGTTCTGTACGTGGGCAAGGCGCGCAACCTCAAGGCGCGGGTATCGAACTATACGCGGCCCGGCCATTCGGGGCGGATCGAGAAGATGATCGCCGCGACCGCCTCGATGATGTTTCTGACCACCCGGACCGAGACCGAGGCGCTGCTGCTAGAGCAGAACCTGATCAAGCAGCTCAAGCCCAAATACAACGTGCTGCTGCGCGACGACAAAAGTTTCCCGAACATTCTGGTGGCAAAAGATCACGCCTTTCCACAGATCAAAAAACACCGCGGGGCCAAGAAGGAAAAGGGCGCGTATTTTGGTCCTTTTGCCAGCGCGGGCGCGGTGAACCGGACACTGAACCAGTTGCAAAAGGCGTTCCTGCTGCGCAACTGCTCGGATTCCATGTTCGACAGCCGGACGCGCCCTTGCTTGTTGTATCAGATCAAGCGCTGTTCGGGGCCGTGCGTCGGACTGATTTCGGAAAGCGATTACCGCGAAAGCGTCAAGGATGCGGAACGGTTCCTGTCTGGTCGCTCGACCAAGGTGCAGGAGGAGTTGGCCGACCAGATGATGGCCGCGTCCGAGGCGATGGAGTTTGAGCGCGCCGCCAGTCTGCGTGATCGCATCCGGGCATTGACGCAGGTGCAGACGTCTCAGGGGATCAACCCGCGCAGCGTGACCGAGGCGGATGTGATCGGTCTGTATATGGACAGCGGTCAGGCTTGCGTGCAGGTGTTCTTTATCCGCGCCAACCAGAACTGGGGAAACAAGGATTTCTACCCTCGGGTCGGGGCGGATGTATCGCCCGCCGAGGTGATGGAGGCGTTTCTGGGCCAGTTCTACGACAACAAGGAACCGCCCCGGCAGTTGATCCTGTCGGATGCAATCGAAAACGCCGATCTGATGCAGGACGCATTGACCGAGAAGGCCGGTCGCAAGGTTGAAATCCTTGTCCCTCAGCGCGGCGAGAAACAGGAACTGGTTGCTGGTGCCTTGCGCAACGCGCGGGAGTCACTGGCGCGTCGCATGTCAGAAAGTGCGACGCAGGCCAAGCTGTTGCGCGGCGTGGCTGAAGCGTTTGACCTTGATGCACCGCCTGAACGGATAGAGGTTTATGACAACTCGCACATTCAGGGCACCAACGCGGTTGGCGGGATGATCGTTGCGGGGCCAGAAGGGTTCATGAAAAACGCCTATCGCAAGTTCAACATCCGCGGCGATGACCTGACGCCCGGTGACGATTTCGGTATGATGAAAGAGGTTCTGAACCGCCGTTTCACCCGTCTGCAAAAAGAAGACCCCGATCGCGACAAGGGTATGTGGCCGGACCTTCTGCTGATTGATGGCGGGGCGGGGCAGGTCAGCGCGGTGCATGAGATCATGGCTCAGCACGGCGTCGAAGATATCCCGATGGTGGGCGTCGCCAAAGGTGTAGACCGTGACCACGGCAAGGAAGAATTCCACCGCGTTGGCCATCGCCCGTTTGCGTTGAAACGCAACGATCCGGTTCTGTATTTCGTCCAGCGCCTGCGAGACGAGGCGCACCGGTTTGCCATCGGAACGCATCGTGCGAAGCGGGAAAAAGCGGTTGGCGCGACCCCGCTGGACGAAATCCCTGGCGTCGGAGCCGCGCGCAAACGGGCATTGCTGGCACATTTCGGCAGCGCCAAGGCCGTAAGTCGAGCCAATCTGGTCGACCTAAAGGCGGTGGATGGGATCTCGGCGGGGCTGGCGCAAAAGGTCTACGATTTTTTCCACGACAAGGGTTAGGTCCGCCGTCCGCGCCATAGAATATAAAGACCCGACGCAACGATCAGGGCGCTGCCGGTCCACATGGCCTGATCCAGACGCTCTCCGAACATTGCGACGCCCAGTCCTATACCGAAAAGCAGCCGCGAATAGCGAAACGGGGTGACGGACGAGACCTCTCCGGTGCGCATCGCCTTCATCAGCGCGGCATAGGCCATAACGCCCATCACGATCGCTCCGGCCATGTGCAGGCTGACGGTTGGGGTCAAGGGCTCTAGCGGTGCGCCTTCCCAGAACCGATAGGCAAGCCCGGCCACAATGATGCAGACGAAACCGTAAAAGCCCAGCACTTCTGTCCCCAGCGTGGCCGGGGCCGCGCGGCTGGCCAGATCGCGCCCTGCGAAACCCAGCATCCCCAAGACCGCGAGGATCGACAAAAGGGAAAAGCTGTCTCCGGTTGGCTGGATAATGATCACGACGCCGACCAGCCCGATCAGAATGGCGCTCCAGCGCCGCCAGCCGACAGTCTCGCCAAAAAACAGTGCAGCGCCCGCGACGACAACCAGTGGTGTGGCCTGCAGGATCACCGTGGCAGAGGATAGAGGCGTCAGTGCAATGGCCAGCACATAGAACAGCCGACCGAAGATTTCAAAGACTACCCGTATTTTCATCGGCCGCGACAGCACGTCGGGTTGAAACAGCCGGGTGCCGCGCACCAGCGCCACGCACGCAAAGATCAATGTTCCTCCGGTTCCGAAAAGGGCCAGAACCTGCCAGATCGGGATTTCAGCAGACGCACTCTTGAGCAGCGCGTCTTCTAGCGCAAACAGCGCCATGGCCGCGATCATCCAGGCACTGCCGATCAGGTTGGACCTTGGGTTGGTTTGAATGTGAGTTTTCATGTCCTGCGATATGTTCAGGTGGAACCGGCGGCCAATCTGACCTCAATGCGGCGATGCGCCAAGAGATATCTGGCCGACGCGCCCTGTTTCTTGCCCCGTTCCGTGGACAGGCAACCGCCTGTGCAGGGTGAGTTTTTTGACCGGCCGTCTTTTATGTCCTGAAACGGCGATGTAGTGTCGCGGCATGAAGTGGAACCTGCCCAATATCCTGACCGTGCTACGCCTGTTGGCAGCACCCGGTCTCGCCGTAATGTTTCTTTATTTTTCTCGTCCTCTCGCCGATTGGTTCGCCTTGATCCTGTTTCTGTCGGCCGCCATCACCGATTGGTTCGATGGGTATCTGGCGCGGGCGTGGAAACAGGAAACCAAGATGGGTGCCATGCTGGACCCGATCGCTGACAAGGCGATGGTCGTGATCGCATTGATGATCCTTGTGGGCTATTCGGCCGAGCACTGGACGCCGTGGCTGGTTCTGCCTGCGACTGTGATCCTGTTCCGCGAGGTTTTCGTCTCGGGCCTGCGCGAATACCTCGGTGACGTGGCCGGGACGCTGAAAGTAACCATGCTGGCCAAGTGGAAAACGACCGCGCAAATGGTGGCGATTGCCGTTCTGTTTTCTCAGGGGATATTCGAGCACCATTTCGTTATGTCGACCTTTGGTATGGATCCCGCGACCATTGATCAGGTGTTGACCGGTCAGGTCGACGACGCAAACAATATCCGCTGGCATCTAGAGGGCATGTTCTGGTCGGGACGGATCGGTTTGTGGCTCTTGTGGCTCGCAGCGACCCTGACATTGATCACGGGCTATGACTACCTACGTAAAGCCATGCCCCATCTGAAGGAGAGCTAAGCGATGGACGTTCTGTATTTCGCCTGGGTGCGTGAACGTATCGGCCTGCCAAAAGAACGGGTCGAGACCGAAGCCGCGACTGTATCCGATCTGGTGGCCGAACTCAGCGCGCGCGAAGATCGCTATGCCGCCGCCTTTGCTGACCTGTCCGCGTTGCGCGTTGCGCTTGATCAAGAGCTGTCGGACTTTGACGCGCCGCTCGCCGGGGTTCGTGAAGTCGCGTTCTTCCCGCCCATGACCGGCGGCTGATCCATGCGTATCGTGGTTCAGGAACAGGCGTTCGATCTGGGGGCCGAAGCCAACGCCTTTGCCGACAGCGGTGCTGCAAACGGGGCGATTGTGACCTTTACCGGTGTTGTGCGTGATCTGGCTTCGGGCGATCTGGATGTCATGGAGATCGAACACTATCCCGGCATGACCGAACGTGCTCTGACCGAAATTGCGGAACAGGCAATGCAGCGTTGGTCACTGGGTGATGTGTTGGTAATTCATCGCCACGGGCGGCTGGCTCCGGGTGATCGGATCATGATGGTGGCGACGGCTGCGCGGCACCGCAAGGATGCGTTCGAGGCAGCGGAATTCCTGATGGACTACCTGAAATCCCGCGCGCCGTTCTGGAAAAAGGAAATCACCGCATCCGGTGCCGAGTGGGTGGCCGCCAAGGACGAGGATGAAGACGCGCTGACCCGGTGGTAACTCAGTCCGCGTTGTTGATCCGTCCTCGAAGTTCTTCAGCCTCCTGACGTGCAGCGCGCAGGCCGTCCATCGCCGCGGACAGCTCTGCCTCGGCTTGCGTCAGTTGATTGGTCAGTTCCGCCTCACGCTGCTGCAGGTAGGTGATCGCCTGATCGCGGGTTTCTTCGGCTTCGTGCAATTCCTGGCTCATGCGGTCCAGATCGGCCACATCGCTTTGGCGCACACGGGACAGGCGGTGGGCTAGCCAGTTGGCGAACCAGCCCATGCAGAAAGCCGCGAACAGGATGACGGCGGTGGCGATGATGAATTCGATTCTGTTCAACTTACTGTTCCTCTGCGCCGGTTTCTTCGGCCTCTGGCTGCGCGTCTTCTGAGTTGCCCGTCGTGGCTTCCATCGCTTCAAGCCCGGTTTCGGAATTGGCGACGGGTTCGGGCCGGATCAGACGAAACTCGATCCGGCGGTTTTCCTCGCGGCCTTCTTCGGTGCCGTTATCTGCGATGGGCTGGGTTTCGCCATAGCCCACGGCCGAGTAACTGCCGGTTGGAATCCGGCGCCCGCGCAATTCGTTCAGGATGGATTGCGCCCGCGCCTGGCTGAGTTGCTGGTTCATCTCTTCTCGGCCCTGACTGTCGGTATGGCCCTGGATCTCCATCCTGATGGGTCCGCATTCGCGCAGGATGTTGGCGATCTGGTTCACTGTATCGCGCGAGTCCGAAGCAACCGTCGCCGAGCCCGGCTCGAAAGCGATCTTGGTTTTCGCCTGCACTTCTGCAATTCGGTCCTCACATTCTTCGGGGTCCGGCAGAGTGTCTTCCGGCTCGGGCGGTGCCTGATAGGTGATGGACAGAGTGTATTCCTGAGCGTCGCCCAGCTTGTCGGACAGCAAACCTGCGATACGCGCTTTGGCGTCCGGGTCCTGGCTGATCCCGCTGAGAATCAAGTCATCGGGCGTTACCGTAAGCGCGCCGTTGTGTAGATGGGACAAGGCTTCGAGTCCGACCAGAACGCGCACTGGCCAGTCTGCGGGCAAGTCGGGTGCAATCCGTGCAGCGGTGTAAACCTGTTCCGTCCCAAATGCAGCCTTCGCATAGCTGTCGACCATGTCGCGCACGGCGTCGTCACCGAGGCGTCCACGCATCTGCACCAGCCCCTCGGGGCTGCGGGTGGCGGAAAACTCAGGCGGGCCGGTCGGCGCGTCCTCGCTTGGTTCCGGCAGCACCGCATGCAGCGCGAACACATCAGGTAGACCGTTTTCCAGTTCGCCTACGACGCGGTCGAACAGCGCGGGGTCAGTGCCTTCAGCGGCGACCAGCGTGATGTCGGCGTCTGAAATCGTCACCGATCCTTGCCCGATATCTGCAAGTGCGCGAATGCTGAGTGATGCGGCCTCGGGCCAGCGCGGAGACGGAACCCCCAACCCGATCGTGCAGGAATACGGGCCGGAAAGACCCGCGCCCTGCGCAGCGGCCACGATGGCGTCGCGCGCGTCTTCGTCCTGTGCCGAGCACGCGTCAAACGTGCCGCCGGTTTCATCAATCAAGTAGCGCAAGGTGAAAGGGGTGATCACCGGTCTTGGGGCAGAGATCGACAGGCCGATGCGCAGGCTGGGCGGCGCCGCGCGGGTCAGGTTCTGTTCAAGGTTTTCCTTTTCCTGCTGGCTGTCGGCAATCGCCGTGATCTTGACCAGACCGGGGCTGGCCGAAATCTTGGCGCGGGGCAGTTTGGAAAGTGCCTCAACGGCATAATCCAGCGCCTCCTCCCAGCCTTTTGGCTTGGGGTAATCCGCTGTTTCCATCAGGTCCGAAACTTTGCCGCCGTCCAGTTTGCGCAGCTTGGCCATCAGCGCGTTGCGGTCCTGGCTTGCCGGGATCAGGCCGATAACCGAAATGCCGCTGTCGTTGCGCAGAATTTCCGCCGAGAACCGCGGCGGCGCCAATTGGCCTGTCGCTTCAACCTGCATTTCATCAATGACACGCGACGTATCAACCTCGGTTCCGGCGGCGGTCAGCGCGTTAAAGCGTGTGGCCTCGTCCACTGCGGTTCCGGTCAGGACGACACGTAGACCATCGGATTCAACCTCAGCCCAGTCGTGACCTTTCAGGTCGAGCGCCCGGCGAACTGCGAATTCGGACGCTTCTTCGACCTTTGTGACTGCGAAACTGGCCGCCAGCAGGGACAAACCGGCCGACACGAGGAAAATCAGGGCTGCAGCGATGAAATAAGGCAGGCGCATGTGCGGGCAATCGACTCCTCGGGTGATTGAGCGCCACTCTTACAGAGGCCTGCGCCGAGGTGCAATCAGACCAGCAACGCGACGCAGAGAAAGATCAGCGGAATAAGGCCGGTGTCCCGATTGGCGCGGAAAAGCTGCAGCAGCTTCGCGTTGTCTTCGGTATCCAGCCCACGCAACTGCCATGCCATGTGCCAACCCATCGCCCAAGGGCCGGCCAGTGCTACAAACAGCGCCAGGATCGAAGCCTGTGTTGTTGCCGCGTCGATGATCGCAAGGCCCATAAGCGAGACTGTCGCAACAAGAAAGTATTTCAGCCACTTCGCCGTATCTTCCCCGAACAGCCGAGCGGTGGATTTGATGCCGATTAGCTCATCATCTTCGGCGTCCTGATGGGCATAGATCGTGTCATAGAACAGCGTCCATGCGATACCTGCCAGATACAGGGTGATCGCGGGTACTCCGACCGTTCCGGTATGTGCGGCCCAAGCCAGAAGGATGCCCCAGTTGAACGCAAGGCCCAGAAACACCTGCGGCCACCAAGTGAACCGCTTGGCGAAAGGGTAGATTGTCACAGGCAGCAGAGAGAGCACGCCCATCGCAATCGCGGCTTGGTTGAAGGTCAGCAGAATCATCAACGCCAGAAGGCATTGCAGCGCCATCCAGACCGTTGCCTGCCGCACACTGACCTGACCCGAAGGGATCGGCCGCGACCGGGTGCGCTCGACCTGAGCATCGAATTCGCGGTCGGTAATGTCGTTCCATGTGCAGCCCGCCCCGCGCATAAGGAACGCGCCGATGGCGCATCCGGCCGCGATCCACAGGTCTTCCCAGCGCGGATTTCCGTCGCTCAGGATCGCCAGCGCCAGCCCCCACCAACAGGGAATCAGCAAAAGCCACGTGCCGATGGGCCGGTCTGCGCGTGAAAGGCGCAGATAGGGGCGGGTGAATGCGGGCGCATATGTATCGACCCAGTTGCCGGATACCGCATCAGCGACCTGACCGTCTGGTGTTGGCGCGTTGCCTTGCATATGTAACGTCTCATGAGTGCAAAGATCAGATTGTATGTAGAGCACCCTTTGGGTCCAGGGCAATCCGTTGATTTGACGCGCGAGCAGGCACATTATCTGTTTGGCGTCATGCGTCTGACCGTGGGCGGCCACGTGGCGCTGTTCAACGGTCAGGACGGAGAGTGGCTGGCCGAGGTCGCGCAGGCCGGAAAGCGCGGCGGGGTGCTAAGCTGTGTTGAACAGACCAAGCCCCTGCAATTGCCGCCTGATCTGTGGCTGCTTTTCGCTCCGATCAAAAAGGCGCGCACCGACTTCATCGTTGAAAAAGCGGCTGAGATGGGGGCGGCGCGCATCCTGCCCGTGCAGACTGAATTCACCAATTCCGAACGCATCCGGCAGGACCGCCTGCAGGCCCACGCCGTCGAAGCCGCCGAGCAATGCGGCGGCACCTACGTGCCCGAAGTCAGCGACCTCCAGCGTCTGGATCGTGTACTGGAAGCATGGCCTGACGGTCGCCAGTTGATGTTCTGTGATGAGGCCGAGGTGGGATCGGCCCTGCGTCTGGCTGCGAACGAAAAGGATCAGCCCTGGGCCATCCTCATCGGACCCGAGGGCGGGTTTTCAGACCGGGAACGCGCGCGCCTGTCAGGGTTGCCTTTTGCGCATGTGGTCAGTCTGGGCCCGCGCATCCTACGGGCGGATACGGCGGCGGTTGCTGCCCTGACCATGTGGCAGCAGGCGTTAGGGGATTGGACGTGACGTGGCAGCAGGCGCGGCAAGGGGACGTGCCAAAGATCGACCGGTTTCTGTCGGAACATATTCAGACGTCGATGTTTCCTCTGGCCAATTTACGAGATTTCGGTTTGCGAGGGCGTGACCCGCGCGCGGTGAATGTCTGGACATTGGGCGATGGACCGCGTGCCATTCTTGCCATCACAAACGAGGGCATGGTGCTGCCGCAATGCCCTGATTGCAGCGATGCCGAGCTTGCGGAAGCGATACAGTTGATCCGGGGCCGCGCGTTATTCGGTCTGGCGGCCGAAGCGACGCAGGCCCGTCGGTTCATGCATTTGGCGGGGTGGGAAGACCGGCCCGCGACGCTGAACAGTGACGAACCGGGTTTCACTCTGGATCTGAACCAGATTGTCGTGCCTGATACATCCGGCGCCGCGCTGGTGCCGCTGGGCGATCTGGATCGTGAAATTGCCGAAGGCTGGCGCCAGAGCTACCTGACCGAAGCGATGGATTTCGACGCGGACCGCGCGCGAAGCCAGTCAAAGAAAGACATTGCAGCCTATGTCGAACGCGATTCTCATCGGGCTTTGCTGGTTTCCGGTCAGCCTGTGGGAATGACGGGGTTTAACGCACGACTGCCCGAAGCGGTACAAATCGGCGGTGTCTACACCCCGCCTGCCTTGCGTGGACGCGGCTATGCGAAACTGGCTGTTGCGCTGCATTTGCTTGAGGCTCGGGCGGCGGGTGTGACCCGCGCTGTTCTGTTTGCGGCTTCCGATTCCGCCGCGCGTGCTTATATCGCAATCGGATTTAAAACCGCAGGTCAGTATTCCTTGATCCTGTTCAAAAACCCAAAGGACCCGGCATGAGTTTCATCCGACCCGAAGCCAAACTGACCCTGTGGCGCTGGCGCGAGGTGTTGGCGGCCGGAGTGGTTCTATTGGTTGGGCTTAGCTGGATCAGTGGCCCCGGAGGTCTGCTGGGCTGGCTGGGATGGGTGTTGGTGATCGTTGCCGCAGCGTTGACGGTGGTCGGAATTCAGCGGGCCCGGTTCAGAACCGGGGCGGGCGGGCCGGGCGTTGTCACAATCGACGAGGGGCAGATAACCTATCTTGGCCCGTTGGATGGTGGCATCGTTGCGGCACGTGAGATCGAACGGCTGGCGCTGGACCCGACCTCGAACCCCGCGCATTGGGTTCTGGATCAGCCGGGTCAGCCAACGCTTCACATTCCTGTGAATGCAGAAGGGGCCGAGGCGTTGTTCGACGTTTTCTCGGCTTTGCCGGGGCTTAAAACCGAAGCAATGCTGGCGGAACTGAACAGCGGTGGTGTGCATCCGGTGGTCATATGGGAGCGCAACCCGATGCGCCCGCCACATCTGCGGCTGCATTGACACTGGCGGCATTTCCCCCCACGACTGACCCAAAGACAGACACATCAGGATCGGAGAGCGGTTCATGTCCATCCCCCAGTCCGGCGGCGGGCCGATCGAACGCCACGAGCAACTTGCCGAATATCTGGAATCGGGCTGCAAGCCCAAATCAGATTGGCGCATCGGGACCGAGCATGAAAAGTTCGGTTATTGCAAGGACACGCTGAAGCCGTTGCCGTTCGAGGGTAAGCGCTCGATCGTGGCTGTGTTGGAAGGTCTGCGCGACCGCCACGGCTGGGGCGAGGTGCGCGAAGGCGACAAGCTGATCGGTCTGGAAAAGGACGGCGCGAATGTCAGTCTGGAACCCGGTGGGGCGCTGGAATTGTCGGGTGCTCCGCTCGAGACGATCCACGAAACCTGCGATGAGGTGAACACGCACCTGCGTGAGGTGAAAGATATCGCGGATGAGATCGGCGTGGGTTTCATCGGTCTGGGCGCGGCTCCGATCTGGACCCATGACGAGATGCCGCTGATGCCCAAGGGCCGCTATCGCCTGATGAACGACTATATGGAGAAAGTCGGCACCATGGGCCGCGCCATGATGCGGCGCACCTGCACGGTTCAGGTCAATATCGACTTTGGGTCCGAGGCCGACATGGTGCAGAAACTGCGCGTGGCGCTGGCGTTGCAGCCGGTAGCGACAGCGCTGTTCGCCAATTCTCCGTTCTTCGAGGGCAAGGTGAACGGCCAGAAAAGCTGGCGCAGCTATATCTGGCGGCATCTGGACGATGCGCGGACGGGCATGCTGCCGTTTGTGTTTGAGGATGGTTTCGGGTTCGAGCGTTATGTGCAATATGCGCTCGATGTGCCGATGTATTTTGTCTATCGCGACGGGCAGTATATCGACGCGCTGGGCATGTCCTTCCGTGATTTTCTGCAAGGCAAACTGCCTGCGTTGCCCGGCGAAACGCCGACCCTGTCCGATTGGGCCGACCACCTAACCACCGCTTTCCCCGAAGCGCGGATCAAGAAGTTCATGGAGATGCGCGGCGCGGATGGCGGCCCGTGGCGTCGCCTGTGCGCGCTGCCCGCCTTCTGGGTGGGGCTGACCTATGATCAGGGCGCGCTGGATGCCGCGTGGGATCTGGTTAAAGGCTGGGACGCGGAAACGCGCGAAGCGCTGCGCGTCGAGGCCGCCAAAGACGGTCTGCAGGCACAGGTCGGCAACATCAATATGCATGACCTTGCGCGCGAAGTTGTTGCGATCGCCGAGTCCGGCCTGAAGTCCCGCGCCCTGCCCGGCGCAGGTGGGTTGGTCCCCGATGAGACGCATTTTCTGAACGCCCTGAAGGACAGCATCGAAACGGGCAAGGTTCCCGCCGATGAGTTGTTGGATCACTACAACGGCGACTGGAACGGCGATCTGACGCGCATTTTTCCGGAATACAGCTACTAACCGGTGAGCCGCAGTTTAAGATATGGTTTGCCGATATTGGTGTCTTGGCTTGAAAGCCGTCACAGGCCAAAGAATAATGTAATCAAGGTCCCGTATTCCGAGAGCGATTGATGGCGCGCATAAGCGAACTGCACTACTCCAACGCCTACGCAGCAACCTCTGGTACTAGCGAGTTTCTGGAGGTGTCGCTTCGCCCTGGTGAAGACCCGGCGGATTACACTGTCTCTTTTTATCAGGCCAATGGGCAGGTCGGGATCGAGATTCCACTGGATGATCCAAATATTCAGGTCTCCATCGACCCCGATAACAACGAACGGGTCTATGTTATCTCGGCGGATGATTTTCCGATCCTTCTGACGGACCCCGACGGGGGTGGACCAGACAACTACGAAGCCTATGCGCTGACCAACACCGCAACGAGCGAGGTTGTCGATTTTTACGATATTGGCGGCGGCACCCAGAACATCGTAGCGCAGGATGGATTGGCGGCGGGCGAAACGTCGGTAAACCTGCCGGTGCTGGTGGGGCCAAGCCGGACCTCGACGACAATACAGTTCAACCAGCCCGACCCTGATACGCTTGTGTATGAGGCCGTGAACCCCGGCGACAGCGGCGTGGCCTGCTTCACGGCTGGTACGATGCTGGATTCTCCGGATGGTCCGCGCCGGATCGAAACCCTGAAACCCGGCGACTGGGTGACGACATTCGATCATGGTGAACAACAGGTGCGTTGGATCGGGCACCGCACTGTTTCGGGGCAGGGGCGGTTTGCGCCGATCCGGATCAGCGCCGGAACGCTGGGCGCAGAGGTCGATGTTCTGGTGTCACCGCAGCATCGCCTTTTGATTTGTGGCTGGCAGGCAGAGCTGATGTTCGGAGAAGACGAGGTTCTGGTTCCAGCCAGATCGCTGGTCAATGGCGAGACCGTGACCCAAGCGCCGTGCGACATTGTCCACTACGTTCACCTGCTATTCGATCGCCATCAGTTGGTGACAACGGCAGGCTTGGTGTCCGAGAGCTTTTTTCCGGGCCAGGAAGGGCTGGACGGGCTTGCGCCGGAAACGGCGGAAGAACTTTTTGCGCTTTTCCCTGATCTGCGCCGATGCCCTGACGCCTATGGCGTTGCCGCGCGGCCGATCCGTCAGGGCAAAACCGTGGCATTGTTGCGCTCTGCCTGATTGCGCGGCTGTCCCCCTCTTGCTTTCGCGGTCTGCTGTGATAGCAGGTCCAGAACATCAGTCAGGGGCCAGGTTCAGGAAGCGTCATGGACGATCTTAAGGCAAAATATCTGGGGCAAATCGCCGATGCGGGCGACGAGAACGCGCTTGAGGCGATCCGCGTCGCGGCCGTGGGCAAAAAAGGCGAGGTCGCGCTAAAGATGCGCGAGCTGGGCAAAATGACGCCCGAGGAACGTCAGGTCGCAGGTCCCGCGCTGAATGCTCTGAAGGACGAGATCAACTCGGCCCTGTCCGCAAAAAAGGCGGCTTTGGCCGATGCCGCGCTGGATGAGCGTCTGCGGACCGAGTGGCTGGACGTGACCCTTCCGACCCGCGCGCGCCGTCAGGGTTCGATCCACCCGGTCAGTCAGGCGACCGAGGAACTGACCGCGATCTTTGCCGAGCTGGGCTTTTCGGTGGCCGAAGGGCCGCGCATTGAAGACGACTGGTACAATTTCGACGCGCTGAACATTCCCGGCCACCACCCCGCACGGGCCGAGATGGACACGTTCTACATGCACCGCGCCGAGGGCGATGATCGCCCGCCGCATGTGCTGCGGACGCACACGTCTCCGGTACAAATCCGGTCGATGGAGCTGCAAGGCGCGCCGATCCGCGTCATCTGTCCGGGCGGTGTCTACCGCGCCGATTATGACCAGACCCACACGCCGATGTTCCATCAGGTCGAAGGGCTGGCCATCGACAAGGACATCTCGATGGCGAACCTGAAATGGGTTCTGGAAGAGTTCGTGAAGGCGTTCTTCGAGGTCGACGATGTTGAACTGCGCTTCCGCGCCTCGCACTTCCCCTTCACCGAGCCGTCGGCCGAGGTCGATATCCGCTGCTCGTGGGATAACGGCCAGCTAAAGATTGGTGAGGGCGACGACTGGATGGAGATTCTGGGTTCTGGCATGGTCCACCCCAAGGTGATCGCCGCCGGTGGGATTGATCCCGAGGTCTATCAGGGCTTTGCGTTCGGGATCGGCATCGACCGTCTGGCGATGCTGAAATACGGTATCCCTGACCTGCGGGCGTTCTTTGACAGCGACCTGCGCTGGCTGCGGCACTACGGGTTTGCAGCGCTGGATATGCCGAACCTGCATGGTGGTTTGTCTCGGTGAGACTGCAGAAATTTGCACTTGTTTTGATTGGCGTGGTGTTCCCTGCGCCTCTCTTTGCGCAATATTACTATTGTGATAGGCCCGACCGGCCACATTTACCTTCAGGCCACTATGAAGAGCATTCGGAAATGGAAAGTGCTCAAGATGACGTGCAGAGGTATCTTCGGGATATGTCCGACTATTTGGAGTGCTTAGAGAACGAGCACGATGACGCGATTTTTGAAGCGGAGCGTTTGCAGAGTGATTGGGATATTGCCGTGCAAAACTACAACTACCGTTAGTTGATCGGGAAAAGGTTTGGGTTTCTGCGCGCGGAATATAGGCCGATAGCGCGGCGTGTTACAGGTTCCCACAGGGTTGTGACGTGACACCCCGCCTCAAGTGACTAGGCTCTGGCCTATGATCTATCGACTGCTTTTCCTCTTGATGACTGCAACCCCGGCGCTCGCCATGGGGCCGTGGAAATCCGATTGCCACGGCGATACTGCCTGTGAGGTCGGGGACCGCTCGTATCATGTGCTGGAACCGGATGGTTGGGATGGGGAAAGCCCTCTGCCGGTGCTGCTGCATTTTCACGGATGGTCGCGGCAGGGCACCGTGGTGGTGAACCATGAACGGATCGCGGGGGCCACGAAGCTGCGGGGCGTGTTGCTGGTGGCTCCGAACGGCTTGGGCAAAAGCTGGAACTTCTGGTCGGCGGATACCGGGGATGTCCCCTTTGCCGATCGGGTTCTAGAGGATGTGGCCAATCGCTATCCGGTCGACCCGGACCGCATCTATGTCTCGGGGTATTCCTATGGCGGCGCGATGGCGTGGCGTTTTGTGTGTCAGTCGGGCAATGACATGGCGGCGCTGCTGGCTGTTGCCGGCTCAATCCGCCAGACGGAAACCTGCCCCGAAGCCCCGCGTGAGGTGCGGCATGTGCATGGCTTGGACGATACGGTGATGGATTTCCCGCTCGGCCCCGGTGGTGACACGACCTATCCGGTGGCGCTGTGGCGGGAAAAGTACAACTGCAACGGCGCGACCCCGCGCGGGGATTGGAGCGTGAAGCCGTTCCTGACGCTCAGCCGCACGGAATGGACCGATTGCGCGCGGGGGCAGGTGGTGCTGGACACCCATCCGGGCGGCCATTTCATCCCGCATGGCTGGCTTGGCTGGCAATTGGACGAGCTTTTGGGCCGCACCCCCACCTATCCGTAACGCGCAGCGCTTGCACCTTGGCGCAATCTTTGCCATTGCCTGTGCCAAACGGATGTTTGCCCAAGAAAGCCCGCTGCAATGAAATTCACTCTGTCCTGGCTGAAAGACCACCTCGATACGGATGCGTCGGTTGATGAGATCGCCGAGGCGCTGACCGACCTTGGCCTTGAGGTCGAAGAGATCGTGAACCCGGCGGACCGGCTGGCGGGATTCACGCTGGGTCATGTAAAGCACGCCGAGAAACACCCCGACGCCGACAAACTGCGCGTCTGCACGGTAGAAACCGATGAGGGCGATCTGCAGATCATCTGCGGTGCCCCCAACGCGCGCGAAGGAATCACGGTCGTGGTCTGCAAGCCGGGCATGTATATCCCCGGTCTGGATATCACCATCAGCGTCGGCAAGATCCGCGGCGTCGAAAGCTTTGGCATGATGGCGTCTGAGCGCGAGCTGGAGCTGTCGGAAGAACATGACGGCATAATCGAGCTGCCCTCGGGCGAGGTCGGTGACAAGTTCGTGGACTGGCTGGCCGAGAATGAGCCGTCCAAGGTTGATCCGATGATCGAGATTGCGATCACGCCGAACCGTCCCGATGCGCTGGGCGTGGCAGGGATCGCGCGCGATCTGGCTGCGCGGGGTGTAGGGACGCTAAGGCGGCGTGACTACGCGCCTGTGCCCGGCGACTTTGAAAGCCCGATCAAGGTGACGATTGACGAAGACACGCTGGACGGCGCGCCGCATTTCACCGGCCGGGTGATCCGCGGGGTCAAAAACGGCCCAAGCCCGCAGTGGTTGCAGGATCAGTTGAAGGCGATTGGTCTGCGGCCTATTTCGGCTCTGGTGGATATCACCAACTATATGACCTTTGACCAGAACCGCCCGCTGCATGTTTTTGACGCCGACAAGGTACAAGGCAACCTGCGCGTTCACCGTGCCAAAGGTGGTGAAAAACTGGTGGCGCTGGACGAAAAAGAATACACGCTGCAACCCGGCATGATGGTGATTTCGGACGACAAAGGCCCCGAATCCATCGCCGGTATCATGGGTGGCGAGGAAACTGGTTGCACCGAGGAGACCGTGAATGTCTTCCTCGAAAGCGCTTTCTGGGATCATGTGCAGATCGCGCTGACCGGTCGCGCGCTCAAGATCAACTCGGACGCGCGGTATCGGTTCGAGCGTGGCGTTGATCCGGACTACACCCGTGAAGGGCTGGAGCAGGCCACGCAGATGATTCTGGATATTTGCGGGGGCGAGGTCTCGTCCGTTGTCGAAGCCGGCAAAGCACCGAACCATGCGCGGGCCTACAAGCTGGATGCGGCACGGGTGCAGTCGCTGGTCGGGATGGATATTCCCGAAAGCGAGCAGCGCCAGACCCTGACCCGTCTCGGTTTCCGTCTGGAAGGCGAGATGGCCCATGTCCCCAGTTGGCGCCCCGACATCATGGGTGAGGCCGATCTGGTGGAAGAGGTCGCGCGGATCGCGTCCCTGACCAAGCTGAAGGGCAAACCGCTGCCGCGTATCACGGACGGTATCCCGAAACCTGTGATGACGCCCACGCAGCGCCGTCAATCCATGGCGCGTCGTACCTGCGCGGCCTTGGGGTATAATGAGTGCGTGTCCTACACGTTCATTGATCAGGCGTCGGCCGCGCTGTTCGGTGGCGGTGATGAGGCGACCCAGTTGGAAAACCCGATCTCCTCGGAAATGAGCCATATGCGCCCCGATCTTCTGCCCGGTCTGTTGCAGGCTGCGGCGCGCAATCAGGCGCGCGGGTACGCGGATGTGGCCCTGTTCGAGGTTGGCCCTGTCTTCCATGATGGCGAGCCGGGCGATCAGAAAACGCAGATTTCCGGCTTGCTGGTTGGTCGCGACGGACCAAAGGATGTGCACTGCGCATCACGCCCCGTCGATCTGTTCGACGTCAAAGCAGACGTCGAGGCTGTGCTTGCGGCCATTGGTGCGCCCGCCAAGGTTCAGATTCTGCGCGACGGTGATGCGTGGTGGCATCCGGGCCGTCACGGTAAAATCTGTCTGGGTCCGAAAAAGGTGCTGGGCGTGTTTGGCGAACTGCACCCGCGTATCCTGCAGTCGATGGATATCAAAGGCCCGGCGATGGCCTTTACCATCTGGCCGGACGAGGTGCCTCTGCCCCGCAAATCCGGCGCAACCCGAGCCGCGCTGGAACTGCGTGACCTGCAAGCGGTCGAGCGGGATTTTGCCTTTGTCGTGGACGAAACCGTCGAGGCGCTGACCTTGGTCAATGCGGCCGCAGGTGCGGACAAGGCGCTGATCGAAGATGTCCGCGTCTTTGACGAATTCATCGGCGGCAGCGTCGGAGAGGGCAAGAAATCCCTCGCGATCACCGTTCGCCTTCAGCCAACGGACAAGACGCTCAAGGAAGAAGATATCGAGGCGGCCGCCCAGAAGATTATCGCCAAGGTCACCAAGGCGACCGGCGGGACGCTGCGCGGCTAAGCCTGTTTGCAATCGAGATTCGAGGCGCGCCTTCGGGCGCGCCCATCAGCAAGGAGAGTTCCATGAGCCTGAGCGTTTACCTGTCCGGAGAGATTCACACCGACTGGCGTGAGCAGATCATCGAGGGCGCACAAGGGTTGGATATTACGTTCAACAGCCCCGTGACGGATCACGATTCCAGCGACGATTGCGGAGTGGCCATTCTGGGCGCCGAGCCGAACAAATACTGGCACGACCATAAGGGCGCGATGGTAAACGCCATTCGTACCCGCAAGGGAATTGCGGATGCTGACGTTGTCGTCGTGCGGTTTGGCGAGAAATACAAACAGTGGAACGCAGCGTTCGACGCAGGCTATGCGGCGGCTCTGGGCAAGTCCCTGATCGTATTGCACGGTCCCGATCACCAGCACGCCCTGAAAGAGGTGGACGCCGCTGCGCTGGCCGTCGCCGGGCAGCCCGCGCAAGTTGTTGACGTGCTGCGATACGTTTTGACGGGCAAACTTCCCGGCTAAGAGTGCGGGGTGAGGCGCGACCTCACCCCACCCGGTTTACTCTGTCGCCGGAATACGCAGGCCGCGCTGTACGGCGGGTCGTGCAAAGAACCGATCGACATAGGGTTGAAGGTTCGCGAAATCGTTCCACCCCACGATTTCCTTGACGCCGTAATAGTCCAGACCGCGCAGCCAGGGAACGATGGCAATATCGGCGATTGAGTACTCTCCGGCGATCCAATCCTGACCGTTGAGCTGAGTGTTCAGGACGTTCAGCAACCGCTTCGCTTCGGCGATGTACCGTTCGCGGGGGCGGGGGTCTTCGATCTCTTTCCCGGCGAATTTGTGGAAATAGCCCAACTGTCCGAACATCGGTCCCAGACCGCCCATCTGGAACATCAGCCACTGGGTGACACGATGTTTGTCGGCAGGCGTTGATCCCAGTAGCTTGCCGCTTTTTTCGGCCAGATACAGCAGAATCGCACCGCTTTCAAAAAGCGCCAGCGGTTCCCCGTCCGGGCCATTGGGGTCGATGATCGCGGGGATCTTGTTGTTGGGGTTCAGCGAAAGGAACTCGGGGCTTTTGACGTCCTTGTCGGCCAGCGTGACCAGATGCGGCTCATAGGGCAGGCCCGTCTCTTCCAGCATGATCGAGGCTTTGACACCGTTGGGCGTCGGGTAGGAATAAAGTTGGATCTTTTCGGGGCTGCTGGCAGGCCAGCGGGCTGTAATCGGGTGCGAGGTGGTATCCAGCATGGTTGGTTCCTTTCAGACGGTCTGGAACAGGTAAGCACGGTTAGGCGATCCTTCCAGTGGTGAGGGTGTGCATGTCCGGTCAGCGGCTGTGTATTCTGGAACAACGGGGAAAAGGGTTGCATCTCACACCTAGACCGAAGCCCAGTTATCGCTCAGACTTCCGCAATCCCGCACTGCGGTTGCGGGTCAGGAGTAACTCGGAAAGGAGAAGCGCGTGGATGAGGTCGTGACTCAGGTGGGTGCGTTTGCCCCCCTAATCGTGAACGCAGTGAAAGCACTGATTGTTCTGATCCTTGGGTGGATCGTGGCCGGAGCGATCAGCGGTATGGTCCGCCGCCGGATCAATGCAACGCCGAACATAGATCAGACGCTTGGGAATTTTGTAGCCAGCCTTGTGAAATGGGCGATACTGGCCATGGTTCTGGTCGCCGTGCTGGGCATCTTCGGTATCCAGGCGACAAGTATCGTCGCTATTCTGGGTGCAGCATCGCTTGCCATCGGTTTGGCGCTTCAGGGAACGCTGAGCGATCTTGCCGCCGGGGTGATGCTGGTGGTGTTCCGCCCCTACAAGCTGGGTCAGTATGTCGACATTGGCGGGACGTCGGGGACCGTGAAAGACCTGAACCTCTTTACGACCGAGCTTGTGACGCCTGACAACGTGCAGATCATCGTCCCCAATGGTCAGTCCTGGGGGTCGATTATCTCGAACTATTCAGCGCATGATACCCGGCGTGTCGACTTGGTGTTTGGGATCGACTATGGCGACAGCGCGGATGAGGCGATGAAGATCATCCTGAGTGTCGCACAGGCGGACAGCCGTATTCTGAGCGATCCCGAGCCTTGGGTGCGCGTAACCAATCTGGGCGACAGCTCGGTCGATCTGACCGCACGGTTGTGGTGTGCAAATGCCGATTACTGGGACGTAAAGTTCGAGTTGACCAAAGCGATCAAGGAAGCGTTCGATGCCAAGGGTGTCTCGATTCCGTATCCGCATTCCGTGGAGATCCACAAACAGGCGTAAGTGCTCCCGCCCGTCGGTCGGGCATTGAAATGCCCTCCTCCGGTTGGGCCCGGCGCCGCGCCTTCGGCGCGGCGTTGATACTTTTGAAAGACTGGCTCGACAAACCCGACCGCGCTGCGCCTTCGGCGCAGCGCTTGGCCCAACGCTGTAAACGCCCTCGGCAGAGGGCGCTTTCAGGGGCGGGAGGGTTCAGGACTTGATCACCACATTTGGCGATACGACGTCGATTCCCAGCGCCTTGCCGACCGCGTAGTAGGTCAATTGACCAGCATGGACATTCAGCCCGGCCAGCAGATGCGGGTCATCCTGACAGGCCTGTTTCCAACCCTTGTCGGCCAGCGCCAACAGGAAGGGCATCGTCGCGTTCCCCAAAGCGATCGTCGAAGTCCGTGCAACCGCGCCGGGCATGTTGGCCACGCAGTAGTGCATGATGCCATCGACCTCGTAGATCGGCTCGGCGTGGGTCGTGGCTTTCGAGGTCTCGAAACATCCGCCCTGGTCAATGGCGACATCTACCAAAACCGCGCCGGGTTTCATCGTGGATAGCTGCTCGCGCGTTACCAGTTTTGGCGCAGCGGCCCCGGGGATCAGCACCGCACCGATCACCATGTCTGCGGTCTGAATCAGTTCAGCCGTGGCGCCAGCCGTCGAGTATTGGTTCTTGAACCTGTTCCCGAATACATCGTCGAGGTAACGCAAACGCGGCAGAGAGCGGTCCAGCACGGTGACATCCGCGCCCATGCCCGCGGCGATCTGAGCGGCGTGAGTCCCCACGACACCTCCGCCGATGACGACAACTTTCGCAGGCCCAACACCGGGAACGCCGCCCATCAGCACACCGCGCCCGCCATTGGCCTTTTGGAGGGTCCAAGAACCGACTTGCGGCGCAAGGCGACCCGCGACCTCGGACATCGGTGCCAGCAGAGGCAGCCCGCCGTTGGAGTCGGTCACGGTTTCGTAAGCAATCGCCGTACACCCCGAAGCAAGCAGGTCGTGCGTCTGATCCGGATCGGGGGCAAGGTGCAGGTAGGTAAACAGCAACTGACCTTCGCGCAGCATTTTGCGCTCGACTGCCTGCGGTTCTTTCACTTTGACGATCATGTCCGCCGTGGCAAAAACCTCGGCCGCTGTTTCGACGATCGTTGCTCCGGCCGCAATGTAGTCTGCGTTTTCAAACCCCGAGCCGTGGCCCGCTCCGGTTTCGATAAGCACCTCATGACCTCTGGCAACGGCTTCTTGCGCGGCGTTGGGTGTCATGCCGACGCGGAACTCTTGCGGCTTGATTTCCTTGGGGCAACCGATTTTCATTTGGCCTCTCCGTTCATAAACTGCCTAAATTATGTGCGAAATTGGGTGCAATTTCTGTGAAACTCTGCCTGCACTTCGGCTTTTTTTCGGGAAAATCTTCGGTAAGATGCCATAAATCTGCAAAAGGATTGCACCAATGAGCCTCGACACGACTGATCGAAAGATTCTGGCCGCCTTGCAGAAAAACGGCAGGATGTCCAATGCCGAACTGTCCGAACAGGTAAATCTTTCACCCTCGGCGTGTCATAGGCGCGTGCAGAGGCTGGAAGCTGATGGATACATACGTGACTATGTCGCGCTTTTGGACGCGCGAAAGATGAAGGTCCCAACGACGGTTTTTGTCGAGATCACGCTGCAAGGTCAGGCCGAAGAGGTTCTGGATGCTTTTGAAAAGGCCGTTGCGCGGATACCGGATGTTCTTGAATGCCATCTCATGGCGGGAACAGCGGACTATATTCTGAAGGTCGTGGCCGAAAACACCGAGGATTTTGCCCGTATCCACCGCCAATACCTGTCGCGTCTGCCGGGGGTGGCGCAGATGCAAAGCTCGTTCGCGCTGCGGACTGTATTCAAGACCACAGCTTTGCCAGTCTAGCTCAAGCCGGAGCGGGATAGGTAAAGAAGGCCAGATGCGCCGCGTTGAATGCGAAGTGCATCAGGGTGGGCACCCAGAGCCGACCGGTCGCATAATACCCAAGCCCGCAAGCTGCCCCAAGGATCGAGGCGAACGTAACCAGCGCCAGTCCTCCCGGAAAGTGGACCAACCCAAACAGCAGGCTTGCGGCGGCGACACCAAGCGCGGCACCTGCTTTGGATGTGATCAAGGACTGTAAATAGCCGCGAAAAAACGCCTCTTCTGTCAGGCAGGTCAGGAACAGGTTGAACAGCGCAAAGCTGAACCACCAATGAGGGAGGCCGAACTCTGGTTTGACGGCCCCGGCGAACAGGCCAATCACGAACAAAAGAGGCAACAGCAGTAGACCGAAGGCCAAAGGCAGTCCGCGGATTTGGCTCAATCCGTCGTTCATTGTGGGCCAGGCCAGAAGCACCGCGAAAAGCACCAAGGGTTTGTCCAGGTTTAGGTACATACTGAACTCTGTGCTTTCCGGTCCGGCGTGAACCTGATCCAGAATCAGAAGATTGTGGAACCCCGGTATCAGGTGCGCGCCCAGGGCCACGGCCCAAAGGACCATTGCGGTATGTCCAAGACAGACCGCCGGTCCGGATAGGTGGCGTAGGATCGCCGCACCGCCAATCCCCGCGATTGCCACGCAAACCGCCAAGGGAGTCACAAGCCCAAGCACCAATGCCGCCGCGCCGAAAACGGCCAGTAGAGCCCTGGCCAAAGACCATTGTCCTGACACAACACTAATCTGTGCTGCAATCAGGATGAACCACGGCCAGATAATCGGCAAAAGGGAAATAAAGTGCGCCACTGCATTCTCGGATTTTTGACAGGGGCATTGATGCCGTCAGAAACTGCGCAAAGGCAAGAAGGTGAGGGGTGAAGATGTTTCAACACGTTGGCCATGAGGCATTTCTGCCGCTGGTTGCTGCTGCCGGTGAAACTGTTCTGTGCCATGGCGGGGTGTTTTCTCGTGTCGCAGTGACCTTGCGGTTGCGGGCGGTTAGTCTTAGAAAAAGGACCCTCATCAATTCTTCTGATGACATCAGGCGGTTACATGCGCCGGATAATATTTGAACCCGATAGACGATAAGGAACAGACCTTGGCTTACGAACACAACGATGCCCCCAAAGACTGGCTGGAAGCCGAGTTGGAAGACACGTTGGACGAAGATTTCGAGATTGAGTTCAGCGAACCCATGTTGTCGATGGAGATCCGAAAGATTTACAAGGATCAGCACCCAGAGATGCTTGATCGCAAGGTTTACTTCCGCAACCTGCTGCGCCTGCAAGCTGAACTGATCAAGGTTCAGGATTGGGTTCAGCATACCGGGGCCAAGGTTTGCATCCTGTTTGAAGGTCGCGACAGCGCCGGTAAAGGGGGCGTGATCAAACGGATCACACAGCGCCTGAACCCGCGCGTTGCCCGCGTTGTCGCCTTGCCTGCGCCCAGCCGTAGGGAACAAAGCCAATGGTATTTCCAGCGTTACGTTCCCCATCTGCCCGCCGCCGGTGAGATCGTGTTGTTCGACCGGTCATGGTACAACCGCGCGGGCGTCGAGCGGGTCATGGGATTTGCCAGCGAGGATCAGGTTGGGCAGTTCTTTCAGGACGTTCCCGAATTTGAACGGATGCTGGTGCGCTCGGGGATTATCTTGCTGAAATACTGGTTCTCGATCACCGACGAGGAGCAGCAGTTGCGATTCCTCATGCGTATCCACGATCCGATGAAGCAGTGGAAGCTGTCTCCGATGGACCTGGAATCCCGCATCCGGTGGGAAGCCTACACCAAGGCCAAAGAGGATATGTTGTTCCGCACCAATATTCCCGAGGCGCCTTGGTATATTGTCGAAGGCAACGACAAAAAGCGCGAGCGTTTGAACTGCATCGAACACCTGCTGACCAAGATACCCTATACGGATGTGCCGCAGGAAAAGGTCAATCTGCCCGATCGCGAATACAACCCTGAATATGAGCGCCGCGTTCTGCCTGACGAGCTGCACGTTCCGAAAATCTACTGATCCCAACGCCCCTGATGTTCGGGGGCGTTTTTCGTTGGCCCTGAAACGACAAACCCCCGGGCGTGGCCTCGGGGGTCGTCAAATAGTGTCATCCAAAGCTGGACGAGCGTCAGGTGCTTACAGCAAACCTTCGCGTTGGGCTTTCTTGCGCGCCAGTTTACGGGCACGGCGGATCGCTTCAGCTTTCTCGCGCGCTTTCTTCTCGGACGGTTTCTCGAAATGTTGCTTGAGCTTCATTTCACGGAACACGCCTTCGCGCTGCAGCTTTTTCTTCAGGGCACGAAGCGCCTGATCGACGTTATTGTCGCGAACACTAACCTGCATGTGGTTGTCACCACCTTTCTAGATAGAGTTGCAAGGAAATTGCAGGAAGTGGCCGTATAGCAAAGCGCCCCTAACTTGTCTAGTACTGGTGCAAGAACCCGGAGAACCGCCATGTCCACGACTTACGAAGACGCCAAAGAACAGCTTTTGGATGCGATGTTGGGCCATGTGCCCTTTGACGGCTGGTCTGAAACCAGCTTCCGCATGGCGATAGCCGATTGCGATATGGACGACGCACTGGCCCGCGCCATCTGTCCGCGTGGTGCGGTCGATCTGGCGCTGGCCTTTCACGCGCGGGGGGACGCCGCGATGGTGGAACGCCTGAAAACCGAGGATTTGAACGATCTGAAGTTCCGGGATCGTATTGCAGCCGCTGTTCGGTTCCGTCTTCAGGCGGTTGATGACAAGGAGCTGGTGCGTCGCGGGATGACGCTGTTTTCGCTGCCGATGCACGCGGCGGATGGGGCGAAAGCGTTGTGGCAGACCTGCGATCTGATCTGGGACACGCTGGGTGATACGTCCGACGACGTGAACTGGTACACCAAGCGGGCAACGCTGTCTGGGGTCTATTCCTCGACCGTGCTGTTCTGGCTGGGTGATGATTCGCCGGACCATCAGAAAACATGGGAATTTCTGGACCGCCGTATCGACAACGTCATGCAGTTTGAAAAGATCAAGGCACAGGTGAACGGGAACCCTCTGTTCAAGCCGTTTCTTGCAGTTCCGAACTGGCTGGCGGGGCAGGTGAAAGCTCCGGTGAAGATGAGGTCGGATCTGCCGGGAATGCTGAACCCGCGCAAGTAAGCGTCTGGGCCTTTGAGGAATTGGCTGCTAGGCATTGGGCAAAGGAGATTTGCCCATGACCCAGATGATGCGCGCCGTTGAAATCACCAAGCCCGGCGGTCCGGATGTTCTGCAACTGACCCAACGCCCTATGCCCGCGCCCAAAGCCGGAGAGGTGATTTTGAAGGTGGCCTATGCCGGGGTGAACCGGCCTGATGCGTTGCAACGGGCGGGCGCTTATGATCCACCCCCGGGTGCAAGTGACCTGCCGGGGCTTGAGGCATCCGGCGAAGTCGTTGCCCTGGGCGCTGGGGTCGATGGCCTATCGGTCGGCGATCAGGTCTGCGCATTGCTGCCCGGTGGAGGTTATGCCGAATACGTTGCCACTCCTGCTGCGCACTGCTTGCCCGTTCCGGCAGGCATGGGCTTGAAAGAGGCCGCTTGCCTGCCCGAAACCTTTTTTACGGTCTGGTCAAACGTATTTACGCGCGGCGGTCTGAAAGCGGGTGAGCGGTTCCTCGTCCATGGTGGTTCCAGCGGTATCGGAACCACGGCGATTCAGCTGGCGAACGCGTTTGGTGCCCGCGTTTTCGCCACTGCCGGGTCCGAGGAAAAGTGCGCGGCATGTGTCAGGCTGGGTGCTGAAAAAGCGATTAACTACCGCGACGAGGATTTTGTTGCTGCACTGCGGGCCGAGGGGGGTGCCGATCTGATCCTCGACATGGTGGGCGGCGACTATATCCCTCGAAATGTGAAGGCATTGGCCGAGGATGGGCGGCTGGTTCAGATCGCTTTTCTGCAGGGGCCGATGGTGCAGTTGAACTTTGCTTTGATGATGGTCAAACGCCTGACACTAACCGGCAGCACGTTGCGCCCGCAGAGTGATCTTGCCAAGGCGAACATAGCTCAGGACCTGCGCGAAGCGGTCTGGCCTCTGCTTGAGGCGGGGAAGGTTGCCCCCGTTATGGACAGCGAGTTTGATCTGGCCGATGCAGCGGCGGCCCATGCGCGAATGGAAAGCTCGGGCCACATCGGTAAGATTGTTCTGAACGTCGCGGGTTAACGCGGTGGTGCATGCACGGTCCCGCGCGGTTCGCTCAGGCTACCGCGCGGCGATACAGGTGCCAAGTGGCATGACCCAGCACAGGTATGACGACGATCAGGCCCAGCAACATTGGAATTGCGCCAAGAACCAACATCGCAGCGACGATGAAGCCCCATGTCAGAATAACGCCGGGGTTATGTCGAAGAACCCGGACCGAGGTGACGACCGCAACCGGGACGCCGACTTTCCGGTCCAATAGCAACGGAAAGCTGACAACACTGATCGCCAGGGCAATCAGCGCAAACAGGAACCCGACGGCATTGCCGAACAGGATCATCGTCCAGCCTGCTTTGGTGGTGAACACTTGTGTCACGAACGCGCCCAGTGATGTGGGCAGATCAGGACCAAGGGTTTGAACATAGATGCTCTGCGCGACCATGAGCCAAACCAGCAGCAGCGCCACAAGATAAAACCCCAATGCCAGTATCGCCCCGAAGGACGGCGATCTGAACACGCCGAACGCGTCCAGCCAATGAACATCGCTCCACTGTTCGCGCTTGCGGCTAATCTCGTACAGTCCCACTGCGGCCACTGGACCAATCAATGCGAAACCCGCGATCAGCGGCGCAAGCAGGGGCACCATGTTTCGATTTAGGCCGAATCCAAACATCAGCAACCCGGCAATGGGATAGATCAGCACGATAAAAATCGCGTCTGCGCGGGTTTCCAGAAAGTCCTGATACCCAGCGCGCAGGCAGGCCCGGAGGTCTTGCAGGGTCAGAGTTTGCACCGTCGGCAAATGCCGCGTATCCGCGCTGCCGATACGTGTCACACTCTCAGCTATGTGGTCCCCGGTCGCACCGATGTTTCGGGCGGCCCAACTTATCGGATTTCCTATTGTCTTAGCCATCGTCATCCCCTCGCTTTTGCGTATCTGCGCAGCAGAGTGGATCCGGCGTCGGTTGCCCTTGGCCGGACCAGCCGGCAACGCTTAGGCACCAGTATAACACAATTTTTCCCGTTTTGGCGTGTGCTCGCGTTATTGTGCCGATTGTTCTGTGTCGCAGGCGTGTTAGCTTGGCGGTAGGTAACAGGAGGTCAGAATGCATCAAACGGCACGAACCGTCGTCATTCATGAACACGGCGGCCCCGAGGTTCTAAAGATAGAAGACCGCCCCCTTGGTGATCCCGGACCCGGAGAGGTTCGTATTCGCCATCACGCTTGCGGGCTGAATTTTATTGACGTCTACCAGCGAACGGGCCTGTACCCGATGGACCTGCCACACGCCCTCGGGATGGAGGCCGCAGGCGTGATCGAAGCGGTTGGCGAGGGTGTGACGCATCTGAAACTTGGGCAGCGTGCCGCCTATGCCGCTGCCCCGGCAGGAGCCTATTGTGAGGCCCGCGTGATGCCAGCAGCGCAGGTTTGCCCCTTGCCTGATGGAATTTCATTCGACGCAGCGGCGGCGATGATGCTGAAGGGTATGACGGTCGAATACCTGTTTCATCGCACAACGCCTCTGAAGCGTGGCGATACAGTGTTGTTTCACGCGGCCGCGGGCGGTGTGGGGCTGATCGCCTGTCAATGGGCCAAGTCCGAGGGCATCAAGCTGATCGGCACCGCCGGAACGGATGAGAAGTGCAGCCTCGCCCAATTCAACGGCGCCAGTCATTGCATCAATTACCGCACTGAAAACTTTGCCGAGCGGGTTGCCGAAATCACGGGCGGCAAAGGCGTTGACGCTGTCATGGACTCGATCGGCGCGGACACGTTCAATGGCTCTTTGGATTGCCTCAAGCCGCTGGGGATGATGATATCGTTTGGCAATGCGTCGGGGCCAGTGCCGCTGATGGATATTGGGATTTTGGCCAAGAAAGGCTCGCTCAAGATCACGCGGCCGACGCTGTTCACCCATATTGCCGATCACGCCGTTTGTCAGGCCATGGCACGGCGATTGTTCGGCAAGGTCGAGGGCAACGAGGTCAAGATCCACATAGATCAGCGTTTCCCGTTAGAGCAAGTGGCGGATGCCCACCGCGCGCTAGAAGCCCGCCAGACCACTGGCAGCACGGTGCTGGAATTGTAAGCGGCAATCGGTTGCCAAAAGAAAACCGGCGGCATTCCTGCCACCGGTCTTTTTTGTCAGGGTCGGATTACTGCGCTTGCAGCTCGGCCGGAGTTTTGCTTGCGATATCTTTCCAGTTCGCGTCTGCGCGCTCGTTAAAGCCCGGAATGTCGCCTTCCCAGCGTTCCTGAATGTCAGCCGACAGGTTCAGGTACAGCTTGTTGTCAACGATTTTCCAGTAGTTCGGGTCACCGTCAAACTTGAAGCCCATTGCGGTGCCGAAGGCACAGTAGCCGCCATATGCGGGCAGATACGCTTCGGGGTTTTCTTCAAAGGCAACCTTGTTTTCTTCCGATGCGAAACGGTACAGCGCCTCGTTGTGCAGCGCGGTGATGCGGTAGTCGCCCTTGGTGGCTTCGCCAACAGTGAAGTAGGCAACCGGGTCATACCCTTGCAGCGCCAGACCGGTCGAGCTGGCGTTCAGTTCGACACCGGCAGCCAAAGCCGAGCTTGCGATTGCGATGGACAGGGCAGCGCCGCCGATGAGAGATTTGATCTTGTTCATTGTCTTCACCTTTCGTGAACTAAGCCACCGGAAGGCACCGTAATTGTGCCTGGGCAACTCATGGGATTTTGTTCAGTGCGGTCGGGACTTGGCCGTCACGACCCCGAAGTGGGCAGCCGCCGCATCACGTTCAAAACAATCAATCGTGATTGTGCTCGGGTGAAGATAAGCTGTTCAGTTTTGCGCAGGTTCCGGTTCAAAAGCGGTTACGAAATCGACCACTTTTTGCACGGGCATTTCGCACGGGCGCAGCAATGATTTTCTGTTTGAAGTCAGGTATAGGTTCAGGCTGACATAATCCCGACCGCCCAATTCCTGCGCGACCAGCTTGTGAGACTTTCCGCCCGCAAGTTCTGATCGGCTGACGATATAGCGGCGACCGCCGCTCCATCCGGTCGACGTTCCGATTGGAATGGCGAAAAAGGCGGATAGAAACGCGTCCGGGGCGGTCAAGATTGTCCGATTTTGGGTTCTGTTCCGGCGCGGATACGCGCGACGTTTGCGCTGTGCCGCCAGTAGACCAGCAGGGTCAGGACCATCCCAAGAACAAATGTGGTAGTATCCGTCAGGACCATGACCCAAACGGTTGAAAGCGCCGCCGCCACAAGCGCGCCCAGCGACGAAATCCGCCAGATGGCGGCCGCTACCAACCATGTCAGGCAGCACGCCACACCGACGCGCCAGTCCAGCGCCAACCAAATCCCAAGAAAGGTGGCGACACCCTTGCCGCCCTTGAACCCCAGCCAAACCGGGAAGCAGTGCCCCAGAAAGGCCGCCAGCGCCGCGACTTGTGCTGCGTCCTCTCCGGCCATTGCTCTTGCGATCAGGACTGCAGCCGCGCCCTTGGCAGCGTCGAAGATCAGCGTCAGGGCTGCTGCTGATTTGTTACCGGTGCGCAGCACGTTGGTCGCGCCAATATTCCCGGACCCGATATTGCGCAGGTTGCCCAGGCCCATGACCTTGGCGATGATCATCCCGAACGGGATGGACCCCATCAGGTACCCAAGCACGGCCCACAGCAGCAACTGGGTCATCGAACTGTCAATTGGCGGCATCAGGGTCTCCGGTATACTTCTTGTCCCGCGACATAGGTTGCGGTGACCTTACCCTGCATCCGCTGGCCGTCAAACGGTGTGTTCTGTGACTTTGATCGCAGGCTGAACCGGTCCAGTACAAAGGGCACATCCGGGTCGAACAGTACCAGATCGGCAGGTGCGCCTTCGGCCAGACGGCCAGAGTCCAGCCCCAGCCGTTTGGCGGGGTTCAGCGCCATGGCCCGGAACAGAGTCGGCAGGTCCAGTTGTTCGGCATGATACAGGCGCAGCGCAGCAGGCAGCAGGGTTTCCAGCGCCACCGCGCCAGATGCGGCCTCTTCAAACGGCAGGCGTTTGCTTTCTTCGTCTTGCGGGGTGTGCATGGAACTGATGATGTCAATCAGCCCGGTCCGCACCGCTTCGATCACGGCCTGCCGGTCGTCTTCGGAGCGCAGCGGCGGTTTCACCTTGAAGAAGGTGCGATAGTCGGCCACGTCCAGTTCGTTCAGCGTCAGGTGGTGGATCGAGGTGCCTGCGGTGATGTTCAGCCCGTTGCGCTTGGCCCGTTCCAACGCGGGCAAGGCGCGGGCGGTGGTGATCTGGTCGGCGTGATAGGCGGCCCCGGTCATCTCAAGCAGGGCGATGTCGCGGTCCAGCCCCATCCGCTCGGCCATGGGTGAAACGGCGGGCAAGCCGCGCAGGGCGGCGAACTTGCCGCTGGTGGCGGCAGCCCCGGCGCTGAGGCCCGGTTCCTGCGGATGGGCAATCACCAGCGCACCGCAGGATTTCGCATATGTCAGCGCGCGCGAGAACACTTTGGTATTGGCGATCACGTGGTCGCAATCGGTAAAGGCCACGGCACCTGCGTCCTGCAGAAAGCCGATCTCGGTCATCTCGCGCCCTTCGCGCCCTTTGGTCAGCGCCGCCATCGGCAGGACGTTGACCGGAGCATCCGCCTGTGCGCGGCGGGTGGCGAATTCCAGCGTTTCGGGTGTGTCAACGGCAGGCAGAGTGTCAGGCCGGGTGACGATTGTGGTCACGCCCCCCGCAGCGGCGGCCAGACCTGCGGATTTATAGCTTTCCTTGTGCCGCTCGCCCGGCTCGCACACCTTAACGCCGATATCGACGATACCGGGGGCAAGGCAATGACCCCCGCAGTCGATCACCTGCGCGTCGGTGGACGGGGCCACACCTTCGCCGCGTGCGACGATCCGGCCATCGGTGACGTGCAGCCAGCCGAGCGAGTCCGTCCCGGCCTCGGGGTCGATCAGGCGGGCGTTGGTGAAGATCAGGTTGCTCATGCCATGGCCCTTTCGATTGCGGCTTTGGTGGCAGCGGGGTTGGCCTGATACTTGATCAGGTGCTTGTCGCCGCCCTTGGTGACGATCTGGACAAAGCTGCCCATGATATTGACCGCCTCGATCTGGTTCAGCGGTACGTTGCGTGGGCCGGGACCTGTCAGGGCGGTCTCGGACATCTCCCACGTGTTGGTCAGTTCTTCCGAGGCCAGATACCATGCACGGACGCCGACCGCGGCAAGGCCCGCAGGCGCTCCGGTCCAGATGTAAGGATTCCTGACCAGCCAGAGCACGACCATAGCACCCGCCATGGCAAAGGCGGCCAGCCATGTATTGGTGCGGATATAGGCGCTTTTGTCGGCGGTGAAGGTCACAGGATCAGCCAAAGAACACCCCCGATCAAAAACAGGATCACAAGCGCCAAGACAGCAGACCCGACACGGCGCGGCGTGTCATTGGCTGCGGCTGACTGCGGGGCCGAGAACGGCTTGGCGCTTTCGGATGCAAGGGCACCACCGGTCCAATTTGTTGCTTCTTCCGTGAACAGCCCGATGAGGTGCAGCCTTGGGTCGGGTCGCAGTTCGGCGGCGTTTCCACCGAACGCTGCGCTGCGAACGGCCATGACCCAGCCATCGACCGCCTCAAGAGCCGCGCGGTTCAACTGATCTTGCGATACCCCGCACCCTTCGTTGAGATACCCATAAAGCCCGAGATCTTCGAGGTCGGCGACCGGGAAAATGTCGATCTGTTCGGGGTCCAGCCCATTGACGCCCAGAACCTGATCGGCCGCGCCCGGCTCGCGCAGGAACTTCGCCTCCTCCGGGCGCATGTCCAGCGTGAACAGGCGGATCACGCCGTGTTCATGGGGGGCAACGGTCAGATCGTTCATGCGGCCTCGCGCTGGTTGCGGGCCAGCAGCTCCATCGCGGCCATGCGGACGGCGACGCCCATCTCGACCTGTTCCTGAATGACCGAGCGGTTGATGTCGTCGGCCAGCGTACCGTCGATCTCGACCCCACGGTTCATCGGACCGGGATGCATGACGATGGCGTCCGGCTTAGCCTGCGCCAGTTTCGCGGCGTCCAGCCCATAGCGGTGATAGTACTCGCGCTCCGAGGGGATAAAGCCGCCGTCCATCCGCTCTTTCTGAAGGCGCAGCATCATAACGACGTCGACGTCTTTCAGACCTTCGTTCATGTCGTTGTAGATTTCAGCCCCGAAGTCAGCGAATTGACCGGGCACCAGAGTCGGCGGGCCGATCAGTCGGATGCGGTTTTCCATCTTACCCAACAGGATCAGGTTCGACCGGGCCACGCGCGAATGGGCCACGTCCCCGCAGATTGCGATGTTCAGCCGGTGCAGGCGGCCCTTGGCGCGGCGGATGGTCAGCGCGTCCAGCAAAGCCTGCGTGGGGTGTTCGTGCCGCCCGTCGCCTGCGTTCAGCACGGCGCAATTCACCTTTTGCGCCAGCAGATCGACCGCGCCGGAATGCGGGTGCCGCACCACCAGCAGATCGGGGTGCATCGCGTTCAGCGTCATCGCCGTGTCGATCAGCGTTTCGCCCTTTTTGATCGAGCTGGCCTGCATCGCCATGTTCATCACATCCGCGCCCAGCCGCTTGCCCGCGATTTCAAAGCTGGCCTGCGTGCGGGTCGAGTTTTCAAAGAACATGTTGATCTGTGTCAGTCCCGACAGCACGTCGGAATGTTTGGCCGACTGGCGATTCAGGTCGACGTATTTTTCGGCCAGATCAAGAATGGCGGTAATATCGGATTGCGACAGATGCTCGATGCCAAGAAGGTGACGATGGGCGAAACGCATGGGCGGGCTCCTGTCTGACAATCGAGCCGCTTATAAGTAGCTGCGCGAGGCAAGGCAACCTAAGGATCGGACCCTTCGGGCAGTTTCTCGCACCCGCCGTCGGGCAGGCACTGTTCACCGGGTTTGCACCATTTGCCATAGCCGCAGTCCACGGCCTTGACCGGGACGCAGCCCTGATTTCTGGAACACTTGAACCCGGGACGGCACTGCGACCCGGTTTTCTCGCAGAAAAACCAGCCGGGGCGCGAGCATCCCCCGCCGGGCAGGCAGGCCGATCCTGAATCGCAGGTGCGCCCGTCGCTGCATTTTAGCGAGGGGAGGGGCTGAATGTCGGGTGTGATCGTCTCGCACTCACCCCGGGCGTTGCAAAAGCTGCCGCCGGGACAATCAAGGCGCGCCCGGCACTTGTTTATGCCTCTTGGCGCGCATCTGCCACCTGCAACGCAGCGCTCGAACGGGCCGCATGTACGACCGCCCCCGCAATAGGTGCCACCCAGAGGAATGCAGTGGCCGTCGAAGCTGCATCTTTGGCCGCCGGAACAGCAGCGGGCACCGCATTTGAACTGACCGCCGGGGCATTGATTGTTCCGTTCATAGATACCGCCCCGGTTCGGAAAAGTGTTCCTGTCGTACAGACCGCCCCGGTTTTGAAGCTGTGCGAAACCGGGGTCGCCGAGGGGGATCAGCAACAGCGCAATGGCAAGGAATCGTAATAGGACCAACATGAATGGGGCAATGCTGGGCGGGACGGGCCATCCGATCAAGTGCTATTCGCTTTCCCTCGGTCAAAAGGTGGTTAGATTGAGAGCTATGGAATCGGCTTTGGACTATCACACGGCGCGGGCTCTGCTGGAATGGCAGATTGAACTGGGCGCAACAGATGCGATCGGGGATGCTCCGGTGGATCGCTATGCGTTGCCGGACACTGCGCCCAAAGCCAAAAAGCCCAAAGCTGCGCAGGCCGCGCCCGAAAAACCGAAACAGGTGGACCCGGTTGCCGTTGCCAAGGCCGCGGCCGCCAGCGCAGGGTCGTTGGATCAGTTGCGCAGCACGATGGAGGCGTTCGAGCATTGTGATCTGAAACGCGGGGCGCGCCAATTGGTCTTTGCGGATGGCACACCGGGTGCGCGGGTGATGATCGTCGGAGAAGCGCCGGGCCGCGAAGAAGACCGTGCGGGCAAGCCTTTCGTGGGTCGAGCGGGCCAGTTGCTAGACCGGATGCTGGCCGCGATAGATCTGGACCGTGCGGAAAACGTCTATATCACCAATGTTCTGCCTTGGCGCCCGCCCCAGAACCGCGACCCGAACCCTCAGGAAATCGGGATGATGCAGCCGTTTCTGGAACGTCACGTGGCGCTGGCCAAGCCGGACGTTCTGGTGGTCATGGGCAATATCAGTTGTCAGGCGGTGCTGGGCAAGCGCGGGATCAATCGGCTGCGCGGCAAGTGGGATCAGGGGTTTGATCTGCCGGTGATTCCGATGTTGAAACCCGAAGACCTGCTGCGTCAGCCGCCGTTGAAACGGCACGCATGGGCGGATTTGCTGGAGTTGAAAGCCTGGCTGGAGGGCACGTGATGCGTATTCTCGCGTTCTCGGACCTGCATATGGCGCGCAACCGCGCGGCCGAGATTGCCTCGGCCAGCGCCGAGGCTGATCTGGTGATCGGAGCCGGTGATTATTGCAATATGCGACAGGGTCTGGATGAAGCGATGGCGATGCTGTCGGAAATCTCCGCCCCTCTTGTCCTGACCCCCGGAAACGCCGAAAGCGCCGGAGAGTTGACGGATGCCGCACCCGAGGGTGTCCATGTTCTGCACGGATCGGGGATGACTTTGGATGGTCTGCGTCTGTTCGGCCTTGGATACGGCGTTCCCGTCACGCCGTTCGGAGAATGGTCCTGCGACCTGTCGGAATCAGAAGCCGCCGAGTTGCTGGAGCGTTGCGACGCCGCTGATATCCTGATCACGCACTCGCCGCCCAAAGGGTATGGCGATACGACGTCAATGGGCGATGCGGTGGGGTCGGTGGCCGTGCGCGACGCGATCGAGCGATTGCAGCCGCAATACTCTCTGCACGGTCATATCCATGACAGTTGGGGCTTTCGCGGCACCATCGGGCGCACGCAGATTGCCAATCTCGGCCCCAAAGTGAACTGGTTCGAGGTGATCACATGATCGAAACGGTGACGTTGCTGGCGTTTATCCCGGCGGCCATGGCGCTGAATTTCACGCCGGGGGCCGACATGATGTTTTGTTTCGGACAGGGGCTGCGGTCAGGTGCGAAACCTGCACTGATCGCCAGTGCCGGGGTGTCTGCAGGGCTGATGGTTCACGTGTTGCTGGCAGGGCTTGGCCTGGGTGCTGCCGTGTCCACCCTGCCGTGGCTGTTCGATGTGATCCGCTGGATGGGCGTGGCCTATCTGATGTATCTGGCGTGGGGCGCGATACGGTACGGTGCCGTCTCAGACGACAAGCCCGCCAAACCAACGCGATACGCCTTTCGGGACGGGCTGGTCGTGAACTTGACCAATCCCAAGGTCATTCTGTTCGTGCTGGCCTTTATCCCGCAATTCGTGAACCCGGCCATCGGGCCGATCCTGCCGCAATTCCTGATCTTGGGCGTGATCATCGCGCTGGGCGGTTTCGTCGTGAACGGGATGGTTGGAATTTTTGCAGGCGGCGCGGGGCGAGTGCTGATCTCGAACCCGCGCGCCTCTCGTATCATGGGATGGGTGACGGGCGGGATTTTCACGGCCCTTGCCCTTCGACTTGCCATCATGGAAAGGGCCTGACGCCGGATGTCGCGTATTGACGAAACCTTGGAATTCATCCCTATCCGTATCGCCGTTTTGACCGTATCGGATACGCGCGCGCTGGACGAAGATCGCTCGGGCCAGACGCTTGTCGACAGGATCGAACGGGCTGGCCATACAGTCGCAGACCGCAAAATTATCAGGGATGAGCGTCCCGAGATCGCAGCGCAGTTGCGGAGTTGGATCGCGGACCCGGAAATCGACGTCGCGATCTCGACCGGCGGCACTGGACTGACCGGGCGCGATGTAACAGTCGAGGCGCATCGCGACGTTTATGAAAAAGAGATCGACGCGTTTGGCACTGTATTCACCATTCTGTCGATGGAGAAAATCGGCACTTCGGCGGTGCAGTCTCGGGCAACGGGCGGTGTGGCCGGAGGAACCTACCTGTTTGCGCTGCCCGGCAGCCCCGGCGCGTGCAAAGATGCGTGGGACGGAATTTTGGAGAAACAGTTCGACTACCGGCACCGGCCCTGCAATTTCGTGGAAATAATGCCCAGATTGGACGAACATCTGCGACGGAAGTAAACTGTTCGCACGTTCAAGCGTTTAAACGGACTTTGTAGCTTGGCAATTTTGACGGCCCGGCTACCTTTTGCAGATAGCAGCCTGATGCAACCGGGGAAAAGTGAATGCGATTTCTGAGGCAGAGCCTTGTCGGTGTGTTCCTGGCGTCTGTGACGCTGGCCCTGCTATTTGTGGCCGTGCAGATGATCTCGGGCGCTGTTCAGGATGTGCTGACGCGCGACGATGAGCCTCCGCAGGCGCGTGAGCGTGTGTTTGCCGTGTCCGTCCAGCCAGCCGAGCTATCGACCGTTACCCCTTATCTGGAAGCCTTCGGCGAAGTGCAAAGCCGCAGACGGCTGGAACTGCGTGCTGCTTTGGGTGGGCGTGTGATTTCGCTGTCCGAAGATTTCGAGGACGGCGGCGTGGTGACACAAGGTGAAGTGCTGGTCGAACTTGACCCCGCCGATGCGCAATCTGCACTGGATCGGGCAAAATCCGATCTTCTGGACGCCCAGTTCGAGGAACGCGATGCCGAGCGGTCTTTGCTGCTGGCGCAGGATGAACTGAACTCGGCCGAGGCGCAGGCGGGTCTGCGCGGTCGTGCCTTGCAGCGCCAGAAAGACCTGCAAAGCCGGGGCGTCGGAACCCCGGCGGCCGTGGAAGAGGCTGAACTGGCCGAGGCTTCCGCCCAGCAGTCGGTGCTGGCGCGACGGATAGCGCTGGCTCAGGCGGAATCGCGTGTGGATCAGGCGAGCACTCTGCTGGCGCGCGCGCGTATCGCGCTGGAGGCCGCTGAACGCGATCTGGATGACATGACTGTAAGGGCGCGGTTTGGCGGCACGCTGACGGATGTGACACTGGTCGAAGGGCGCTTGGTGTCCGCCAATGAAAAGCTGGCCGAACTGGTCGATCCGAATGCGCTGGAGGTAGCGTTCCGCGTTTCGACCGCGCAATATGTGCGCCTGCTGGATGCGCAGGGCGCATTGATCAACGCGCCGGTTACTGTATCGCTTGAGGTCACGGGCACCGACCTGATGGCGCAAGGGCGCATCAGCCGAGACAGCGGGTCGGCCGGTGAAGGGCAGACCGGGCGGTTGATCTACGCCCGACTGGACGATGCATCCGGGTTCAAGCCCGGAGATTTCGTGACGGTCACTGTCGAGGAACAGCCGTTAGAAAACGTGGTGCGTCTGCCCTCGTCGGTTCTGGATGCGGTCGGCACGGTCTTGGTGCTGGGCGAAGGGGATCGGCTTGAGGCGCTGCCTGTGCAGCTTATTCGCCGTCAGGGGGATGAGGTCCTGCTGCGCGGTGAGGGTCTGGAGGGCCGCGAGGTCGTGGTCGGCAGAACGCCTTTGCTGGGGGCAGGTGTCCGGGTGCGGCCCTTGCGGGTAGAGGCCAACGCCGGCGCCACGGCCGAAATGGTCGAGCTGACCGAGGAAAAGCGCGCCCAGCTCATGGCGCAGGTCGAGGCTAGCGACCGTATGCCAGAGGATGTAAAGGACCGAGTGCTGGGGCAGTTGCGCGAGGCCACAGTCCCGGCGTCGCTGGTGCGGCGGCTTGAAAACCGGGCAGGGGGATAGGCCCGATGATGCGCGAGATTCCCAGCGTGGCGGGCGGCATTCTCAGCTATTTCACGCGACACAGAACGGTGGCCAACCTTCTGTTGCTTGTCATGCTCGTTCTGGGGGCCGCAGCCATACCGAACATGCGGGCGCAGTTCTTTCCAGACGTGATCCTGGAACGGGTCGACGTCAATGTCGAATGGGAAGGTGCTGGCCCCGAGGACATTGACAATGGCATCGTACAGGTTCTGGAACCAGCGCTTCTGGCCGTCGAAGGCGTTGCCAGCACCGAGGCGACTTCACGCGAGGGGCGCGCGAGCATCCGGTTGGAGTTTGAGCCGAACTGGGACATGTCTCGCGCGGTCGAGGAGGTCAGGACCGCCGTCGATGGTGTCAGCAACCTGCCCGAAGACGCCGAAGAACCCACCATTCGCCGCGGCGCCTGGAGGGATCGCGTGACCGACGTGGTGGTCACCGGTCCGGTTGCACCGGACAATTTGGCCAAGTTTACCGATGAATTGATCAACCGTCTGTTTGCCGTGGGCGTCACCCGCACGACAATCCGGGGACTGGCGGCCCCTCGCGTGGTGGTCGAAGTGCCGACCGCCCAGCTTATCGCCAATGATATTACCTTGTCGGAAATTGCCGCCGCCATTTCTGCAGAGGTGACAGCCAACCCCGCTGGAGATGTGACCGGGGCCAATGCGCGTATTCGGACGGGAACAGAAAAGCGGACGCCAGAGGAAATCGAGGGCATTCCTCTGCGCAACTTTGCCGACGGTTCCAAGCTGTTGATCGGAGATGTGGCTCTGATCCGGGTCGAAGGCGTGAACCGCAACCGAAGCTATTTTGTCGGTGAGAACCCGGCCATGTCCGTGCGTGTCGATCGCTCGAACCTGGGCGATGCAATAGAAATCCAGCGCACGGTTGAGGATGTCGTGGCCGAGATGCAGGCCAGCCTGCCCGAAGGTGTGACGGTCGAGCTGATACGGACTCGCGCACAGGCGATCACCAATCGATTGGATATTCTGATTGATAACGGCCTCGTGGGTCTGGGGCTGGTTGTTTGTCTGCTGTTTCTGTTTCTGAATGCCCGCATCGCGTTCTGGGTCGCGGCGGGTATTCCGGTGGCCATGTCGGCGGCCATCGCCTTCATGTATATCGGCGGGCTGTCGATCAACATGGTATCCCTGTTCGGCCTGATTATCACGCTGGGCATCGTTGTGGATGACGCGATTGTCGTGGGTGAGCACGCGGACTTTCGCGCGCGTCGATTGGGCGAAGCCCCCGTGGTGGCCGCCGAACGCGCAGCGCGGCGCATGGCTATGCCGGTCTTTGCGGCGACCCTGACAACCGTGATTGCCTTCTTCGGGCTGACCGCGATAGGGGGCCGGTTCGGAGAGTTGATCCGCGACATCCCCTTCACCGTCATTGCGGTTCTGATCGCCTCGCTGATCGAGTGTTTTCTGATCCTGCCCAATCATATGGCGCATGCCATTGCCCATTCGGCCAAGGAACATTGGTACGATCTGCCCAACCGCGTTGTAAATCGCGGGTTTCGCTGGGTGCGGGACCATCTGTTCCGCCCGCTGATCGCCTGGGCGATCTGGGCGCGCTATGTGGTTGTCGCGGTGATGCTGGTCTTTCTGGCCAGCCAGATTGCGCTTTTCATCCGCGGCGATGTGAACTGGAGGTTCTTCAACGCGCCCGAGCGAGGTTCGGTCACGGGCAACTTCATTATGGTCGAAGGGGCCACGCGCGCGGATACACTGGCCATGATGCACCAGTTGCAACGTGCAACCGAAGAATTGGGTCAGATCTACGAGGAACGGCACGGGCGGAACCCGATCGACTATGTGCTGGCCGAAGTCGGTGGCTCGGCGGGGTTTGGACTGTCGGCGGCTGACGGCAAGGATTCCGACTTGCTCGGCGGTATTTCCATCGAACTGATCGATGCCGATCTTCGTCCGTATTCCAGTTTTGAGTTCGTAGGCGAGCTTCAGGAATTTGCTCCGCTCCACCCCAAGGTTGAAGTGCTCAGTTTCCGGGGCTGGCGATCCGGGCCGGGCGGCGACGCCATCGATGTGCAGTTTTATGGTGCGGACGTGAACACGCTCAAGGCCGCGTCCGAGGACTTGCAGGTCGAGTTGTCGAAATACTCCGAGGTTTCGGCACTGGAAGACAATCTGGCCTACGACAAAGAGGAATTCATTTTGGATCTCACGGCGCAGGGTCAGGCGCTGGGCTTTCGGATCGAAACGCTGGGTCGTGTGCTTAGGGATCGCCTGAACGGGATTGAGGCCGCCACCTTCCCCGACGGTCCGCGCAGCGCCGAGATCCGCGTGGAACTGCCCGAAGGCGAATTGACGGCGGATTTCCTTGAGCGGACCCTGATGCGCACCCCGGACGGGATATATGTGCCGCTGGCCGATATCGTTTCGGTTCAGCGCAAATCGGGCTTTTCGACTGTTCGGCGCGAAAACGGTCTGCGGGTGGTGTCCGTGAATGGTGACATTTCCGAAGACGACCCGGCCCGAGCCGCGGAAATCGCCCGAGCGCTAGGCGAGGAGATTTTGCCCAATATTGCCGCCGAACGACAGGTCGAATGGACAATGGCGGGCCTTAGCGAGCAGGAGGATGAGTTCCTGACCGAGGCGCGGACGGGTCTGATCTTGTGCCTGACCGGAATCTATCTGGTGCTGGCCTGGGTTTTTGCCAGTTGGACACGGCCGCTGGTTGTCATGGCAATCATACCCTTTGGTTTGGTGGGCACGATCTGGGGGCACTACGTTTGGGATGTGCCGCTTAGCATGTTTACCGTGGTGGGCCTGCTGGGGATGACCGGGATCATCATCAACGACTCGATCGTTCTGGTGACGACAATTGACGCCTATCAAAAGGAACGTGGGCTTGTTCCGTCGATCATCGAGGGTACGGCGGACCGTTTGCGTCCGGTCATGCTGACGACACTGACGACCGTTCTGGGACTGACCCCTCTGTTGTACGAGGGGTCCCAACAGGCGCAGTTTCTCAAGCCGACAGTGATCACATTGGTCTACGGGCTTGCCTTTGGGATGTTGCTGGTTCTGCTGCTGGTCCCTGCATTGCTGGCCATCCTAAACGATCTTTCCCGCCCCATGACGGCCATGCGGCGGGCGTTGCGGGCACCGGATCGCGTTGTTCAAGGGGCAATTTTCGCAACGGGGCTGGTCCTTTTGCTGTGGTTCGGGGTGACGATGGTCTGGCCTGCACTTCTGGGCGCACCGGTCGGGCCGCTGTCCGGGTTTTACGCTGGCGAGGACGGGTTGGCGGTATTGCGGATGGGGCTCGGACTTTTCCTTGCCGGAGCACTGCTGATACTCGTGCTGTCGGTTGCGCTGTCCAGCCTGTTATACATCCGCTTCAAAAGGCAAATGGCCTAAAGTTGAGCCAGCGCAGTTTCCAGAAGGTCACTGACCCGGTTGCTCATCGGCAGATCGCCGCTGCGGATTTGATCCAACGGAAACCAGCGCGCATCCAACGCGTCGTCCCCCGCATTGGGTTGACCCGAGCGGTATTCGCAGGCAACGCCGACCAGAAGGTAATGTGACAGCACTGCGCCTTGGCTGTCCCGGCGCAGCAGGTCCAGATTGTCCAGATAGCGCATGGGCGCGGCAATGACCGAGGTTTCCTCGAATAGCTCTCGTTGTGCGGCCTGCAGTACGGTTTCACCCCATTCCACATGACCACCGGGAAAACCCCAAAGCCCCGCATCAGGTTGCTTGCTGCGCTGGACCAGAAGCACATTTTGATTGTGGACAACAACGGCCAGCGCGCCGATTTTCGGAGTTTGCGTCATTCGGGTCAGCCTGCGCTGCACCCTTGAATGTCAACGGCATGACTCGCACCCAAGACGGTGATCCGTATTTCGGATCGATCCAGCGCGAAAGGACCGCCGGATTCGCTGATCACCTCGGAGGTGGCGACCAGCGTATCGCCCTGCCGTACTGTTTCGGGGGGCGAGGCCCACAGCGCCGGATTGCCGGGTTCGATAACGGCGACCTCACGCCCGCCGGCCGAGGGCATGGTGACGCGAGCCTCAATCTGCATACCATCAGGTGTGGGTGTCAGGTGGCAACTGGTGCGCGAAACACGCGCTTCTTTCGCCGAGAAAGGGCGCTGGGCGAGCGCGGCGGCAATCGCGGGATTGCGACCCGCGTCCGCGTTCAAGGTATGATCGAAATCCAGTTGCTCGGGGATGCAGACATCTTTGCAAACGCCCAAATCCATCGTTCCACTTAATCGCACGGGACGCGAAGGGTTCTTTGGGGTTATCTCAACCGGAAGGACCAGTTGATCCTCGTACCCGATGGATTGCAGGCCGTTCTGGTCGAACACATGGGGCGCGGGCCAAGTGATCGACACGCCCCCAACATTGTCCGAACCGTTCCAGTTGAACTGAGGCGGAATCCCCGCGTCTCCTGGTGCGCGCCAGTAGGTTTTCCACCCGTCTTTCAAGGTCACGCGCAGCGCCCCAAGGTAATTGCCTTTTGCCGTGCGGCCGCCGTCCAGAATGTCCAGTTGTGCCACGTCCCCCTTCACCTGTGCTGCGACAGGGCCGGGTAAACCAAGGCTCAAGGTCAATGCGAGCGCCGAAAATGTCACCTTTGCGATCATACCCACAACATGCGCCGTGTCGGGTCCGATTCCAAGTCACGTTCCGGTCACTTGAATGAAATCTGCGGAAATCTTCGTTGATCCCTTGCCAATACCAGCCCCCCGGGGCCATTGTTGAGGGGTATTCAGCAAGAGATGTCGTTTTATGGACCTGACCGGAAAACTGTTGATTGCGATGCCTGGCATGGGAGACCCGCGCTTCGATCATTCAGTGGTCTATATATGCAGTCATGGTGACGACGGGGCGATGGGATTGATCGTGAACAAGTCTTCGGACCTGCGGATCAAAACCTTGCTCGAACAGCTCAATATCGCCTGCCAGATTCCGATTGTCGGCGAGCGGCTGGTTCACTTTGGCGGCCCCGTCGAAATGTCCAGAGGGTTTGTGCTGCACAGTTCGGACTATGACGCCAACCTGCATTCAATGAAGATTTCGGACGATTTCAGCATGACGGCCACTTTGGACGTGCTTGAAGACCTGGCCTCGGGGACGGGGCCGCTGAACTCGACATTGGCGCTGGGCTATTCCGGCTGGGGTCCGGGGCAGCTTGAGGATGAGATCGCAAAAAACGGCTGGCTCACGGCCGAGGCGTCATCCAAGCTGGTTTTCGACATTCCAGACGACGAGAAATGGGAGGCCGCGCTTGCCACGTTGGGTGTGGACCCCCTGACCCTGTCAGCCAGCGCCGGACGCGCTTGATCAGCTATCGCGTGGCGCGGCGGCGCGGCGCAGACGATCGTTGATTGCGGCCCCTAGCCCATGATCCGGGATGGGTGACACCGCGATGGGTCGGCCAGTGTCATTCAGGCTGTGCAGGGCGGCAAAAAGATTGGCGGCAGCTTCGGTCAGGTCACCGTCCGGCGACAGGTTCAGATCGCAGTCAACCTGTCCGAACCCCAACAAAACCTCATCGCCTTGCGTTTCACCTGCGTTCAACCTTACCGGCGCGTCGGGTGCATAGTGTGACTGCAACTGTCCCGGTGCTGTCAGGGTATCGCCGGGCTTATGAAAGTGCAGCCGCGTTTTCAATACGGCTTCGATTTGCTCTAGCGCCACACCTCCGGGGCGCAGAAGGGCGGGGTCACCCGCCAGCCCGACGATCGTGGACTCCACCCCAACCCCGCAGGGGCCATCGTCCAGAATGGCAGCTATGCGACCGCCCAGCCCGGCCCGCACGTGGTCGGCCGTGGTCGGGCTGATCTGGCCCGAGGGATTGGCCGAGGGCGCAGCGACCGGTCCGTCAAATGCACTTAGCAATGCACGCGCCGACGGATGTGCCGGAACGCGCACAGCCAGAGTGTCTAGTCCGGCGGTGACCAGCGAAGATACGCCATGACCCGCGCGCAAGGGCAGAACCAGTGTCAGTGGACCAGGCCAGAACGACCGCGCCAACTTGTCGGCCTGATCGGACCACTCGACAAATCGTTGGGCGGCTTCGACCGAAGCGACATGCGCGATCAGCGGGTTGAAACTGGGGCGTCCTTTTGCTGCATAGATGCCAGCCACGGCTTCACCGTTGCGCGCATCTCCACCCAGCCCGTAAACTGTTTCGGTCGGAAAAGCGACCAAAAGACCCTGTCGCAGCAGGTCCGCAGCCTGCGCGATTCCGCGGGAGTCCGCGCTAAATTCCCGAGTGCCGTTAGGACTCATGGGCGGTGACGCCGCGTTTTGATTGCGTGTAACATGGGTAAGGCTACGTAATCGTTCAATCCCAGATGCATAAAGACTGAAGGTGGAAATTCCAACCCCGTCAGCGTAAACCGAATCAAACAACTCCGAGGGAAGACATGCCGTACCGCGCGCCAATCTCCGATTATGAATTTCTGTTCCGCAACGCCATCGGTTTCGACCAGATCGCTGCGACCGAGAAATTCTCGGAAGCCAGTGAAGATGTCGTTAGCGCCATCCTGACCGAAGCTGGCAAATTGTGTGAAGATATCATGGCGCCGCTTCAGAGACCTGGCGACCTGGAACCGGCCCGACTGGAAAACGGTGTGCTGCGCACGTCGCCCGGATACGGCGACGGTTGGAAAGCCATTGCGGAAGGCGGCTGGATCGGCATGAGCGCCGATCCCGAATATGGTGGCATGGGCCTGCCGATGACTCTGACCACTGCCGTCAACGAGATGATGAGCGCGGCCTGCCTGTCGCTGCAACTGGCTCCGCTGATGACACAGGGCCAGATCGAGGCGCTGGAACATCACGCCAGTGACGCGTTGAAAGACCTCTACCTGCCCAAGATGATCTCGGGCGAGTGGTCGGGCACCATGAACCTGACCGAGCCGCAGGCCGGTTCGGACGTTGGCGCGCTGACTTCAAAGGCGGAACCCAATGGCGATGGCACCTATTCGGTGTCGGGCCAGAAGATCTATATCTCTTGGGGCGACAACGATTTTGCTGAAAACATCTGCCATCTGGTTCTGGCACGCCTTCCTGATGGTGTGCCGGGCACGAAAGGGATTTCGCTGTTCCTGGTGCCCAAGTACCTGCCGGACGAGAATGGCAATCCCGGCGTGGCCAACGATCTGAAAGTGGTCTCGCTAGAGCACAAGATGGGTCTGCACGGGTCGCCGACCTGCGTGATGCAGTATGACGGCGCCAAGGGCTGGCTTATCGGCAAAGAGCATGGCGGCATGGCCGCGATGTTCACCATGATGAACAACGCACGTCTGGGCGTCGGGGGTCAGGGCGTTGGCGCGGCCGAAGGCGCTTATCAACATGCGCTGGAATATGCGCTGGAACGCAAGCAGGGTAAGACGCCCTCGGGCACCATCATTGATCACGCTGATGTACGTCGCATGTTGATGGGGATGCGCGCTGATACGTTTGCAGCCCGCGCAATTATGCTGGCGAATGCGGCCGCGATCGACATGGCCTCGGCCACTGACGATCCCGAATGGGTCGCCCGCGCTGCTTTGCTGACGCCAATCGGCAAGGCGTTTGGAACCGAAACCGGAATGCGCGTGTCGGAAACCGGTGTTCAGGTGCATGGCGGCATGGGCTTCATCGAAGAAACCGGCGCTGCGCAGTATTATCGCGATGTCCGCGTAACCGCGATTTACGAAGGCACCAACGGCATTCAGGCCATGGACCTTGTTGCGCGTAAGATGATGGACGGCGGTGAAGCGGCCGGACGTCTTCTGGACGAAATCGAGGATCACGCCGAAAAAGCACGCGCGACGATGCCTGAACTGGCCGGACCTGTTTGGGAAGCCACCGAAAGCCTGCGGGAAACAACCGAATGGCTTGTGTCGCAGACCGACATGAACACGCGTTTTGCCGGTGCCGTGCCCTATCTGCATGCTTTCGCGCGTGTTCTGGGTGGGCATTATCACCTCAAGGCGGCTCTGGCCGAACAGGAAGGTCCACGCTTTAAGCTGGCGCGCTATTATATCAATGCGCTGCTGCCTGAGTTTGCCGGTCTGCTGGCGCAGGCGCAGAACGGGGCGGACGATATTTATGCCCTCAGCGCAGACGAGCTGGCAGCCTGATGGACGGCGATACCCTTCTGGCGATCCGCTATCCATGGCCTGAGCCTCCGGCCCAGGGCGAAGCGATCGAGGTCGCCGAGGGTGTGCTGTGGATGCGGCTTCCGCTGCCGATGGCGCTGGATCACGTCAATGTCTACGCGTTGGATGACGGTGACGGATGGACGTTGATCGACACGGGGTTTTCATCGAAGAAAACCCGCGCGATCTGGGAAACGCTTTTGGCGGGTCCGTTGCGCGGTAAACCAGTGAACCGGGTTGTGGTGACGCATCACCACCCGGACCACATCGGCAATGCGGGTTGGTTCCAGTCTGAACACGGCGTGGAACTGATCACGACCCGCACCGCCTGGCTGTTTGCGCGAATGCTGACGCTGGATGTGCAGGAAACCTGGCCCCAGGAAACGCTGGATTACTATCGCAGCGCAGGCATGGCGCCTGAAATTCTGGCCAAGCGCATGACCGAGCGGCCCTTCAACTATTGCGATACGGTTTATCCGATGCCGCTGGGCTTTACCCGGATCAAGCAGGATGGCGTGATCCGCATGGGCGGGCGTGACTGGGTCGTGCATATGGGCAATGGCCACGCGCCCGAACATGCCACATTCTGGAGCTGCGACGACAATCTGGTGATTACCGGAGATCAGATCCTCAGTTCGATCAGCCCCAACCTTGGCGTCTTTGTCACCGAACCGATGGCCGACCCGGTCGCCGAATGGCTAGAGGCGTGCGAGCGTCTGCAAGGTCTGGCCCGGCCCGATCAACTGGCGCTGGGTGGGCACAAGCTGCCATTCACCGGGTTGCCGTTGCGGATGAAGCAACTGATCGACAATCACCACAGCGCGCTGGATCGACTGCAAGACTATCTGGATACGCCCAAAACCGCCGCTGACTGTTTTGTCCCGCTGTTCAAACGCAAGATTGGCGAGGGCGAGTACGGGCTGGCCTTGGTCGAGTCGGTTGCACATCTCAACCATCTTTACCACATTGGTGCTGTCACCCGGACGCGCCGTGCGGACGGGGCGTGGGAGTTTCAGCGCAAAGGGTAAAGGCATGGACAAGATCGAAACCTCAGCCGAGGCAGCGGAATCCGCGGCCCTTCCCCGGTGCTACGAGGTGCATGCCAATCCCAACGCGAAATCCGGTGCAAAAGACCTGCCCGATCCGCTGAAAGCACCGGTTGAAACCAAAAGCCCGGCGCAATGGGCCTATGAGCGTCTGATCCTGTACATCCAGAACTTTGAGCAGACATTGGATAGCGACCACGAGATCGCGATGGGCTTTACCGGCGGTGATGCGGGTGTCATGCGGATCGAGGGGATGGGGTATTTCGACCCCGATGTCATCACCTTCTACGGCTCGGACGCGACCGGGGCACGAACCCAGCTTGTGCAACATGTGAGCCAGTTAAACGTGATGCTGCGCGCCTTGCCGAAATCGGTCGAAGACAAACCCGCAAATCGCATCGGGTTCCGGCTGGCGGCAAATCTGGAAGAAAGCTGACGGCCTGACTTGCAATTCGCGACGGCGCGGCCTTGAATGAGGGGATCATTCAAGGGGGCGTCAGGTGACAAGTTTCTCAGCCGTTACAAAAGCCTACAAAGGCGCATGGGCGCGCCGCCGCGTGTTTGTTCCGATCTATATCGTTGTGCGCCTGCTGTTGATCGCGCTGATTACGCCGGGGCTGGCGATTGCCGCGAACCTTGCGGTCTCGCTGTCCAGTCAGACCGCGCTGACAGATCAGGATATCGCGGCATTTGTCCTGTCCCCGGCTGGTTTTCTGGTCGCTGTCGCCGTTCTGAGCCTGTTCCTGCTGGCCGAAGTGTTCGTGTTCTCCGTTATGGCGGGATCGCTGCGCATGGGAGAGTCCGACCCGTGGCGCGCTGGCAGTGCCGCCATAGGTCTGATTTTGTCGCGCCTTCCCGCGCTGTTTGGCTTTGCGGTTCGGTTCGTTCTAAGGGTTTTGTTGTTGGTTCTGCCCTTCGCGGCCCTGTCAGCCCTGATCGCTTGGTGGAGGCTGACGGAATATGACATCAACTACTACCTGACCTTTAAACCACCTTCCTTCTGGGCGGCCGTGGTTCTGATTGGGGCCGTGGTTTTGGTCATGGCCTGGGTTCTGATCCGCAGACTTTCGGCGTGGGCGCTGTCGCTTCATCTGGTTTTGTTCGAGCAGGTTCGCCCGGCGGATGCGTTCCCGCTGAGCGCAGAACGGATGGAGGGGAAACGTGGCCGCCTAAAGGTCGATCTGGCGATGTGGCTGGGATTGCGACTGGCTATTGCGGCTCTGATCGCATGGGTTGCCGGAATTTTGTTCGCAATCGTGCCCCTTCAGGACAGCTCGAACCTGCGCCTGGCTTTGACCTACAGCCTGCTGGTTGCCGGTCTATGGTCGCTGGCGGGACTGGTGCTGGCAGCGACAGCCCTGGGTGCTCTGGCTGTGGTGCTGGACAGGTTATTCGAGATCAAGACAGACGAACCACCGCACCCCGAGCCCGGCACTCTGCGGGTGCCGCTGTTCGCAGCGGTCGGCGTGGCTGCCGTCGCCGTTCTGGTCAGCCTGTGGTTTGGTCAGCATCTGCTGGAACGTGTTCAGGCTCCGGACCGGGCCGAGGTTATCGGCCATCGCGGGGCGGCTGCCCTGCGGCCCGAAAACACGATGGCGGCTGTCCTGAAAGCGATCGAGGACGGGGCCGATTGGGTCGAGATCGACGTACAGGAAACCGCAGATGATGTGGTGATCGTCGCCCATGACAGTGACTTCATGAAACTGGCGGGCGTCCCAACCAAAGTTTGGGATGCGACGATGGAAGATGTGGCCGAGATCGACATCGGCAGTTGGTTTGATCCTGAATATGCCGATGAGCGCACCCCGACCCTGCGTGACGTGCTGGCGGCGGCCAAGGGCAAGGCCAAGGTCATCATCGAGTTGAAATACTATGGCCACGATTTTGATCTGGAGAACCGCGTGGCGGCTTTGGTCGAGGAATTCGATATGCAGGACGACATCGCCACGATGTCGCTGAAGTATCCGGCCGTGCAAAAGATGAAGAAACTGCGCCCGGACTGGCGCGCCGGGGTTCTTGCGGCCACCGCAATCGGTGATCTGTCAGGGCTTGAAGGAGAGTTTGTCGCCGTAAATGCTGCGATGGCCACGCCGGGGCTGGTGCGTTCGGTTCAGGCGGCGGGCAAGGACATCTATGTCTGGACGGTCAACGACCCGCTGCAAATGTCCGCGATGGCCTCTATGGGCGTGGATGGGCTGATCACTGACCGCCCCGGGATGGCCAATGAAGTCCTGCGCGTGCGCGCCGAAATGGGGCCGGGCGAGCGGTTGCTGCTGTGGCTGGCCGCTGCGTTTGGTATGTCTGTCGATACCGAGGCGATGCGTGATGCAAGTCCGTAACCTGATTGCGGCGCTGATCTTTTGCGCGTCGCCGGCCCTTTCGCAGGACTTTATCCGAAGTCTCGAAATGCCCGCTCATCACGCGCTTATCACGCAACGCGGCGAGGCCGCTCTGACGCCGTTTGAAACAGATGGTTGCTCGGGCGGTCTATCGGCAAGCTGGCGTTTCGTCGCTGATACGTTTCCCAAGTTCGGCGCGCTCTACGAAGCCCACCCGCCGTGGGAGGGGTGCTGCGTCACCCATGACCGCGCCTATCACAATGCCGGTGGCGCGCTGAGGGCCGAGGACAGTTTCGAGGCGCGCCTTTCCGCCGACGACACGTTGCGCGCCTGCGTCAAGCAGCACGGAGAGGATCGTGCCGAAGACTACGCGCAACGCTATGACATGACACCGGATCAGATTCGTCTGGCACATTCCGTCACCGCCGAGGCAATGCACGCAGCGGTCCGATTTGGTGGTGGCCCCTGTTCCGGGCTTCCGTGGCGCTGGGGGTTTGGCTATCCGGGGTGTTCTGTGTTTCAAACCTTGGCCCCTGCGCGCGAATGACGTGGTGACAGGCCCGGGATTTTCGATTATCCAACATCTCGAACACGCGAATTGGGATTCTGAAATCATGGCTGAATACAAGCACGGCGAAATGGACATCACCGTTCAAACAAAAACCTTCAACGGTTTCATCAAGGCCACCACATGGTGCGTGGTTGCCATCGCCTTCCTCTGCCTTTTCCTGGCGGTCTTCGCCGCTTAAATCCGAAGAACGGGGTTGGCCGTGATCAGGATTTTGATTGCCTGTCTGTTGGCAGCGACAGTTGCGGGCTGTGCCGGGTCTCAGCGTCCGCAGGCGGACTTGGCTGAAATTTCGGCGCGGTCCTATCGCGATCCGGGACCGTCGACCCTGACCCTGTATACGATGATCAGCACCCGGACGGGTTCGGGTGCCCATACCTCGCTGATGATCAATGGCAGCGAGAGGGTGATCTTTGACCCCGCTGGATCTTTTCGGGCGGATGTGGTTCCGATCAAGGACGACGTTCTATATGGCATAACGCCGAACGTGGAACGCGCCTATCGCAGCAGCCACGCGCGCGAAACGCATTATGCGCGCATCCAAACCGTCGAAGTGACCCCCCAGCAGGCTGAGATTGCCTTGCAGATCGCCAAGCAGTCGGGGCCGGTTGCAGGTGCGTTCTGCGCCAATTCGACCGCCCAGTTGTTGCAGCAGGTGCCGGGGTTCGAGCAGATCGAAACCACTTTCTACCCTGTCAATCTGTCGGACCAGTTTGCCCAGCTACCGGGTGTTCAAACGGCCGAGTACCGTGAAAATGACGATGCCGATTTGCAAACCGGTCTCGCCTTCAATAATGCGCAATTGAACCAGTTGGAAGCTGACTCAGCCCAATAGGTAGAGCAGCCCGTAAAGCGTTGCGGCCCCGCTGAAGATGGCTGCGATCACGTTTTTGGTAAACAGACCAGTCGCCAAGGCCACGGCCGCCGCCGCCATGCGCGGCGCATCGGGTTGACCGCCTGTCGCCGTAGGCCACACGACCAGCGGCGCGATCAACGCAGGAATGATTGCCACGGCCGTATAGCGCAGATGGCGCAGCAACCACGGTGGCATCGGGCGATCTCCGACCAGGCCGATAAAGACAAAGCGCAGGGCATAGCTGCCGATGGCCAGCCCGATGATGATGGTCCAGATCGTGACCGGATCAGGCTGTGTCATGCGGCGGCCTTTCTGCGCTCGGCCATCAACTCGGCCTGTGCACCTGCGATCATGCCGGCGCACCCGGCGATCAGCAGGCCCAGATTGAACGGAATCGCCACCGTCAGCAGGGACACTACGATTGCCACGAGTGCTGCCACCACATGGGGCAGGGTGCGCATCATCGGGCCGATCATCGCCAGAAACGTGATCGGCAGGGCAAAATCCAGCGCCCAGCTTTCCGGAATGCGCGTCCCCAGAACCGCGCCAAGATAGGTCGCCAGTATCCAAAGAGGTGTAATCGGCGTGACCGAACCGACGAAATAGGCCATCCGTTGGGGGACGGTCATGTTCGGCTCTTTCTCGAATTGAACGATCGAACAGGCGTAGGATTGGTCGACAGTCAGATAGGCCGCGCAAGCGCGCTGCCACATCGGGGCCGAGCCCAGAAACGGAGTCAGTGAGGCCGAGTACATCGCCATGCGCAGATTCACCGCCAAGGCGGATACCAGAATGATCGCAGTAGGAGTCTGATCCTGCAGCAGTTGCAGGGCGGCGAACTGGGCGGCTCCGGCAAAAACGGTAGAGGTGAACGCCATCGTTTGGACGATGTTCAAGCCTGCTTCGGTCGCAAACACGCCAAACAATGTGCCGAACGGGATCGCCACAAAGATAAACGGGGTCCCGTCCCGAAACCCTTTCCAGAAGTATGACTTGGATGTGGTGTCTGCCATGGCTAAATCCTATGGTGTTGATCGCAGCAGTAGCTGTCTTGGGAAAGGGTTGCAATTGGCCACGGAACAGAACCTGTCAGACTATATCATCGCCCCCGACCCCAGGGCGGCCCGCCTGACCCGTGCGGTTGAAGGCGTGGATCAGAATGGCGAGGCCAGCCAGATTTCAGTGGTTGAAGAACGTCCGCTGACGATTTTCTTGAATTCGCAGGAGATCGTGACCGCCATGACCATTGGCGATTACCCCGAATATCTAGCACTGGGTTTTCTGCGCAATCAGGGCATGCTGCTGTCCGATGACCAGATTACCCGCGTCGAATACGATGACGATCTGGAAACCGTCGTCGTCCGCACGGCGCGCGAGACGTCTTATGAGGACAAGCTCAAGAAAAAGACCCGAACCAGTGGCTGCGCCGTTGGAACCGTTTTTGGGGATATGATGGAGGGTCTCGAAGACGTGCGCTTGCCGCAGGTCACCGTGCGCACATCGTGGCTTTATGATCTGGCCGCCAAGATCAACCGCACGCCTTCGCTCTATCTTGAGGCGGGTGCGATCCACGGTACGGTGTTGTGTCGGGAAAACCGTCCGCTGGTCTATATGGAGGACGTGGGTCGGCACAATGCAGTCGACAAGATCGCCGGTTGGATGTTGTCCGAAGGTGAAACGGCAGAGGACAAGATCCTGTACACCACCGGCCGTTTGACCTCGGAAATGGTGATCAAGACGGCGATGATGGGTATCCCCGTTCTGGCGTCGCGCTCGGGCTTCACCGCATGGGGCGTTGAGATCGCGCGCGAGGTTGGGCTGACTCTGATCGGCCGGATGCGCGGGCAGAGGTTTGTGTGTCTGGCGGGTGAAGATCGTTTGCTACGCGATATTGATCCATCGACCGTGGCCGTTGAGGACAAGAAACTTCGCAGGAAAAGCGCCAATGGCTGAGGTTATGCGAAAACCGTTGGGCGTGATCCTCGCAGGAGGTCTGGCGACCCGCATGGGTGGCGGCGACAAGGGGCTGCTGCAGATCGGCGGGCAAAGCCTGATGGCGCATGTGATAGACCGGCTCGCCCCTCAGGTGGACGGTTTGGCGCTGAACGCAAACGGCGATCCCGCCCGGTTCCGTGATTTTGATCTGCCGATCATTCCCGACTCGATCGAAGGCTTTGCCGGACCGTTGGCAGGCGTACTTGCCGGGTTGGACTGGGCGGCGGAACACGATGCAGACTGCATCGTAACCGCGGCGGCTGACACGCCGTTCTTCCCTCGTGATCTGGTGGCGCGGCTGACACAAGCGGCGCAGGGGCAGGCGAATCCGCTAGTCCTCGCCACGACGCCACGGGCCGGGGATGAGACGTTGAAATCGGGCGGTGGAAAGCAGATCAACCGGCATCCAACCTTTGGGCTCTGGCCCGTGGCGCTGCGGGACGATCTGCGCGACGCTTTGAACAATGGGCTGCGCAAAGTCGTCCTGTGGACGGACCAGCACGGGGGGCGCGAGGCGCTGTTCTCTGTTGACCCGTTTGACCCTTTCTTCAACGTCAACACGCCTGACGATCTGGCGCGCGCCCAACGACTGCTGGAGCAAGCATGAAAGTATACGGTGTCACCGGCTGGAAGAACGCTGGCAAAACCGGGCTGATGGAGCGTTTGGTGGCTGAGATCACCAAGCGGGGCTATTCGGTTTCCACCCTCAAACACGCGCATCACGGTGTTGATGTGGACCAGAAGGGCACGGACAGTTACCGGCATCGCGAAGCTGGGGCCAGCGAGGTCTTGCTTGCGTCCGGGCAGCGCGTCGCCATCATGCAGGAGCTGCGCGGTGCGCCGGAACCTTCGCTGCAAAGCCTTTTGGAACGCTTGCGCCCGGTCGATCTGATCCTGATCGAAGGATTCAAGCGCGAAGCCCATCCCAAGATCGAGGCTTTCCGGGCCGAGGCGGGTACCCCTCTGATCGCGGAGGAAAACGAAACGATCCGGGCGGTGGCCAGCGATACCCCGTTGGAGCTAAGCATCCCTGTCCTTGATCTGAACGACACGGCCGCGATTGCGGACTTTGTATTGCAGGAGGTCGGTTTATGACCAAGCCGAACATAGCGCCGCCACCTTTGCGCAACGATTGTTTTGCTTTGCCTGCCGGGGTGAACTGGACACCCGTGGATGATGCTCTGGCCTTGTTGCGCGAGAGGCTTTCGGTGGTAACTGCGCCAGAGTCTGTGCCGCTGTCGGAAGCTGCCAACCGAATTCTGGCGGACGATATTTGTGCGCGACGCTCTAACCCGCCTCAGGCGAATTCCGCCGTGGATGGGTACGGTTTTGCCGGACCAGCCCCGGATGGGCCTCAAGTCATGCCCTTGCAGGATGGACGAGCGGCGGCGGGTTCTTTGTTCAGTGGACATGTACTGCCCGGCCATGCCCTTCGGGTTCTGACAGGAGCGGCCCTGCCCGATGGCATGGACACGGTTGTTCTGGAAGAAGATGTTACGGTCAAGGACGGCCACGTGGCGTTTCATGGCCCGCTCAAACGTGGCGCGAATGCCCGCAAAGCCGGGGAAGACGTGGCCGAGGGCGATACGGTGCTGCGTAGGGGAAGACGGTTGACCCCTGCTGACATCGCATTGCTGTCCGCAACGGGTGTGGCGGAAGTTCCTGTTCGCTCGATGCTGAGTGTTGCGGTGCTTTCAACCGGGGATGAGTTGGTCGAACCCGGAGAGGCCGCTCGGGCGGGTCAGATATTTGATGCCAATCGCCCCATGCTGCTGTCGTTGATGGATCGGATGGGATTCAGGTCCGTCGATATGGGCAGGGTGGCCGATGACCGCGAGGCGTTGCGCGACCGGTTGGATCGGGCTGCTGATCAGGCTGACGTGATCCTTACCAGCGGTGGCGCATCAGCCGGGGATGAAGATCACGTTTCGGCGCTGCTCCGGCAGGCTGGTGCGATGCAGGAATGGCGGATCGCGTTGAAACCCGGACGACCGTTGGCGCTGGGTATGTGGAAGGAAACACCAGTTTTCGGCCTTCCGGGGAATCCTGTGGCCGCTTTGGTCTGCGCGCTGATCTTTGCGCGTCCTGCGCTAGGCCTGCTGGCAGGAGAGGGCTGGTCGGAACCGCAGGGCTTTGACGTGCCCGCCGCGTTCGAGAAACGCAAGAAACCGGGGCGGCGTGAATATTTGCGCGCCCGCATCCGTGATGGAAAAGCCGAGGTATTCGCGTCGGAAGGGTCAGGTCGGATCAGCGGCCTGAGTTGGGCCGAGGGGCTGGTCGAGATTGAGGACGGCGCGTGTCACATTCAGCCGGGCGATCCTGTCCGGTTCCTTCCCTACGGCAGTTTCGGGCTTTAGTCGAAGGTCCCGGCTACACGTCCCAAAAGCATGAAGGCGCGCGCGGTGCGGGTGTCGCCAAGGGCCGTCAGTTCGGCGTCGCTTGCCTCGGGTTCAAATTCGACAAGCATGTGGTCAAATCGGCGCAGAAAGTGATGCGCTGCGTCCCGAAAGATAGGATCTTGCTTCATTCGACCTGCGGTCAGTGCAAGGGACGACCGGTCACGAATTCCCCCCAAGGCCGCAACAGAACGGCCGCGAGCACCCTGTGCAAACTGCCGCCATATTTCGGGCCGCGCCATGTCGGGACGTAGGTCATCCATATAGATCCCCTCTTGGCTCAGCAGGGTGAGAACGTCCTGCGATGCCTGAACCAACTGCGCGGCCTTCCGGTCTTTCAGGGCCAGGCGCAAAGCGTCGAATCCTTCGGTGTCTTCCTGTGTTTCGGGAAAGTTCAGGGCGCGAATAAACACGCTGGTGCTGAGACGTGGCGCAATGTCTTCCGCTTGGGTTCCAAGTTCCAAAGAAGTCTGATCACCCGCTGCGCTTTGAGCGACACTCCGAAACGGTTCGCTGCGATGGGTGGAAAAGGTCGCCAGCGCACTTTCGGTCTTTTTCGCCGCCTGTGCGATTTCGTCGAGCTTTTTGGTGACTGTGGGCTCATATGCGCTGGTGCCGCGCTGCTGTTGAACAACATATGCCTGCCGGATCGCGTCGATCGCCGTTTGCAGGCGGGCGCTTTCCTCACGCATGACCCGGGCGGCACGCATAGAAGTCGCCGCGACCCAGATCATCGCAACGGGCATGAAAACGGCAAGCAAGGTGACGACGAATCCGCCTCCTTCCACCTTGCCGGGCAGTACAAGGAATACGACCGACACGATCAGCCAGATCACGCTGAGAACAATCGCGACGATCTCGATCTCGGTCACCGACGGCTTGGTCGGCGTGTCATAGATGCCCAGAGAGGTCGGCCGCTCGGTCTCCTGCTCTGGCGTGGGCTCGGACATGGTTAACGCTCCGGTCAGGCGTACTCGATACTCAGAATTTCGTAGGAGCGCACTCCGCCCGGGGTGCGGACCTCGACACTATCGCCCTCGTCCTTGCCAATCAGGGCGCGGGCAATGGGGGATTTAATGTTCAGCAAACCGTTTTCGATGTTCGCTTCGTACTCGCCCACGATCTGCCAGGTCTTTTCTTCGTCGGTGTCTTCGTCGACCAAAGTGACCTTGGCACCGAATTTGACCGTACCGGACAGTTTGGCCGGGTCGATCACGTCCGCAAGCGACAAGATGCCTTCCAGCTCTTTGATGCGGCCTTCGATAAAGCCCTGCTTTTCACGGGCGGAATGATATTCAGCGTTTTCCTTCAGGTCGCCCAGTTCCCGTGCCGAGGCGATGGCCTCGATGATCGCGGGGCGCTCGACGGATTTCAGGTTTTTAAGTTCCGCCTCGAGCGCGGCATTGCCCGAAGGCGTCATTGGAATTTTTTCCATATTCTTGTCGTCCACGCATAAAATTGCTTCGCCCCGCCGCATGAGACAAGCGTCGGGGCGAATTGATGGGTCGTCAAATACCTGACCCAAATGGCGTGGGAAATGCAAGGGGGCTAAATCGCAAGACGTGCGGAATACGGCCTAGTCATAGCTAATGACTTCAAATTCGATGCCATTTTCATCGTCAAAGTAGAATCTTTTTCCGGGTTCGTAGTCTGCATGCGATTTTGGCGTGAACCCGGCACCTTTCACTTTGGCTTCTGTCGCGTCGATGTCTTCGACCAGCACGCCGACATGGTTCAACGCGCCTATTATGTGATGGCCGGTTTCATCCGCAGGTTTTGGGTCGCTGGGGGCGTACAGCGCCAGATAGGTATGCGTGCTGCCGACATGAACCGTGTAGCCGCCCGCGATGGCCGGGCCTTCCCAACGGGTCTTCCAGCCAAAGACCTCGTGCATCCATTTGGCCGAAGCCTGCGGGTCGCGGACCGTGAAGTTTGTGTGTTCAAGCGTCGCCATCATGGGATCTCCTTTTCATTTAGAGGCTTGTCCCGACTCACCGTAATTTCTAAACCTGACTTTAGGTCAAGGTATTTATGAGGATGAAATGGCGATTTCCGAAGGGCTGGCTATTGGCGCTTTGGCCAAGCGCACAGGGTTGGCGGTTTCGGCAATCCGGTACTACGAGGCGCAAGGGCTGATTGCCCCGTGGCGGAACGCAGGCGGACAAAGGCGGTATCAGCGGGCTGATATCCGTCGTTTGAGCTTTGTTATGATCGCACAACAGTTCGGCCTGACGCTGCCTGAGATTCGTGATGTATTGTCCGGTCTGCCCGGCAACCGAACTCCAACCCCCAACGATTGGCAGAAGATCAGCGTTGATCTGCGATCTCATCTGGATCAGCGAATCGAGACTTTAACGCGATTGCGCGACAATCTGGACGGCTGCATCGGTTGCGGCTGCCTGAGCCTGCCGAAATGCGCTCTGTACAACCCAGACGATCGCGCCAGGTCCTATGGTAGCGGTCCCAGGTACCTGATGGGCGACGCTCCTGAGGAATAACTGCCGCATTGCAGCAATGTTACGCCGTGTTTTGATTGACCAAGGTCTTTGTGACCATGTAATCACCCGTGAAACAAAATTGCGCAGACCACGCAGTGAAAGCGCCAATTCGGAAAGTTAGCTAAGGAGCCCGCGATGGCCGAGATTGAACGCGAAGCGATGGAATACGATGTGGTGATCGTGGGTGCAGGCCCTGCGGGCCTGTCGGCGGCCATTCGTCTGAAACAGCTGGATGCGGACCTGAATGTTGTGGTTCTGGAAAAGGGCTCGGAAGTGGGCGCACACATCCTGTCGGGTGCGGTTCTGGACCCGTGTGGTCTGGATGCGCTGATCCCTGACTGGAAAGAAAAAGGCGCGCCTCTGAATACGCCGGTCGAAGAAGACAACTTCTATATGCTGGGCGAGGCGGGACAGATCCGCATCCCCAACTGGCCGATGCCACCGCTGATGAACAACCACGGCAATTACATCGTCTCGATGGGCAATGTCTGCCGCTGGATGGCTGAACAGGCCGAAGAACTGGGCGTGGAAATCTTCCCCGGCATGGCCTGTTCCGAGCTGGTTTATGGTGAGAATGGCGAAGTCAAAGGCGTGGTTGCCGGTGTGTTTGGTCTGGAGGCCGACGGCTCTTACGGGCCCAACACCGAGCCGGGGATGGAGCTGCACGGCAAATACGTCTTCCTGTCGGAAGGTGTGCGCGGTTCGCTGTCCAAGGAAGTGATCGCCAAATACGACCTGCAAGCCGGGAAAGAGCCGCAGAAATACGGCGTCGGCATGAAAGAGATCTGGGAGATCGACCCGGCCAAGCACAAGGAAGGCTCGGTCACGCACACGATGGGCTGGCCTCTGGGTAGCAACGCAGGTGGCGGATCGTTCATCTACCACCTTGAAAACAATCAGGTCTATGTCGGTTTCGTGGTTCACCTGAACTACAAGAACCCGCACCTGTATCCCTACATGGAATTCCAGCGCTTTAAGCATCACCCGATGGTGGCCGAGCTGCTGAAAGGCGGCAAGCGCGTGGCCTATGGCGCGCGTGCGATCACCGAAGGCGGCTATCAGTCGATGCCGAAACTGGTTGCGCCGGGTGTGGCGTTGCTGGGTTGTTCGGCGGGTATGGTCAACGTGCCGCGCATCAAGGGTAACCACAACGCGATGTTGTCGGGCAAAGCCGCAGCCGAGGCCGCGTTTGACGCGATCAAAGCCGACCGTGCGGGCGATGAGCTGACCGCATACGAGGCCGACGTGCGCGATGGTGCCATCGGCAGCGATCTGAAGAAGGTGCGCAACGTTAAACCGATGTGGTCGAAATGGGGCCTGACAGCGTCTCTTGCCTTTGGTGGTCTGGACATGTGGACCAACACGCTGGGCTTCTCGCTGTTCGGAACTCTGGGTCACGGCAAGAACGACGCCGAAGCGACCGAGGAGGCCAGCAAGCACGCGCCGATCGACTATCCCAAACCAGATGGCGTGCTGTCGTTTGACCGCTTGACCAACGTCTCGTTTGCGATGACCAACCACGAGGAAAGTCAGCCTTGCCATCTGCGGCTGTCCGACCCGGCGATCCCGGTCAATGTCAACATGCCCAAGTTCGACGAACCCGCGCAGCGCTACTGCCCGGCAGGGGTTTACGAAATGGTCGAGGATGAGAACGGACCGCGATTCGTCATCAACTTCCAGAACTGTGTTCACTGCAAGACCTGCGATATCAAGGATCCCAGCCAGAACATCACCTGGACCACGCCGCAGGGCGGCGACGGACCGAACTATCCCAACATGTAAGCGAAAACACGGGCACTGGCAGGGTCGTGAAGGCTCTGCCATTGCCTCTTACCGGCCAAAGTCCTAGCTTGTTAGGCAGTCAACAATAGCAAGGCAGGATTTTGGTGGCTTCCCTCCTCCGTCGCGCAGCGCTGGTTGCGCTGCTTTCTTCGTCAGTCACGTTTCCGGCTTTTTCGGATACGGGGTCCGGTTCGTATCTTGCCGGGCGTCAGGCGATTTTCCAGAACGATTATACCGCGGCCGAGCGTTACTATGCGCAGGCCCTGCGTGCTGATCCTGAAAATCACAAGCTACTGGAAAGTGTCGTTGTCACCAGACTCTCGCTGGGTGATATCAGGCGCGCGCTGCCTGTGGCACGCACGATCGAGGACATGGGCCTGCCAAGTCAGGCGGCACGGATGGTCATCGCCTCAAACCTTGTCGCGGATGGCAAGCTGGACGAGTTGCTTGCGCTTGACCCCGAGACAGAGGGCGTCGGACCGCTGGTGGATGGTTTGATGCTGGGATGGGCCCATATCGGCCAAGGCTCGATGACCAAGGCCATGGAGCAGTTCGATCAGGTATCTACGCAGGAAGGGCTGCGGGAATTTGCGCTATATCACAAGGCGCTTGCTTTGGCGTCGGTTGGCGACTTTGAAGGGGCCGAGGCTATTTTCGCCGCCGATGGCGGGGTAGTTGCCCAATTTTCACGCCGCGCGGCGCTGGCACGGGTCGAGGTTCTGTCGCAACTCGACCGCAATCAGGAGGCGCTGGCGTTTTTGAATGATGTGTTTGCCGCCGGCAGTGATCCGTCTATCGAAAGCTATGAGGCGCGTCTGACCGCAGGGGATACCCTGCCATTTACCCACGTTCGGTCCGCTCAGGATGGCATGGCCGAAGTGTTCTTTTCCGTTGGTGCCGCGCTTAGCACTGAGGCGGCCCAGAATTACGTTCTGCTCTACGCTCAGATCGCGACCTTCCTGCGGCCCGATCATGTTGACGCAATCTTGCTGAGCGCCGAGTTGCTGGATGAGCTGGAACAATACGATCTGGCCGTTGAGGCTTATCGTAAAGTACCGGCTGACAGCAGTGACTATCACGCTGCCGAACTTGGCCGCGCCGAAGTTCTGGGGCGGGCTGGAAAAACCGATGCGGCCGCCGAAGTCTTGCAGACCCTTGCCGCGCAAAGCCCGAACCTGCCAAGCGTGCACGTCGCTTTGGCCGATCTTCAGCGAAGGCAGGAGGACTATGCCTCTGCGGTGAAAACATATGATCGGGCGATCGAGCTGATTGAGGAAGGGGTCGGCGGAAACTGGTTTCTCTACTACGCCCGCGGCATCTCGCACGAGCGGCTCAAGAACTGGGATCAGGCCGAGGCCGATTTCCGCCGTGCGCTGGAACTGAACCCGGACCAGCCGCAGGTTCTAAACTATTTGGGGTATTCTCTTGTGGAACGGCGCGAGAAGCTGGATGAGGCGCTAGAGATGATCGAACGCGCTGTCGCCACGCGCCCTGACAGTGGCTACATCGTGGATAGCCTTGGGTGGGTTCTATTCCGTCTGGGCCGCTATGACGAAGCGGTTGAGCATATGGAGCGCGCGGTTGAGTTGATGCCAGTGGATCCCGTGGTGAACGATCATCTGGGGGATGTCTATTGGGCTGTCGGGCGCGCACGCGAGGCCGAGTTCCAGTGGAAACGCGCCCTGTCCTTCATCGACCCCGATGACACGGATGGCGAAGCCGACCCGGACCGGATCAGGCGCAAGATTGAGATCGGGCTGGATGCTGTTCTGGCCGAGGAGGGGGCTGACCCTTTGAAGGTCGCAAATGAAGGCTGAGGGCTTCGCGCCCGCCAAGATCAACCTCACCCTGCATGTGACCGGCCGACGACCCGACGGGTATCACCTGTTGGATTCACTGGTGGTCTTTGCGGATGTGGGTGACACGCTGCGCTTCACCCCGGGAGATCGCCTGTCGATCACGGTTACCGGTGAGCACGCGGCAGGGGTTCCAGCGGATGAACGTAATCTGGTCTGGAAGGCAGCCAAGGCCGCAGGTTGGGCAGGTCATATCGACTTGAACAAAGTGCTACCACACGGAGGCGGGATCGGTGGCGGATCGTCGGATGCAGCGGCCACTTTGCGCATGGTTGCCGATCAGGGCGGCTCCGTTCCAGATGAGATCGCCCTGTCACTTGGCGCGGATATCCCCGTCTGCATGGCGGCGCGGGCCAGTCGAATGCGTGGTATTGGCGACGGGTTGACGCCGGTTGTTCTGCCGCACTTGCCGGCCCTTCTGGTCAATCCGGGCGTCGAAGTTCCAACGGGGGCCGTATTCTCGGCGCTGGACAGTCGTGACAACGATCCCATGCCGAATGATATTCCAACGTTTACCGCTCCTGAGGACTGCGCCGCTTGGTTGCGGGATCAACGAAACGATCTTGAGGGTCCGACCAAGGGTCTTGCGCCCGACGTTGGTCGGGTGCTGGACGAACTTGCGGAAACCAAGGACGCTCTGCTTGTTCGGATGTCGGGGTCGGGATCGACGTGCTTTGCGCTCTACCCGAATATGAAAGCGGCCCATTTCGCGGCCTACGAAATTGGAGCAGCCCATCCCGACTGGTGGTGTCGCGCCGCTCAGCTTAATTGAGGCGAGACACCACGTAATCCGCCAGATCACGCAGCAACGTGCGAATTTCATGGTCGGGAAGGATGTCGAGTGACGCTTTGGCCTTGTTCGCCCATCCCAGCGCATCCGAGCGCGTGGCGTCCAGTGTGCCGTATTTGGCCATCAGACCCAGCGCGTGGTCCAGATCACCTTCTTCCTGACGACCACGGCCAATCTTGCGCTCCCAGAATGCGTGTTCTTCCGGGGTTGCTTGCGCGACGGCCTTGATAACCGGCAGGGTCAGCTTGCGTTCGCGGAAATCGTCACCGACATTCTTGCCTGTCGCAGCGCTGTCGCCCTGATAATCCAGCAGGTCATCCGCGATCTGAAAGGCGATACCCAGTGCATCACCGTAGTCGTAAAGGGCTTGCACCTGCTCTTCGGTCGCTCCGGCGATGACGCCGCCCACTTCGGTCGCGGCCGAGAACAACGCCGCCGTCTTGCCCCGCACAACCTGCAGGTAGATCGCTTCGTTGGTGCCCAGATCGGTGGCTGCCGTCATTTGCAGGACTTCACCTTCGGCAATCGTCGCCGATGCGTTTGCAAGGATATCAAGCACGCGCAGCGACCCTGTCTCGACCATCAACTGGAAGCTGCGAGAGAACAGGTAATCGCCCACCAAAACGCTGGATTTGTTGTCCCACAAAAGGTTTGCCGTGGGGCGTCCGCGCCGCTGGCCGCTCTCGTCTACCACGTCATCGTGCAGCAAGGTGGCGGTATGGATGAATTCAACAGTCGCGGCCAGACGCACATGGTGGCTGCCCTGATAGCCAAACAGTTGCGCTGCGGCCAAGGTCAGCATCGGGCGCAAACGCTTGCCGCCCGCCTCGACCAGATGCGCCGTTACTTCCGGGATGCGCGGGGCGTGCTCGGACGCCATGCGGGTTCGGATCAGCTCATTCACTGCGTCCATTTCACCCGCGAGAATTTCCGCCAGCCGCTCATGCGGTTTTGAGACCGTGCCGATCGCCATCACACTCCTGATACAAGGCTCGACTTCTGCCGCACCTTGCCCTTACATCCATCCCCATGAAAGAACTTTTGCGCAGCACCGATCCAACGATCCTGGCATTTGCATCCGCCCTTCTTGAAGGCGAGGATATAGACTGCTTTCAGATGGACGTAAATATGAGCATCCTCGAAGGGGGCATAGGAATTTTCCCGCGCCGCCTGATGGTCCGGGCCGACGACCTGACCCGGGCCGAGCGCGTGATGCGCGACAACGATATTCCGCTGGGCCGATGACCCTGTTTGACGATGATGACCTGACCCTGAATGACTTTTTGGGTGGTCGTGTGCGCCTGTGGCAACCCCGCAGTGGCTATCGCGCCGGGGTAGATCCGATACTGCTGGCCGCTTCTGTCCCGGCAAAACGGGGCCAAAGCGTGCTGGAGCTGGGCTGCGGGGCAGGGGCGGCAGTGCTGTCGCTGATGGCGCGCGTGCCGGGGTTGCAGGCCGCCGGGGTGGAGTTGCAAGCGCCATACGCTGATTTGGCAGGTCGGAACGCTGCTGAAAACGCAGCGCGGTTGGAGGTCATTCAAGCGGACCTGACCGCATTGCCGCCGGACCTGAAGCAGCGTCAGTTTGATCATGTGATCGCCAATCCGCCCTATTACCGGGCCGGGGCGCATAGCCCGTCTATGGATAAGGGACGAAGCGTCGCACTGGGCGGGGATACGCCGCTGGACCATTGGTTTGACACCGCAGCGAAGCGCCTTGCCCCGAAGGGTTACCTGCACATGATCCAAAAGGCGGATCGGCTGCCGGATATGCTGATCGCCTGTTCCGGGCGGCTGGGGTCGATCGAAGTTGTGCCGCTGGCAGCCCGGTCCGGGCGCAAGGCCGAGCTGGTGATTCTGCGGGCCAGAAAAGGGGGCCGCGCAGCGTTTCAACTCCATCCGCCCTTGATTTTACACGCAGGTGAGCGCCACGAAAGAGACGGCGAAAGCTATACGCCGCAAGTATCTGCGGTGCTGCGCGACGGGGCAGCGCTGGCCTGTTTCCCGGAGTGATAGGCATTAACCAGCCGAATTTGTCGGATTTATTTCAGATTCTGTGCGTCTGCAGCGTGACAGGCTGGAAACGATGTGGTCAACTTCTTACGTAAACCTGAGACACCAACAAAGGAGTATCGCCATGAGCGTGAGCGCACATCTGACGGAACTGAAGAAAAAGCACGAAACTCTCGGTCTCGAAGTAGAACAAGCCCAACGCTCGCCAGGTATCGATGATCTCCATATCGCTCAACTCAAGAAACAGAAGCTGAAACTGAAAGAAGAGATCGAGCGCCTGTCCAACTAACGGCTCATACTGGCGCGTGCCGCGATAATCGCGCCACCCGTAATCAAAACGGCCGCGATCGCCAGACCCCACGAAGGGGCCGCGATCCCGGCCACAACCAAAACAAGAGTAGACAACAAGGGTGCCGCGTAGGACGCCGTGCCCAATATCTGGATGTCGCCTTGTTTGACCCCGATATCCCAGACGTAAAACGCCAGTCCCACCGGCCCAAGGCCCAAGGCCAGAACGGAGGCCCAGCTTATTGCGGTGTCCGGCCACACGGTGTCTTCAACAGCTATGTGCAACGCAGCGGACGCGATGGCCGTGGCGACGCAGAACACGGCAACCGAACTTGTCGGAGTGTCGCCCAAACGCCGGGACAGGACTGAGTAGCCGGACCATGTCAGCGCGCATAACAGGGCCAGGCCATATCCCGGCAGGTGATCCGATTGGAACCCGGCACTTCCGCCTCCGGCTATGATCACAGCGGCCCCGGCGAACCCCAGACAAGCGCCGAACAGATGCCCCAGACGCAGGTTCTCACCGGGCAGCAGTCCGGAAAAGAGAACAATCAGCAAGGGCCACAGATAAGCGATCAAGCCAGCCTCGGCCGCCGGAGCCATGCGCAACGCCGAGAAATACAGTGCGTGATAGCCAAACAGCCCGACCGTTCCAAACAGGTAAGTTGTCCAGCGCACCTTCCGAAGCTGTGGCAGACCACCATTCGCCCAGGTCCAGATCAGCCCAAGCGTGCCGCCGATTGAAAAGCATATGGCGTTTAACAGCAGTGGCGGAGTGGGGGCGGATCCCACCGTGAACAAGGCCAGCAAAGACCATAGCAGGACCGCGATAAATCCGATCCCCGTTGCACGGGTTCTTGTCATGGTGCGGGGACCTCTTCCACCGGGATAATCTCGAATTCATCCGAGATATGCGCGGTTTTTTCAATCTCGTCCATGAACCAATCTCGGAAGGCAGCGATCTGGGGGCGGTTCTCGGCACCCGGCAGACATAGAAACCGAAACCGCCCCCGCGTTTCGATGGCGGTTTTGAACGGCGCGACCAAGCGCCCCTCGGTCAGGTCTTTGATGATCATCGCGCGACGTCCAAGCGCAACGCCAACGCCCGCAACGGCCGCGTCGATTGCATGGTCTGCGTTCGAGAAATGCGCGCCATGGGTCGGCGCGAAATTCACACCGACCGCCCGAAACCATGCAGGCCAGTCACTGGGCGGCTGGAGAAACGCAATCGAGTCGTCAAAGATCAGCGGCGCGTCCCTCAGGCTGTCGGGCGTTGAATATCGTTCGGCCAATTCAGGGGTCATGACTGGGGTTAGCCACTCTTTGCGCACGGGCAGGGAATACAGACCCTCGTCATCGCCATAACCAAACCGGATCGCCACATCTACATCGTCACGTTCCAGATCCATATTGCGCAGCGTGGCCGAGAACTTGAGGTCAATCTCGGGATGTGCCCGCGCGAATTCATAAAGGCGCGGAGCAAGCCATTTGGCGGTCAAAGCCGGTCCAGCGGTCACGGTCAGGCTGGTATCGTTTCCCTGTCGTCGGGCCGCCTGCCAAGCAGCCTGCAATGCAGCGAATCCTTCGGCCGCGCCGGGTGCCAGTGCACGGCCGGCCTCGGTCAGTTCGACGGCGCGGTTCAGGCGGCGAAACAGCGGACGGCCCAGATGTTCTTCAAGCGATTTTATCTGAAAGGACAGAGCCGCAGGGGTTACGTGCAGTTCTTCGGCAGCTTTTGCAAAGGACATGTGGCGCGCGGCGGCATCAAAGGCGCGCAATGCGGTCAGTGGGGGGAGGTAGTCGCTCATAGCATAAGAAATTCTTAACTGAAACCCGCAGAAAGCTCGTTTGTCGCCAACATTGATAAGGCGCATATTGAGTGCAAGTCAAACAAAGCTGAACTGAAAGGACGACTGCCATGATCGAGATGACGACAAACCCCGCAGCCGCCCGCGCCTTTCAGCGGGCCCATGCTGAACGCGGCAAGATGCTCAAGCAGGCTCTGAACTGGTTTTTTGGTTCCCGCTGAACGCAGCGCGCGCGTCCTTACGGGATAAAAGAAGGGCCGGTCTGAAAAGACCGGCCCGTTTTCGTTTTCTGTGTCCGGCTTAGACGAAAAACTGTCCACCGTTGGCCGAAATGGTCGAGCCGTTGATGAATTGGGAATCGTCCGACGCCAGGAACGCAACGCAGCGAGCGATTTCCTCGGGTTCACCCAGGCGACCAGTCGGGATTTGCGCAACGATGGAATCGCGCACTTTTTCAGGAACTGCCATGACCATCTCGGTCGCGATATAGCCGGGGCAGATCGCGTTTGCAGTGATGCCAGCGCGCGCGCCTTCCTGCGCCAGCGATTTCACGATGCCCAGATCGCCCGCTTTGGTCGCGGCATAGTTCACCTGTGCGAACTGGCCCTTCTGACCGTTGATCGAGCTGATGACGATCACGCGGCCGAACTTACGCTCACGCATGCCGGGCCAGACAGGGTGCACGGTGTTGAATACGCCGGTCAGGTTGGTGTCTATCACCTGATGCCACTGTTCCGGGGTCATCTTGTGGAAAGGCGCGTCCTTAGTGATGCCCGCGTTGGCGACCACGATGTCGATGGGGCCGACCTCGGCCTCGACTTTTTCGATGCCCGCTTTGGACTCGTCATAGTCGGCAACGTTCCACTTGTACGTGGCGATGCCGGTTTCTTCGGTGAACTTTGCTGCGGCTTCATCATTGCCGGCATAGGTGGCCGCAACATTGTATCCTTCGGCCTTTAGCGCCTTGGAAATTGCTGCGCCGATGCCGCGCGAACCGCCGGTGACGAGTGCTGTACGTGCCATTTAGGACTCCTCCAATTCATATCGTCTTGGTAATGCTGTTACTTTGAGAGGTGATCTTGCGCAATATTGTTTCGTCATGAATTTCGAGATTCCGGGTGGCAATATCGTCGCATCTTCGGGGCGTGCCCCAGTGTAACAAAAAAGGGGCGCCCAGCGGACGCCCCTTTTTATGCCATTTTCAGGGCACTTAGTCGCGCTCCACGCAGAGGGCGACACCCATGCCGCCGCCGATGCACAAGGTCGCCAGACCTTTTTTCGCATCGCGGCGTTTCATTTCAAACAGAAGCGTGGTCAGAACCCGGCAGCCCGAGGCCCCGATCGGGTGGCCAATGGCAATGGCGCCACCGTTCACGTTCACGATCGAAGGATCCCAGCCCATGTCCTTGTTTACGGCGCAGGCTTGCGCGGCAAAGGCTTCGTTGGCTTCAACCAAATCCAGATCGCCGACCGACCAGCCCGCCTTTTCCAGCGCCTTGCGCGACGCGTAGATCGGGCCAACGCCCATGATCGAGGGGTCCAGACCCACTGTCGCGTAGGATGCGATCCTTGCAAGCGGCTCAATCCCGCGCTTTTCAGCGTTTTCAGCCGACATCAGCAGGGTGGCGGCCGCGCCGTCGTTCAAACCGGACGCGTTCGCTGCCGTGACCGAGCCGTCCTTGGTGAAGGCGGGGCGCAGCTTGGCCATGGCCTCCATGGTCGCGCCGTGGCGGATGTACTCGTCGCTGTCCATCACGATATCGCCCTTGCGGGTCTTGATGGTGAAGGGCGTGATCTCGTCGGCGAACTTACCGGCTTTCTGCGCAGCTTCGGCCTTGTTCTGGCTGGCCACGGCGAATTCGTCCTGCGCGTCGCGGCTGATCTGCCATTTCTCGGCCACGTTTTCGGCGGTCTGACCCATGTGGTAGCCGTTGAACGCATCCCACAGACCATCGCGGATCATGGTGTCGATATATTTCATATCGCCCATTTTGTGTCCTGCGCGCAGTGCGGCGGCATGCGGCGACAGGGTCATGTTTTCCTGACCGCCAGCGGCTACAATCTCAGCATCGCCCAACTGGATGTGCTGCGCACCCAGCGCAACCGCCCGAAGCCCCGAGCCACAGACCTGGTTGATGCCCCAGGCCGCGCTTTCTTTAGGCAGGCCGGCGTTGATATGAGCTTGGCGCGCAGGGTTCTGGCCCTGAGCTGCAGTCAGAACCTGACCCATAATGGTCTCGGACACTTCGCCCTTCTCGATCCCTGCACGTTCCACGACAGACTCGAGAACTGTGGTCCCCAGATCATGTGCAGGGGTGTTGGCGAACGATCCGCCAAAGCTGCCGACGCCTGTGCGTGCTGCGGATGCGATTACTACGTTGGTCATTTAGACAATCCTTTACCGTCAAGGTCCTGTGGGAAACGTGACGGCGCAAGTCACAGAGGTCGCCCTCTGACAGTCCCGAGCGCCTCATGATCCCCCGCTCCAACTGATCATGGCATAGCGCAATGCTGCAGTTGCAGCAACGGGCAGCTTGTCTCAGGGCGTGAACAGGCGGTTTTTCCATGGTCAACTGCCTGTTTTATTAAGTTTTCCAGATTTCCAAGGGGCTGAGACAGATGGTGCGCCGAACAAAAAACCCTGCAGGCAGTCAACGCCGCTTGCGACAAGGAATTCCGCGTCTTCCCGTGTTTCAACCGATTCGGCTGTCACCAGAATTTCAAACTCGCGCGCGACGGCGATCAGGGCGCGGACAAGTGCTTGATTGTCGGGGTTGTCGCTGATCCCACGTACAAACTGGCCGTCGATTTTTGCGGCGTCAAAAAGAAACTCGCGGAAGTGGCGAAAGCTGAAATTGCTGGCACCAAAATCATCCAGCGCGAAGGCAACGCCGCGCGGTTGCATGCGGTCCATGAAATCGACCACCAGCTCGGGCAGGGTCATTGCCGAGTCTTCTGAAATCTCAAGAATCAACCTTTCACCAATGCTGGGGTCTTTTTTGAGAAATCTCTCCATCACGCGGGACCATCGCGCATATCCGATCGAGCGTGCCGACATGTTCACCGACATTCGGATGTCCGGAGTCCGGGCCAGTGTGCGCAAGCCCATTTCAAGCGCGATACAGTCCAGTTCGCGACCGATCGGGGTGTTTTCAAGCTGGGGCATGAACTCGCGCGCAGGAATCACGCGGCCTGTTTCGTCCAGAACCCGGATAAAGCCTTCGTAAAACGCGACGCCATGGGGGGGATTGGCCTGCATAACCGGCTGAAACGCCAGCTTGCATTGCTTGTGTTTCACGGCGTCGGACGCCATCTGAACGGTTGTCGCATCCCTGGCGGTAACGGCCGAGTTCGAGGGGTTTTCAGACCCCTCGGGCAAATCTGCCAGTGTCCTGTCCTGCATGAGTTCAACGTTCCCTGCCCGTCATCGGTCAGGTTCGGATATCAAAGCAAACTCATGAATCTGCGGTTAACGGAGGGCATCAATACCTGAGGCAGCAAGATTAGCGTGCTGTTTCCCAGATGCGCCCCAGGGACGCTGCCGCGCCGATCACAGCTCCGGCAAAGCCAAGAGCCATCATGGAAAACCCAAGCACGACAAGCGAGGACGCTGTTCCAGCCAGTGCTGTCAGCATCGCGACAACCAGACCCGCCAGACCCAGAACAGTGGATATGGTCAAAAATCGGGTCATGATCCGCCTCCGGTCGTTACATTGCGCTTCCTGAGGATATGGACTGCGCAGGCCGGAATTCAAGAAAGTACCTAGGCAGATTCGGTGGGTTCAGGCACGTTCTGCTTGCGAATTAGGCTCATCGTCTCGGAAATGCTCGAATCCGGGCGTTCCGCGATCTTCGGGATGATGGGCAATATGCTTGGCCTTGATCTGTTCCGAGTTGTCGCGGCTTCCGTCATGGCTATAGCCCGGAGGCGCGAAGCAGTAGGCTAGTCGCTGGCGCAGCGTCAGGCCCGGCTGGGTTGCATCGCGCCAGATACCGACCCATTCGTGGAAAGCGACGCGCAGCGGGTTGAACGTGCCGATATTGTGAACCAGCCCGTAATCGACGCGGTCGTGTTCTTGTTCCGGCACGAAGGTTCCAAACAGCTTGTCCCAGACGATAAACGTGCCGGCATAGTTGCAGTCCAGATAGCGAGCGTTGCGTCCGTGATGCGCGCGATGGTGGCTGGGCGTGTTCATGACCGCTTCAAACCAGCGGGGCATCTTGTGGATGGCTTCGGTGTGAATCCAGAACTGGTACACAAGGTTCACCCCGCCGCAGAACAGAACCATTGCGGGGTGGAATCCCAGTAGGATCAAGGGCGCGCGGACGACCATCATGAAGGTGAATGTATAGGTCCATGTCTGCCGAAGCGCGGTGGTCAGGTTGTAGTGCTGCGAACTGTGGTGGTTCACATGGCTGGCCCAGACCCAACGGATGCGATGGCCGAACCTGTGCACCCAGTAGTAGCGAAAATCATCCAGCACAAAGCAAAGGATGATCACGGGTATCGACGTGCCCAGATTCAAGGGCGTGATCTGCCACAGCCACATGAAGAATGTGTAGACAATAACTCCCAACAACAGATCGGAAGCGATATTCCCCGCGCCCATGATCAATGAGGTCACGGCATCGCGGGTCTCGTATCGCCCGCCTTTGCCTTTGATCGCGATCCACAGAAACTCGGCAAGGATCGCGGCGATAAAGACCGGGACGGCCCACTGCACGGCGTCCGGGAATGTCACTTGATCGGTCATGAGGGCTCCAACAGGTGCCGCCAGTGCTGGCGTTCAAAGTCATCAAGGTGGACGATTGCCTTAGGCGTGCCAAATTCGTGGAACCGGATTTCGAACCCGTCGGGGCGATCCAGCCAGTCGAAATCCAGAAGATGCCGGGCAACGGTATCCATACCGAACACCCAGACCAAACCGTTCCCCGAGGGCGTGCGGATGAGCGCCGAACGCCCATCATGGGCAACAGTAACGTCAATGATGTAGTCGTCTGGAGAATGCCGCAGCCATTCACGCCGCGCACCATCCTGCGTCAGCGCGCGCAAACGGGACCTGCCCGTCAAATGCAACATCGCGGTGATTCCGGTGATTCCTCCGATCACCAGAACCAAAAGAATTTCCAGCGGCACAGCCGTCCTCCCGTTGAGCAAAGTGCAGAGTGGCCGGGTGGCTGTCAAAGGTGGCGTAACGTCAGCTTGCTTCGAGCCGTTCCAGGATTTCGTGCTGAACCACCCGCTGGACAAACGGCACCAACCCTTCCGGGCCAGATGTCCTGTCCTTGAGGTGGATGCAGATGTCGGGCCTGCGCGCCGCGATGATGCCCACCAACTCTCCTCGGGTCTTGTCGTCCAGCCCTGCGCCAATGATTGCGCAGGCTATTCTTGGTTCGGTGTCCAATTGCCGCCGGACTTCATCGGTGTCGTGTGCGCCGAGCCATTGGATCGGCAGATGATCCAACTGTAGCGCCACATCACCGATGACATTTGGTAAACGACCAACTAACAGAACTACCGGTTTCATTGCCGTCTCCCTTCCTGAAGGTTGCAAAAGAAAACCGGCCCATAGGGGCCGGGATCAGTTTACCACAACTGGACGGGAAAAGGCCGCGCGCCTTAACTTTCAGGCTCTACGAGCGCTGAAATGATCGACTTGGCGCTGTCCGAGTTCCACTCGGCATCTCCGATTAGGCGTGCGATCTCGTTGCCTTCGGGGTCCAGAATGACGGTAATGGGCAGTGCCAGAACCCCCATCTCGCGGGCAACGGCGGATCTGGGGTCCTGGTGACGCGGCAGGTTTTCAATGCCGTTTTCCTGAAAGAATTTCTTGATCCCGGCAGGCGAATTGCGCCCCGTGGCCAGAGTTAGAACTTGGAACTTATCGCCGCCAAATTCCTGCTGGAGTTCGGCAAGCTGCGGCATTTCCTTACGGCAGGGCGCGCACCACGTCGCCCAGAAATTCAGCAAAACATACTTGCCCCGGTAATCTTCAAGCGAGGCGGCACCGCCATCTTCTTCAAGCTGGAATTCAACCGCAGCAACGGGTTTCGGTTCTTTGTGCAGGATCAGGCGTTTCAATGTGCCGTCCCGCAGCGGACCCAGAGTTTCCGCGTCTGTGGCCAAAGCCGCGTTTGCACCCAGCGCAAGGGCCATATAAAGGGGGATCAGACGAAATAGGCGCATATCAACTCCGGGTTTTCTTACATGACCGATCAATCCTCGAACCAGATGTGGGGCGGCCGCTTTGCCGCCGGTCCAGACGCGATCATGGAGGCGATTAATGCCTCGATCGGGTTCGATCAGCGGATGGCAGCCCAAGACATCGCAGGCTCGCGCGCCCATGCCGCCATGTTGGCAGCCACAGGCGTTATTACTGATAGTGACGCGCAAGCCATTCGGGAAGGGCTGCTCACCGTTTTGTCAGAAATCCAGTCGGGGTCGTTCCAGTTTTCGACCGCGCTGGAAGACATCCACATGAATGTCGAGGCGCGGCTGAAAGAGGTGATCGGAGAACCGGCAGGCCGTTTGCACACAGGCCGGTCGCGGAATGACCAGGTGGCGACCGACTTTAAACTCTGGGTCCGTGATCAGTTCGATGCGGCGGAAACCGGCCTGCTGGCCTTGATCCGCGCCTTGCTGACACAGGCCGAGGCCGGGGCCGATTGGGTCATGCCCGGCTTTACTCACCTGCAAACGGCACAGCCTGTCACTTGGGGCCATCACATGATGGCTTATGTTGAGATGTTTGGCCGCGATCTGTCGCGCGTCCGCGATGCGCGCGCCCGGATGAACGAATCTCCTTTGGGCGCGGCAGCGCTGGCGGGGACGTCTTTCCCCATCGACCGCCAGATGACGGCTGAGGCGCTGGGCTTTGACCGCCCAGCGGCAAACTCGCTGGACGCAGTCAGCGACCGGGATTTCGCGCTGGAGTTTCTGTCTACCGCCTCGATCTGCGCTGTTCACCTGTCGCGCTTTGCTGAGGAATTGGTGATCTGGTCCTCGGCCCAGTTCCGGTTTGTAACACTGTCTGATCGCTTTTCGACCGGTTCGTCGATCATGCCGCAGAAGAAAAACCCTGATGCCGCCGAGCTGATCCGCGCCAAGGTGGGCCGTATCTATGGCGCGAATACGGCGCTGATGATGGTGATGAAGGGTCTGCCGCTGGCCTATTCCAAGGACATGCAGGAAGACAAGGAGCAGGTGTTTGACGCCGCCGACAACTGGATGCTGGCGCTGGCCGCGATGGAGGGGATGGTCAAGGACATGACCGCCAACCGCGACAGTCTGGCGGCTGCGGCGGGGTCGGGGTTCTCGACCGCGACCGATCTGGCCGACTGGCTGGTGCGGGTGCTGGGCCTGCCGTTCCGCGACGCGCATCACGTCACAGGCTCGCTGGTCGCGATGGCCGAATCCAAAGGCTGCGACTTGCCCGATCTGACGCTGGACGACATGCAGTCGGTTCATGCGGACATCACGGATGATGTCTATTCTGTTCTTACCGTCGAAAACTCGGTAAACTCACGCCAGTCTTACGGCGGCACGGCGCCGGATCAGGTGCGTGCCCAGATCAAGCGGTGGAAGGCGCTGGTGTAATGCAGATCGTGCGTGTGTTGCTTTTGATCTCGGTCGGAGCGGTTCTGGCCGGGTGCGGTGCGGATGGCGAACCGATTCAGCCAACAATGAATGCCAATATCGGCGTCGGCAGCAGCGGCACCTATGTCGGCGGTGGAATTGGTCTGCAACGCGGCGGTTTGGGGATTTATCTGGGCCTCTGACGCGCAGCGATTGCAATTTACTGGTTCCGCTCCCATCTGCACTCGGTAGCCTGCGCTTTGGCACCTCAACACCGATGAGACACGAATGAAAACTTTTGGCCTGATCCTGTCGCTTGTCGTTCTGGCGGCGTGTGAACCTTCGTCCAACCCTCGTCCAGAACCCGAAGCCAACTCAGGCGGTTCAGGGATCAAGATTTCCGGCTATGGGCGGGTCGGCGTTTCAACGACCAACTGACGCAACGCCACGGCTTGTGCAGAATCCATTGATCCGCGCGCCCTTTTTGGTCTAAGCGCGCGGGTATGGATCACTTTCTCTACCGCGACGGCGCGCTTTACGCCGAGGACGTCCCAATCTCCGAAATCGCAGCAGCGGTCGGAACCCCGTTCTATGTCTATTCGACAGCCACACTGCTGCGGCACTTCAAGCTGTTCGATGATGCGCTGGACGGCATGGACCACCTTGTCTGCTATGCGATGAAGGCGGCCAGCAATCAGGCGATCCTGAAAACGCTGGCGCAGGCGGGCGCGGGGATGGACGTGGTCTCGGGCGGGGAATATCTGCGGGCCAAGGCCGCAGGCGTGCCGGGCGACAAGATCGTGTTTTCGGGCGTTGGCAAGACAGCGGATGAAATCCGTACCGCTCTGACCGGCGGCATACGCCAGTTCAACGTGGAATCCGAGCCCGAGATGGAGGTGATCAATGCGGTCGCCCTTGATCTGGGCGTGGTTGCGCCGATCACCGTGCGGGTGAACCCGGATGTGGACGCCAAGACCCACGCCAAGATCGCCACCGGCAAGTCGGAGAACAAGTTCGGTATCCCGATCGCGCGCGCGTCAGAGGTTTACGCCCATGCCGACACCCTGCCGGGGCTGGAGGTGATTGGCATCGACGTCCATATCGGCTCGCAACTGACTGAGTTGGAGCCGTTCGAGCTGGCCTATACCAAGGTCGCCGAGCTGACCGAACAGTTGCGCAGTGAAGGGCACAATATCCGTCGTCTCGATCTGGGCGGCGGTCTGGGCATACCCTATACCCGCGCCAATGATGCGCCGCCGCTGCCGGTGGAATATGGCGCGCTGATCAAAAAGACATTGGGCCATTTGGACTGTGAGATCGAGATCGAGCCGGGCCGCCTGATCGCAGGCAATGCAGGGTTGATGGTCAGCAAGGTGATTTACGTGAAATCGGGCGAAGGCCGCGATTTCCTGATCCTCGACGGGGCCATGAACGACCTGATCCGCCCAGCAATGTACGAGGCGCATCACGATATCGTCGCCGTTCAGGAACCCGCGCCGGGCGTGGAACAACAACCTTATGATATCGTCGGACCCGTTTGCGAAACCGGAGATACCTTCGCCAAACAGCGTAACATGCCGCCGCTTGCGCCGGGTGATCTGGTGGCCTTCCGCAGCGCCGGAGCCTATGGCGCGGTCATGGCCAGCGAATACAATACGCGCCCTCTGATCCCCGAAGTTCTGGTGCATGGCGATCAATTCGCCGTAATTCGTGAACGCCCGAGCTTTGACGAAATCATAAACCGCGATACCATACCAGAGTGGCTTTGACGCGATAGGCGCGCGGGCCCACTGTTGGAGGCCCGACTTGACCAAACGACTGCCCCTGCCGATCCCTAGGCTGTCCCTGTGGCTGACGCACACTGGGATGCTGGCCGAGCGGGTTTGGCGTGCCTTTTGGCCGTTCTTTTCGATCCTGATGGCGAGTTTGGCAGCTTTGATGCTGGGACTTCAGGATCTCGTGACGGTTGAGACTGTCTGGATCGTGGGGTCTTTGGTTGTGCTGGGCCTTTTGGCGGCACTGGGTTTGGGCGCGCAGCGATTCCATATGCCCACGCGCGCCGAAGCGTTGATGCGTTTGGATGAAACCCTGCCGGGCCGACCAATTCAGGCGTTGATGGACGATCAGGCAATTGGGGCAAGGGATGCGGATTCGGTCGCCTTGTGGCAAGCGCACCAAAACCGGATGGCCCGTCGTGCGGCACAGGCCCAGCCCGTAAAACCCGATTTGCGCCTTGCGGATCGTGATCCTTACGCGCTGCGGTATTCGGCGTTGCTGGCCTTGGTGATCGCCGCTTTGTTCGGGTCATTCTGGCGAATAGGGTCTGTGGCCGAAATGACTCCGGGCGCTGCAATGGCGGATCAGGGACCAAGCTGGGAAGGGTGGGTAGAGCCTCCTCGCTATACGGGTCTGCCGACGCTTTATCTGGCTGATCAGTCGGACCCAATCTTATCGATCCCGCAGGGCAGCCGTATCACTCTGCGCTTTTATGGCGAGGTTGGCGCACATAGCCTTACGGAAACCACGACACCTTTGGGGGCTGAGGGCGCGACCGCGCCAGAGCAGGAATTTGTCGCTGATCGGTCCGGCCTTTTAAAGATCGGCGGACCTTCGGGGCGGGAGTGGACGCTGGATGTTATCGCGGATGTTCCCCCCGAAATCGCAGTTGCCGACATCGCCACGGCCGAAGCTGGTGGGCAGATGAAGCTGCCCTATGCTGCCGGTGACGACTATGGAGTTCAATCCGGTACGGCCACCATCGAACTTGATCTCGCCTCAGTTGATCGCCGTTACGGTTTGACGCCTGAGCCAGAGCCGCGCGAGGTCATTTCTGTAGAGCTACCGATGCCGATTACCGGAGATCGCACCGACTTTATCGAGGACTTCATCGAGGATTTCTCGGAACATCCCTGGGCGCATCTGCCTGTCAAAATCACTCTGTCCGCGCGGGATGCTGCGGATCAGGAAACGCAGTCAGAACCCTATATGACCGCTCTGCCTGCCCGTCGCTTTTTTGACCCGTTGGCCGCGGCGATCATCGAACAGCGCCGTGACCTGTTGTGGACGCGCGAGAACGCCACGCGTGTTGCGCAGGTATTGCGGGCCGTTTCGCATCTGCCCGAGGATCTGTTCCGCTCGGACACGGCCTATCTGCGATTGCGCGTGACGCTTCGGCGGCTTGAAACATTCACCGAATACGACCTGAAGCCAAAGCAGCAAGCTGAGATCGCTCAGTCCTTGTGGGATCTTGCGGTGCTGATCGAAGAAGGGACGCTGGCGGATGCGCTGGAACGCATGCGTCGCGCGCAGGAGCGCCTGACCGAAGCGATGCAGAACGGCGCAACCGATGAGGAAATCGCCGAACTGATGCAGGAGCTGCGCGAGGCCACGCAGGACTATATGCGGCAGCTTCAGCGGCTGGCGCAGGAAAATGACGGTCAGGAAGGTCAGCAAGGTCAGAACGGCGAGACCATGCAAATGACGCAGGACGACTTGCAGCGCATGATGGATCGCATTCAGGAGCTGATGGAACAGGGCCGCATGGCCGAGGCGCAGCAGGCGCTGGAGGAATTCCAGCAAATGATGGAAAACATGCGCGTCACGCAAGGTCAGGGTCAGGGCCAACAGTCCGAGGGCCAGCAGGCCATGGAAGGTCTGGCCGAAACGCTGCGCGAACAACAGGGGCTGAGTGATCAGGCGTTCCGTGATCTGCAGGAACAGTTCAACCCCGGTGCGCAAGCAGGCGAGAACCAAGGCAATGAAGGCCGAAATGGTGGTCAGGGCCGTGGTGACAGTCACGAAGGTCAAGGTGGTCAGGGTCAGGGCTCGGATCAGGCCGGAGAGGGTCAGCAGGGCGATGGTTCGCTGGCTGACCGGCAGCAGGCGCTGCGCGATGAGTTGGGCCGTCAGCAACAGAACCTGCCCGGTACCGGAACGCCCGAGGGCGAAGCCGCCCGTGACGCGTTGGGTCGTGCGGGCCGCGCCATGGACGAGGCAGAGCAAGCGCTGCGCGGTGACGATCTGGCCGAAGCCATAGATCGCCAGTCCGAAGCAATGGAAGCCCTGCGCGAAGGTATGCGTTCACTGGGTGAGGCGTTGGCCCAGAACCAGCAGAATCAGCCCGGCCAAGGCGCGCAGGAAGGTGACATGCAGGCCAACAGCCGCGATCCATTGGGCCGTAGCCCGGGCGCGTCTGGGTCGATCTCAACCGATGACAACCTGCTGCAGGGCGAAGACGTTTATCGCCGCGCGCGCGAATTGCTGGATGAAATCCGTCGCCGGACCGGAGAATCGGACCGCCCCGAGATTGAGCTGGAATATCTCAAACGCCTGTTAGAGCGCTTCTGACGTCACAGATCAGTTTTGCGGAGGGGTGGAATTGGTTTGCGCTTCGAGCCACACACGTGCCTGATCGATCAGGGTGACGTAGCTGTCCAGTACCGGATCAGCCTGCGGCACAGCTTCGGATATCCTTTGCGCGTTGCCATAGATCAGGAACAGGACCGCGCCGATGATCACCATCAATAGGAAACCACGCCGGAACCCTCCGCTGGACTTGCGCGGAAGCAGCTCGACTTCTTCTTTCTTTTTCTTCTTCTTTTTCTTCGGGGCTGGTTCGTCGCTGCGCAGAGAGGAATTTATCGCATCGACATCCGGCAACGTACCCTGTTCTCCTGAACCCTCGGTTGTCAGATCCTTGACCGCCTGATCAAGCTCTGGCTGCGGAGGCGGGTCCAGTGCCAGATCGGGTTGCGTTTCGAGGCTTTCGGCTTCTTTCGCGCGCAAACTGGCCTCGCGCGCAGCTTCTTCTTTCAGGATGTTGGCGACAGCCGGGTCCACATTGCCAGTTGTTGCGGCTTCTGCTGGCTTGGACTCGGTTTTGGTCGGCTGCGGTTCGGGCGCGGGCGGCGTTGGCGTGTCTTCGACCACGTCCGCGTCAGGTTCTGCCACGTCGGGTGAGGTTGCAGGACTTGGTTGTTTTGCCTGAAACCAGGTTTTTTCACAGTTGGAGCACTGCACGTCACGCCCCTGTTCGGGGATGACCTCGTCTGGAACCTCATATTGGGCACCGCAATTCGGACATGTAAGACGCATGCTGCCTCCCGGCCATAGTATTGACCTGATAGTAGTTTTTTCAGGAATGATATTCCGTTAAGACCAGACAGCAAAGGGTGTTTTCGGTTTCGCGCCGCAAGTGTCACCAAATCGACCCGGTACAGGCATTGAAACCGCGACTGTGCTCGGGCAAGAAGAGCAGCAGCAAAAAACGGGGGCGCCGGTGATCGAGCTGGAAAATGTCAGCTATACCTATGGTGGTGGAGCATTGCTGAGCGATGTGTCCCTTCGGCTGCATCCCGGATCGTTTCATTTTCTGACCGGCCCTTCGGGGGCTGGCAAGACGACGTTGCTCAAACTCTGCTACGGGGCGTTGTTGCCGACCTCGGGGCGGCTTTGCGCGTTCGAGCAGGATGTCGCGGGTCTGGATCGGGACCAAATGGCCCTGCTGCGCCGTCGGATCGGTGTTGTACATCAGGATTGCCGGTTTCTGGATCACATGACGCTGGCCGAAAATGTGGCCCTGCCGCTGATGGTGTCCGGTCGCGCCGAATCCGCGCAGCAGGAAGACTTGGCCGAACTGCTGAACTGGGTCGGATTGGGCGCCCGACAGGACGCGGCTCCTCCTGAGTTGTCAGGCGGTGAGCGTCAGCGCGCGGCATTGGCCCGCGCGGTTATCCTGTCGCCCGATGTGGTTCTGGCGGACGAACCGACCGGGAACGTGGATTGGGACATGTCGCAGCGTCTGTTGCGCCTGTTGGTCGAGTTGAACAGGATGGGAAAGACGGTTCTGATCGCCACCCATGACCTAAGCCTGATCCGGGCGGCCAAAAGTCAGGTACAGGCGCGGGTGCTGCGCATTTCGCAACGACAAGTACAACTGGCGGGGGCGGACCTATGAGTGAGGGCACCATTAGGAACCTGCTTCAGCGTGACAAACGCGCGGATCGGGTTGTGCCACCCACGGGATACACGGCTCAACTGACACTGTTCGTGTCTGGCGCGATGGCTTTTCTTGCAGTTTTCGCCTTGGCCCTGTCGCTGGCATCCGGCAGGTTGGCGGATCGCTGGGCAACCGAACTGGCGGGGGCTGCCACGCTGCGCATCAACGCGCCGTCCGATCAGCTTGCCGCACAGACCGAGGCCGCGTTGACTGTTTTGTCGCAAACGCCCGGCGTTGCTTCTGCCCGTGCTTTGACTTCGGAAGAACAACTGGCCCTTTTGTCCCCTTGGTTTGGCCCCGATCTTCCGTTGGACACGCTACCCGTCCCGCAGTTGATCGAAATCATCGAGGGCGAGCCGGGGCTGGATGCCGCCGGTCTACGCCTGCGACTTGGTGCCGAGGTGCCGGGCGCAGTTCTTGACGACCACACCCGCTGGCGTGAACCTCTGGTCGATGCGGCGACATCGTTAAGACGGCTGGGTTGGGTATCCATTCTACTGATCGGCGGAGCTACGGCCGCAATGATCACCTTGGCCGCCAATGCGTCGCTTGCCGCAAACGCACAGATCATAGAAGTGTTGCGCCTGGTCGGAGCACGCGACCGATTTATCGCAAACGCCTTTGTTCGCCGGTTTACCTATCGGGCCTTTTTTGGGGCCGTGGTCGGGGTATTGTTAGGTATGACAGGGGTGCTGCTTTTGCCCGAAGCCTCGGACGAAGGGGGCTTTTTGACCGGGCTTGGATTTCAGGGGCTTGGCTGGTTTTTGCCAGCTATGATTCCCGTACTGGGCGCCGCCGTCGCGTTTCTGGCCACCTGGAGCGCCGCAACCCGTAAACTGACGGAGCTTTCATGATGACCGCAGCATTGCAATGGGTTCGGTCTTTGATCTTCATGATCGTGATCTACACATGGATGTTTGTACTGGGCGTTGTTTTTGCGCCCTATGCCCTTTTCGCCAAGCGCGGCGCACTGCAGGCATGCAAGATTTACGCTCGATCAACGATGTGGATGGCGCGTTGGATGGTGGGTATCCGCTGCGAAGTCCGGGGTACAGTGCCCGTGGATGAAGTGGTGATCGGGGCCAAGCACCAGTCTTTCCTGGATATCATGATCATCTTCAACGCTGTCCCGCATGGGAAGTTTATCATGAAGCGGGAACTGCTCTGGACGCCGATAATTGGTCTTTATGCGCGTCGGCTCGGTTGTATCCCCGTGGATCGCGGTAAAAGGGGCGCGGCTGTGGCCAAGATGGTCAAGGATGTTGCAACCGAATTCGCAGAGCCCGGCCAGCTTGTCATCTACCCGCAGGGCACGCGGGTGGCTCCGGGTGTGCAAAAGCCATACAAGGTGGGTACGGCGGTGCTGTACGAAGGGTTGGGTTTCACCTGCGTTCCTGCAGCAACAAACGCGGGGGTCTTTTGGCCTCGAACGGGAATCATGCGAAAACCCGGATTGGCGATTGTCGATTTTCTTGAGCCGATCGAACCGGGCGTCGCGCGCGAGGCGTTTCTTGAACGGCTGGAAGATGTGATCGAGAGCCGCTCGAACGCGTTAATGCGGGAAGTGGGGTTTGATCCTGATGGAGTTTATTGAGGACATCGAAACACTCGAGAGTCTCTATGGCACGCCCGGAGCGCCGTCCCTGCGCAAAGTGGCGGACCGGCTGACACCGTTATACCGAAAATGGATCATGGCGTCGCGCTTGTGCATCCTCAGCACGGTTGGCCCTGAAGGGGTGGACGGAAGTCCGCGCGGCGATGATGGGCCGGTGGTTCTGGAACTGGACAACAGGACGCTGGCGATGCCCGACTGGCGGGGCAACAACCGGCTGGACAGTCTGCGCAACATCGTGCGCGACCCGCGTGTTTCCCTGATGTTTCTGGTGCCGGGGTCCAACAATGTTGTGCGTGTGAACGGCAGCGCGCGTCTGACGGTGGATGAAGACATGCGGGGCCGGTTTGAAAAACTTGGCCGTCGTCCTGCGACCGTGATCGTGATTGAAATTGCAGAGATATACACGCAATGCGCCCGCGCATTGATGCGCGCGGGGACATGGACCAGCGGGGACGAAAGTACCGGGCTGCCATCCGTCGGTGAAATCCTGGCCGAGGCGTCAAAAGGCGAGGAAGGCGGCGCACAGTATGATGCGGAATGGGGTCCGCGCGCCGCCAGAACGATGTGGTGAAGGGTCTACACTTTTTCACGGAATTGCCCACGGGTAGACAATTCATAGCGCTAGAATAGGATAAGCTGAACCGGAGGTTTGGATGCAGCAGTTGCAGTCTTATTGGAACGCTTTCCTCGATCACGCGAAGAGTGTGCTTTTATACCCGCTTGATCCCGGCAACCGGATATATTTCTTGTATCTGGCGACATCTTTATTAATCGCCTTTTGGATATATGCCCGAAAGCGCCGTACTTCCTCAGAAGTTGAAGGCGAGAAAACCTTTCTCGGGTTCTTATTTCCCAAAAAAGTATGGAAGCATCCGTCGGCTTGGTTGGATTTGCGATATTTCTTTTTCCATATGCTGATCGGACATTTTCTTATGCTGGGTCTACTGGCGGGATCTGCTGCGGTTTCATACTACTGGGCTAGCGGGGGATTCGACCCCCAAACTGCCGAGGAGGGAAAACACCTGACCGGTTGGGTCGGCGCAGCTATCACTATTGTATATATGTGTGTGCTGTTTTTAGTTACTGATTTTATTGCGTTTTATTGCCATTATCTGCAACACAAGATTCCATTGCTTTGGCAATTCCACAAGGTGCATCACAGCGCTGAGGTCATGCATCCCATCTCGAATTTTCGCGAGCACCCGATAGACAACATGTTTTATTATCTGGCGGTCGGCCTAGGGGGTGGAGCCGTAACCGGTTTTACCTTTCGAGTACTGGGCTACCACCCGAACATTCCGGTTGTTCTTGGCGTGCCGCTATTGATGTTCTTATTCAACGCCGTGGGTTACAATCTACGGCATTCCCATATCTGGCTGCGTTGGCCGGGTGTCTGGTCCAAGGTCTTCCCGTCCCCGGCCCATCACCATGTGCATCACAGTTGTCATCCGGATCATTTGGACAAGAACTTTGCTTTCATGTTTCCGGTTTGGGATGTCCTTTTCGACACCTATGTCATGCCCAAAGACAATAGAGACGTGAAATTTGGCGTGACCGAAAAAGACAATGGCCACGAATTGAACACATGCATGAAGCTGTATTTCGTTCCATTCCGAGACGCCTGGGGTCTGCTGCGTCGGAAGCGTCAGGTCGAAAGCACGCCTGGACAGACACAAAGCAACGAACCTGCCGAGTAAATCAGATTGGTTTGACCTAGGCGCGACGCAACGTTTGTGCGTCGCGCCTTTGGTGTTTAGCTATGGATCGGGCCGTCTCCGCAGGCCAGCGCAGCCTCGCGCACGGCCTCAGAATAGGTCGGGTGGGCGTGGCAGGTCAGGGCCAGGTCTTCGGCCGATGCACCGAACTCCATCGCGACGCAGACTTCGTGGATCAGGTCACCGGCAGCAGGGCCAATAATATGCGCGCCCAGAATACGGTCGGTGTCCTTGTCGGCCAGAATTTTGACGAAGCCGTCGGCGGCAAAGTTCGCTTTGGCGCGGCCATTGCCCATGAACATGAATTTGCCAACCTTATAGGCGCGTCCAGCCTCTTTCAGCGTGGCTTCGGTTTCGCCGACATTGGCGACCTCGGGCCAGGTGTAGATCACACCCGGAATGACGCCGTAGTTCACATGGCCATGCTTGCCTGCAACCTGTTCAGCGGCGGCCATGCCTTCATCCTCGGCCTTGTGCGCCAGCATCGGGCCTTCGGTCACATCGCCAATGGCGTAGATCCCTGGCACGTTGGTTTGCCAGTCGGTGCCAACCTTGATCTGACCGCGCGGAGTCATCTCAACACCCAGAGCTTCTAGGCCCAGCCCGTCCGAGAACGGCTTGCGCCCGGTGGCGACCAGCACAGTATCAGCGTCGATCACATGCTCGCTGTCATCTTTGCGCAGCTTGTAGGTGACCTTGGCTTTGGTCTTGGTGGCTTCGGTCTTTTGCACCGCCGCACCCATGACGAATTTCAGGCCCTGCTTCTTGAGAATACGCTGGAAGGTCTTTTGCACCTCGGGGTCCATGCCCGGCGTGATCACGTCGAGGAATTCGATCACCGTCACCTCAGCGCCCAGACGCTGATAGACCGAGCCAAGCTCCAAACCGATCACGCCTGCGCCGATCACGACCATCTTTTTCGGGATCTTGCCCAGCGACAGCGCGCCGGTCGAGGTCACAACGACCTTCTCGTCTATTTCGACACCCGGCAACGAAGACGGCTCGGACCCCGAAGCGATGATGATATTCTTGGCCTCGTGGACCTCGTCGCCCACCTTGACCTGACCTGCGGCGGGGATGGATCCCCAGCCTTTCAGCCAGTCGATCTTGTTCTTCTTGAACAGAAACTCGATGCCCTTGGTGTTGCCGTCGATCACCTCGTCCTTGTACGCCTGCATCTGCTTCCAATCGACCGAGGGGCTTTTTCCCTTGAGGCCCATCTTGGCAAAGTTGTGCTCGGCTTCGTGAAGCTGGTGGGATGCGTGCAGCAATGCCTTCGACGGGATACAGCCCACATTCAGGCAGGTGCCGCCCAGTGTCTCACGCCCTTCGACAACGGCGGTTTTCAGACCGAGTTGAGCGCAGCGGATCGCACAGACATACCCGCCGGGACCGGCGCCAATAACGATGACATCATAGTTTGCCATTTTATTCTCCTAGAACCTGAGGAGTTAAACTTGAATCGGGCGGCCATCGCGGGATGGCGCACCCGGGAATAGTCAGACCGGTGTCAGAATTTTTACTTTGATATGGGCAACCCCGCCACGCTCGTGATGCATGGCCAGTTCCTCAGATTCAATAAAGTCCTGAGCGCGCTCCAGATCCGTGATTTCAAACAACGCAACTGCGTGGTCTTTCTGATCTGGGTCCTTCCAGATGTGGAGGTCGCGGATTCCCGCGGCCTCTCGCATTTTTTGGTCTTCGCGGAAGACTTTCAGCCAGACATCAAAGTCCGCTACGTCAGCCTGCCACAATACATGAGTTGCCATGATTACAGATCCATCAACAGACGGCGCGGATCTTCCAGCGCCTCTTTCACACGAACAAGGAACGTCACCGCGCCTTTGCCGTCAACGATCCGGTGGTCATAGGACAGCGCCAGATACATCATCGGACGGATCACGACCTGACCGTTGATAGCCATGGGGCGATCCTGGATTTTGTGCATCCCCAGAATACCCGATTGCGGGGGGTTCAGGATCGGCGACGACATCAGCGAGCCGTAGACACCGCCGTTCGAGATGGTGAACGTGCCGCCCTGCATTTCCGCCATGGACAGTTTGCCGTCGCGGGCGCGCTTGCCCTTTTCGGCGATGGCTTTTTCGATATCGGCAAAGGACATGCTGTCGGCATCGCGGATGACCGGAACCACCAAACCTGTAGGAGTACCGGCAGCCACGCCCATATGGACAAAGTTCTTGTAGACGATGTCGGTGCCGTCAATCTCGGCATTGACCTCGGGCACTTCTTTCAGCGCGTGGCAGCAGGCTTTGGTGAAGAAGGACATAAAGCCCAGACGCACGCCGTGCTTCTTCTCGAACTGGTCTTTGTACTGGCTGCGCAGGGCCATCACCTCGGTCATGTCCACCTCGTTATAGGTGGTCAGCATGGCGGCGGTGTTCTGGCTGTCTTTCAGGCGCTTGGCGATGGTCTGGCGCAGGCGGGTCATCTTGACCCGTTCCTCGCGCGCGGCGTCATCGGCAGCCACAGGCGCACGCGGCGTAGGGGCCGGGGCCGGAGCGGTGGCAGGCGCGGGGGCCGCAGCGGTTGCCACGGCGCGGGCCACGTCCTCTTTCATGATGCGACCGTCACGGCCTGTGCCGGTGACCTGATCCGCCGACAGGCCGGCCTGCGCCATCGCTTTCTCAGCCGAGGGCGCGTTGGATACGTCCCTGCCCGTGGCCGCAGCCGCAGGGGCCGCCGCTGCCGGAGCAGCCGCCGGAGCCGCAACAGCGCCTGCGCCCGAGATCACGGCCAGCTTGGCCGAGGCATCCACAGTGGTGCCCTCGGGGGCGGTGATTTCGGCCAGCACGCCCGCTGCCGGGGCCGGAACCTCGACCGAGACTTTGTCGGTTTCAAGCTCACACAGCATTTCGTCCTGCGCGACGCTTTCGCCGACCTGTTTGAACCAAGTGGACACCGTTGCTTCGGTCACGGATTCGCCTAGCGTGGGGACCATTACGTCAACGCTAGCTGCGCTTGCCGCCGGGGCCTCGGCCGCAGGAGCGGGGGCTGCCGCCGGAGCCGGGGCGACGCCTTCGCCAGCTGCGATTGTCGCCAGCAGAGCGTCAACACCAACGGTTTCACCTTCGGCGGCGACGATCTCTCCCATCACACCGGCTGCGGGTGCGGGGACTTCGACGGTGACCTTGTCGGTCTCCAACTCGCACAGCATCTCATCCACAGCCACCGCGTCGCCAGGTTTCTTGAACCAGGTTGCAACTGTGGCCTCGGTGACCGACTCGCCCAGCGTGGGAACACGAACTTCAATGGACATTGCTTATTTTCCTTCAATGCTCAGCGCTTCGTTCACCAGCGCTTCTTGTTGGGCTTTGTGTTGGCTGGCCAGACCCGTCGCGGGCGAGGCCGACGTTGCGCGGCCGACATAGCGTGGCCGTGTGTGCTTGGCTCCGATACGGGTCAGAACCCATTCGATATTCGGTTCGATAAAGGTCCAGGCCCCTTGGTTCTTGGGTTCTTCCTGACACCAGACCATCTCGGCCCCTTTAAAGCGCTCAAGCTCGTTGATCAGCGAATGCGCAGGGAAGGGATAGTACTGTTCGATCCGCAGCAGATAGACATCGTCGATTCCGCGTGCGTCGCGTTCCTCTAGCAGGTCGTAGTAGACCTTGCCGGAACACAGAACGACCCGCTTGATCTTTTTGTCAGCGACCAGCTTGGTGTCGGAATTCCCCTGTTGCGCATCATCCCACAGCACCCGGTGGAAGCTGGACCCGGTGGTGAAATCCTCGGCCGTGCTGACCGCCAGCTTGTGGCGCAGCAGTGATTTCGGCGTCACAAGGATCAGCGGTTTGCGGAAGGTCCGGTGCAACTGACGGCGCAGGATGTGGAAATAGTTCGCAGGCGTCGTACAGTTCGCCACGATCCAGTTGTCCTGACCGCACATTTGCAGGAACCGTTCCAGACGCGCGGACGAGTGTTCCGGCCCCTGACCTTCAAACCCGTGCGGCAGCAGCGTCACCAGCCCGGACATCCGCAGCCATTTCGATTCACCCGAGCTGATGAACTGGTCGAACATGATCTGCGCGCCGTTGGCGAAATCGCCAAACTGCGCTTCCCACAGGGTCAGGGCGTTGGGTTCGGCCAGAGAGTAACCGTATTCAAAGCCCAGCACCGCGTATTCGGACAGCATCGAGTCGATCACTTCGTAATGCGACTGGCCGGCGCGGATATTGTTCAGCGGATAGTACCGTTCCTCGGTCTCCTGATGCACAAAGCCAGAGTGACGCTGGCTGAATGTGCCGCGCGTCGCGTCCTGACCGGACAGACGCACCGGATAACCTTCGGTCAGCAGCGACCCGAAGGCCAGTGCCTCACCCGTTGCCCAGTCGAAGCCTTTGCCGGTATCGAACATCTGTTTCTTGTGATCGAGCAGACGCGCCACCGTCTTGTGAACTGCGATATCCGCAGGCGCGTGGGTCAGAGCGTTTCCGATCTCTGCCATCGTCTCGGGTTTGATCGCGGTATCACCGCGCACATATTCTTCCTTGTTCTTGTCCAGATGCGACCAGCGCCCGTCCAGCCAATCGGCCTTGTTGGGCTTGTAGTCTTTACCGGCGTCAAACTCATCGTTCAGATGAGCCTGGAACGCGGCTTTCATGTCCTCGATCTCGCCCTCGGGGATCAGGCCGTCCTTGACAAGACGCTCGGTATACAGAGACAGCGTGGTCTTATGCGTCTTGATCTTCTTGTACATGATCGGGTTGGTGAACATGGGCTCATCGCCCTCGTTGTGACCGAACCGGCGATAGCAGAAGATGTCGATGACCACGTCCTTGTGGAACTTCTGGCGGAACTCAGTCGCGACCTTGGCGGCGTGAACCACGGCCTCGGGGTCGTCACCGTTCACGTGGAAGATCGGAGCCTCAACCATCAGCGCAATATCCGTCGGATACGGGCTGGAGCGGCTGAAATGCGGCGCGGTGGTAAAGCCGATCTGGTTGTTTACCACGATATGCATGGTCCCGCCGGTCTTGTGACCGCGCAGGCCGGACAGGCCGAACCCTTCGGCCACCACACCCTGACCGGCAAAGGCCGCGTCGCCGTGCAGCAGGATGCCCATCACTGCGGTGCGTTCAGTGTCTTTCAACTGATCCTGCTTGGCGCGGACCTTGCCCAGAACCACCGGGTTCACCGCCTCAAGGTGCGAGGGGTTCGCGGTCAGCGACAGGTGTACACTGTTGCCGTCAAACTCGCGGTCGCTGGAGGCACCGAGGTGGTACTTCACGTCGCCCGATCCATCCACGTCCTCGGGCTTGAAGCTGCCGCCCTGAAATTCGTTGAAGATGGCGCGATACGGTTTGCGCATCACGTTGGCCAGAATGTTCAGACGGCCCCGGTGCGGCATCCCAATGACGATGTCCTTGATGCCCAGTGCACCGCCGCGCTTGATGATCTGTTCCATCGCGGGGATCAGAGCCTCACCCCCGTCCAGACCGAACCGCTTGGTGCCCATGTATTTGACGTGCAGGAACTTCTCGAAGCCCTCGGCCTCGACCATCTTGTTCAGGATCGCCTTGCGGCCTTCCTTGGTAAAGGCGATTTCCTTGCCATAGCCTTCGATCCGTTCCTTCAGCCAAGCGGCCTGTTCAGGATCGGAGATATGCATGTACTGCAGCGCGAAAGTGCCGCAATACGTCCGCTTTACGATATCGACGATCTGCCGCATCGAGGCCATCTGCAGGCCCAGTACGTTGTCGATAAAGATCGGCCGGTCCATGTCGGCTTCGGTAAAGCCATAGGTCTTGGGGTCCAGTTCAGGGTGAGTGCTGGCGGCCCGCATCCCCAACGGATCCAGATTGGCGGCCAGATGGCCCCGAATCCGATAAGCCCGGATCAGCATCAGCGCCCGCAAACTGTCCAGAACGGCGCGTTTGATCTGGTCGTCGCTGACCTCAACGCCTTTGGCTGCTGCCTTATCTTTGATCTTTTTGCCCGCTGCTTTTGCGTCAATCTCGGCCCATTCCCCCGTCAGGGCACCGGTCAGATCATCCGCCGGCGTCGGAGGCCAGTCGGTCCGCGCCCATGACGGCCCTTCGGCTTCTTTCTGGACGTCCGGTGTGGCGTCGCCCATGGCCTTGAAGAACTCGGCCCAGGCCGCGTCTACCGCGCTGGGGTCTTTTGTGTACTGGGCATAAAGCTGCTCTAGGTATTCGGCATTATGCCCTTGCATAAAGCTCGAGGCATGAAAGGCAGAGTTGGGCGAGTGTTCGGTCATTGGGTTACCTCATAGGGGTTGGGACCGTATTGATTTGTGCCCGGTTGACTGGGGCGGGTCAGCCACCACAGCACCAGGAGGGGCGACACCACCAGAACCAGCAGTGTCGGAATAACGACCAGCAAAGTGGCGCGGGTAAACAGGATGTCCAGGTTGCCGCCATGTTGGAAACTGGACGCCAGACCAATGCCAAAAATCAGAACCGCGGCGGCTCCGAGGATCAGCAGGATCGGCAGCAGCGCGTAAAGTCCGCTGCGCCCGGTATCGTGCATCCGACGCCATGCGACGGCCAGATGCGGGAAAAAGACGATTGCGCTGACGATCGACTGCACCGGCTGGCTTGAGGTAGCAGCGACGGATTTCGTCGTGTCCGTTTCCGTCGTCGTGACCTGAGTAAAGAACTGCCAGTCAATGATCCCGGCGATGATGTTCCAGATCACGATGAACAGGAAAAAGAACCAGTACTCGGGCCGCGAGGCGCGGCCCGAGAAGGTGAAGAACTTGGAGAAACACGTTTTTACAGCCTCACCAAAGGTCATGTTCTACGTTCCTCTCAAAGTAGACGGCTAAGCCGCTGCTTTAACCAATCGCTTCCAGCACGGCCTCACCCAGCGTCGCGGGGCTTTCTGCCACAACGATACCGGCCGAGCGCATGGCTTCGATCTTGTCTTCTGCACCACCTTTGCCGCCAGCGACGATCGCGCCCGCATGACCCATGCGACGGCCCGGAGGGGCTGTGCGGCCTGCGATGAAGCCCGCAACCGGCTTTTTGCGGCCCTTCTTGGCCTCATCCGCCAGGAACTGCGCGGCTTCTTCTTCGGCCGAGCCACCGATCTCACCGATCATGATGATCGAGTGGGTCTCGTCATCGGCCAGGAACCATTCCAGCACGTCGATATGCTCGGTGCCTTTGATCGGGTCGCCGCCGATGCCCACACAGGTGGACTGGCCCAGACCCACATCGGTGGTCTGCTTAACGGCCTCATAGGTCAGAGTGCCGGAACGCGACACAACGCCGACCGAGCCGCGCTTGTGGATGTGGCCGGGCATGATGCCGATCTTGCAGGCATCCGGCGTGATGACACCGGGGCAGTTCGGGCCGATCAGGCGCGACTTGCTGCCTTCCAGCGCGCGTTTCACCTTCATCATGTCCAGAACCGGGATGCCTTCGGTGATGCAGACGATCACTTCCATCTCGGCGTCAATCGCTTCGAGGATCGAGTCAGCCGCGAAGGGCGGCGGCACATAGATCACCGAGGCGTTGGCTTCGGTCACATGCTTGGCCTCGTGGACCGAGTTGAACACGGGCAGGTCAAGATGTGTCATCCCGCCTTTGCCGGGGGTCACGCCGCCGACCATCTTGGTGCCATAGGCGATGGCCTGTTCAGAGTGGAATGTGCCCTGCGAGCCGGTAAAGCCCTGACAGATCACTTTGGTGTTTTCGTCGATGAGGACTGCCATCTGGCGTTCTCCTATGTAGGGCGGGCCTCAGCCCGCCGAAGTCTTGGGAAAGGTGGGCTGAAGCCCACCCAACGGGATGACAATCAGCCTTTGACGGCTTTCACGATCTTCTCGGCACCGTCTTTCAGGTTGTCCGCTGCAATCACGTCCAGGCCAGAGGTGTTGATGATTTCTTTGCCCTTCTCGACATTCGTGCCTTCCAGACGCACGACCAGCGGAACCTTCAGGCCGACCTCTTTCACCGCGGCGACCACGCCCTCGGCGATGACGTCACAGCGCATGATGCCGCCGAAGATGTTGACCAGAATGCCTTTGACGTTCTCGTCCGAGGTGATGATCTTGAACGCCTCGGTCACTTTCTCTTTGGTGGCACCGCCACCGACGTCGAGGAAGTTGGCAGGCTCGGCACCGTACAGCTTGATGATGTCCATCGTGGCCATCGCCAGACCGGCGCCGTTCACCATGCAGCCGATCTCACCATCCAGCGCGATGTAGTTCAGGTCGTACTTGGAGGCTTCGAGTTCCTTGGGATCTTCCTCGGTCTCGTCGCGCAGCTCGGCGATGTCGGGGTGGCGGTAAACCGCGTTGCCGTCAAAGCCCAGCTTGGCGTCCAGCACCTTGAGGTCGCCACCTTCGGCCACGATCAGCGGGTTGATTTCCAGCATCTCCATGTCCTTCTCGACGAAGGCTTGGTACAGCTGACCCATCAGCTTGACGCATTGTTTGACCTGTGCGCCTTCCAGACCCAGCGAGAAGGCGATGCGGCGGCCGTGATAGGCCTGATAGCCGGTGACAGGGTCCACCGAGAAGGACAGGATTTTCTCGGGCGTGGACTCGGCCACTTCTTCGATGTCCATGCCGCCTTCGGTCGAGCACACGAACGAGATGCGGCTGGTTTGACGATCCACCAGCAGGGCCAGATACAGCTCACGCTCGATGCCCGAGCCGGCCTCGATATAGATGCGGTTGACCTGCTTGCCTGCAGGACCGGTCTGATGTGTGACCAGCGTGCGGCCCAGCATCTTTTTGGCTTCTTCGGCGGCTTCTTCGACCGATTTGGTCAGACGGACACCGCCCTTTTCACCGGCGTCGGCCTCTTTGAATGAGCCCTTGCCGCGGCCACCCGCGTGGATTTGCGCTTTGACAACCCACAAGGGGCCGTCCAGTTCACCGGCTGCGGTTTTGGCTTCCTCGGCGCGCAGAACCGCGCGACCTTCGGAGACCGGAGCGCCATAGCTGCGAAGAAGAGCCTTGGCCTGATATTCGTGAATGTTCATCGAAACTGTCCCGTCTGACTACGATTAATCCGTTATAGAGATGTCCAGAGGGCAAATTTAAAGGTCTTTTTGCGGGCAGCGCCCATTTTCACAGAGATTTTTACTTTTTGTGATCACACTTTTTTGAGGTGTGATCACAAAATGACGGAAGATGAATTTATGATTCGATAAATGGTTCCGGGCCTTGGAAAACACATTCAAAAAGGGTGTTTGAGGTGTTTGCGCTAATACTGTTCCTGCAAGTATTGCAGATCAAGAGGCCACTGCAAAAGAAAACCGGCCCAACTTGTGGGCCGGTTTGGGATGTCGAAAAGGCTGAAATCAGGCCAGAGAGCTGTCGATGCCCTTACATGCCTCAATCAGACCCTTCACGGCGTTGACCGAGTTGTCGAAACCGGCTTGCTCTTCTTCGTTGAGCTTGATGTCGACGACGCGCTCGATGCCGCCAGCACCGATCACTGTGGGAACGCCCACATACATGCCTTCAACGCCCAGTTCGCCGTTGCAATAGGCGGCGCAGGGCAGAACGCGCTTCTGGTCTTTCAGATAAGCCTCGGCCATTTCGATTGCCGAAGTAGCCGGCGCATAGAAGGCCGAACCGGTTTTCAGCAGGCCAACGATCTCGGCGCCGCCATCACGGGTACGCTGAACGATGGCGTCCAGTTTTTCCTGCGTGGTCCAGCCCATCTCGACCAGATCGGGCAGCGGGATACCAGCAACGGTCGAATAGCGCACCGACGGCACCATGGTGTCGCCGTGGCCGCCCAGAACAAAGGCGGTGACGTCGCGCATCGAGACGTTGAATTCTTCCGACAGGAAATGTGCGAACCGACCCGAGTCCAGAACGCCGGCCATGCCGCAGACCTTGTTGTGGGGCAGGCCCGAGAATTCACGCAGCGCCCAGACCATCGCGTCCAACGGGTTGGTGATGCAGATGACAAATGCGTTGGGTGCGTGTGCCGCGATGCCTTCGCCGACGGATTTCATAACCTTGAGGTTGATGCCCAGCAGGTCGTCGCGGCTCATGCCCGGCTTGCGCGGCACACCGGCGGTGACGATGCAGACGTCCGCACCTGCGATGTCCTCGTAGGATTGGGTGCCTTTCATCTTGGCGTCGAACCCTTCGGAGGGGCCGGATTCAGCGATGTCCAGCGCCTTGCCTTCCGGGGTGCCTTCGGCGATGTCGAACAGGACGACGTCACCCAGTTCTTTCATTGCAGCGAGGTGGGCGAGCGTGCCGCCGATCTGACCTGCGCCGATCAGCGCGATCTTGGGTCTGGCCATTTGGAATATCTCCGATGGGTTTTGGAATCGCGGTTGTGCTAGTCGCTAAATTGAATTTGTGCAAGGGTTCTGCTGCGTGGCATACAACCGCATACCGTTTTTCGTAACGTCCAAGAGGCGCGATTTCACCCGATTCAGGAAGGCCGCATGATCGAGTTGAACTTGATGTTTTTTGCCGTGGCGATTCCCGCCGTAATCTTCGCGGGGATATCCAAGGGCGGCTTTGGGTCCGGGGTGGCCTTTGCATCCTCGTCGATTCTGGCGCTGATCCTGACGCCGGGGCAGGCATTGGCGCTGATGCTGCCGATCCTAATGGTGATCGACGTGGCCACGCTAAAGCCCTACTGGAAACGCTGGAGCTGGCCGGATTCGCGCCTGCTGATCCTGGGCGCTGTGCCGGGCATTGCACTGGGGGCTTGGCTTTATCGTGTGACCGATGACGACCTTTTGCGTCTTCTGATCGGAGGGATCTCAGTCGGGTTCGTGATCTGGCATGTGGCGCAAAGCAAGGGTTGGATTCGCGGTTTTGCCAATCGGCTACCGCCCTCGGCCGGGCTTTTCGCCGGGTTGGTTGCCGGATTCACCAGTTTCGTAAGTCATGCAGGCGGCCCACCCGCCGCCGTCTACCTGTTGTCGCAGCGTCTGTCGAAGACCGAGTTTCAGGCCAGCACCGTCTTGGTATTCTGGATCATCAACGCGGTGAAATTCGTGCCCTTCGCCTATCTCGGGCTGTTCACATGGCACACGGCGATGGCAGATTTGCTACTGGCCCCCTTCGCCATTCTTGGTGCGTGGCTGGGCGTTCGGGCGCATTTCATGATGTCCGAGCGCCTGTTCTTTGGCATCGCCTACGTACTTTTGACCCTGACGGGCAGTAAACTGATCTGGGACGCGCTGACCTAGACATTGGGCGGTAGAGCCTCGGTTACGTCCTCATAGGCTTGACCCGATGCGATAAGGCAAGTCACCCCGTCCGGCAGCGTCACCGTGATCGTCCAACTGCCGCTCGAGTCCGAGGCATAGACCTCCATAACAGAGCCTTGCCGGGCTATGCCGATGCCGCGTCGCGTTTCGCCATAGGTTTCGGCCAGCCGCTGTATGATGTCCTCGCGGGGTGCGCAGTTTTGTGCGTGAACCTGCTGGGCGGCAAGAGCCATGATGCCCAGCCCCATCGTCATCTTGAATAGTGTTTTTCTCATTGTCGCACCCTTTCGATTCAATCTGCCCGAAAGGGTGCGGGCGAGTGACCGAAATCCGGTTAAACAAACGCACGTTGCGTCGCGTATGCTGCAATGCGGCGATTTTGCCCTTGAACTTTCCGACAAAAAATGCCCCATTCCGCGCAACTTTATTTCAAGAGGGAGAGGCCAATGGACCCCCGTCAGCGCCCCTATCGTTCTGTTCTGTATATCCCCGGTTCCAAGGATCGGGCGCTGGACAAGGCACGCACCCTGCCGGTGGACGCGATCATCTTTGATCTGGAAGATGCCGTCGCCGCCGATGAAAAAGAGAACGCGCGCGAAACGCTCAAGGCGGCGCTGGCCGCGGGTGGATATGGCGCTCGTGTCAAGATCGTGCGGATCAACGGGCTGGACACAGAATGGGGCCGCGCCGATGCCGAGGCTGTGCGGGACATGGACGCCGATGTGGTTCTGCTGCCCAAGGTGAATTCAGCCGCGGATGTAGACGCGCTGGCCGCGATCACCGGCGATATTCCGATCTGGGCGATGATGGAGACCCCGCGTGGGATGCTGAACGCTGCCGAGATCGCGGCGCATCCGCTGATGGCGGGCTTTGTGATGGGCACCAATGATCTGGCCAAGGAATTGCAGACCCGGTTCCGCCCTGATCGCCTGCCTCTGATGACTTCTCTGGGCCTGTGCCTGCTGGCCGCTAAAGCCGAAGGGCTGATCATCGTGGATGGCGTCTATAACGCCTTCAAGGATGACGAAGGTCTTGCCGCTGAATGTACGCAAGGCCGCGATATGGGTTTTGACGGCAAGACCTTGATCCACCCGGCGCAGGTCGAGATCACCAACGCGGCCTTCGCTCCGTCCGAGGCCGAGATTGACCTGGCCCAACGTCAGATTGCTGCCTTTGAAGAGATCGAGGCGCAAGGGCAGGGGGTCGCTGTGGTGGACGGCAAGATCGTTGAAAATCTGCACGTTGCAACCGCCCGTGAAATTCTGGCAAAAGCTGAGGCAATCTCAATTTTGCAAGCGGGGTAAGCCAGCATGGGCTTTGTACTTCTGATCCTCGGTGTGGCGCTTTGGTGGGCTGCGCATCTGTTCAAACGTGTGATGCCAGCGCAGCGCGCGGCGATGGGAAATGGTGGCAAAGGCGCGGTGGCGCTGGCGTTGGTGGCGGCGATCTTGCTGATGATCTTCGGCTATCGCATGACCGATTTTATCTACGTCTGGGCGCCGCCCTCTTTCATGGTCCATATCAACAACCTGCTGGTGCTGATCGCCATCTTCATGATGAGTCCCGCTGGCAAAAAGGGCCGTTTGCTGAACAAAATGCGCCACCCTCAACTGGCCGGTTTCCGCGCTTGGGCCTTTGCGCATTTGTTGGTGAATGGCGATCTGGCCTCGATCATACTATTCGGTGGCCTGTTCCTGTGGGCGCTGGCCGAAGTCGTTGTCATCAACCGCGCCGAACCCGATTGGACGCCGGGCGAACCCGGAACCTATGGCAAGGACGCGATGTTCTTTGTGGCCTCGATCGTGCTGCTGGGCGTGATCGGCTATATCCACGGGCTGGTCGGTCCGTCTCCGTTCCCCTCGTAAGGAGTTTGCAGGATGGCAAAACTCTATCGTCTGCTGACCGAAGAGGATACCTCGGCCTTTTGCCACAAAGTGTCCGACGCGCTGGCAAAGGGGTGGGAGCTATATGGCGACCCGTCCTATGCCTATGACGCCGCCAACAGCGTGATGCGCTGTGCGCAGGCCGTGACCAAAGAGGTCTCGGCCGACTATTCACCCGATATGAAACTGGGACAGCAATAATGGTAAAAACCAATCCGGGCCGCTTTTTCGAGGACTATTCCGTCGGGCAGGTGCTGCACCACGCGGTACCACGCACTGTGACCAACGGCGAGCGTGCGCTGTATCACGCGCTCTATCCCGCCCGCCATGCGCTGTATTCTTCGGACGAGTTCGCCCGGGCGTCTGGTCTGCCGCAAAGCCCGCTGGACGATCTGGCGGCGTTTCATGTGGTGTTCGGCAAGACTGTGCCGGATGTCTCGCTGAACGCGGTGGCCAATCTGGGCTATGCCGAGGGGCGCTGGCTGAAACCGGTTTACGCGGGCGACACGCTGCGGTCGGAATCCGAGGTGATCGGGCTCAAGCAGAACTCGAACGGCAAGACCGGGGTTGTTTATGTGCGGACCCGTGGCCTGAACCAGCGGGACGAACCTGTCATGGAATATGTCCGTTGGGTCATGGTGCGGAAATCCGACCTCGACGCCCCCGCACCGGAAGTGGTCGTGCCTGAGCTGAAAAAGGCACTGGATCCGAAGGATTTGGTTATTCCAGAAGGGTTGGATTTCTCGAGCTACGACTTTGCCCAAGCGGGCGAGGCGCATCGTTGGGGGGATTACGAGATCGGTGAAAAGATCGACCATGTGGACGGCGTAACCGTCGAGGAGGCCGAGCATATGCTGGCCACCCGCCTGTGGCAAAATACGGCCAAGGTGCATTTCGACCTGACTTTCCGTCCCGACGGTCGCCTGATCTATGGTGGACACGTGATTTCGATGGCGCGGGCCTTGTCGTTCAATGGTCTGGCGAACGCTCAGATGATCGTTGGCCTGAACGCTGGTGCACACGCAAACCCTTGCTTTTCAGGTGATACCATCAAGGCTTGGTCCGAGGTTCTGGACAAGGCCGAAACGGGTGTGCCTGGCGTTGGGGCAATACGCCTGCGGTTGGTGGCCACCAAGGGCGGAGAGCCTTTCGAGCTGAAAAACGAAGATGGGCGATATATGCCGAGCGTCTTGTTGGATCTCGACTACTGGGCCTTGATCCCGACCTGATAAGAACCACCCACGTTGAAGTGATCGCGGTCGGCAACATTCGTGCTAGGCTGCGATCATGCTTTTGCTTCGTTCAATCGCCGCCTGCATTTTCCTGACGCCTCCGGCCATGGCGTGCGATTTGGCTTTGGCTTTGGCCGTTGACGTTTCAGGGTCCGTTGATTCTGGCGAATACCGCATACAGATGGATGGTCTTGCCGCCGGGTTGCGCGACCCTGTCGTCTCAGAGGCGCTTGTCCGCGGGCAGGCCCGCTTGATGCTGGTGCAATGGACAGGTACCTCGCGCCAGAAGGTCACGATCCCCTGGACGCGCATAGACAGCTTTGAAACACTTGATGCCTTTGCAAGCCAAGTGGCCTCTGACGCTCGGGTCTGGCGAAATTTCTCAACTGCAATCGGCGAAGCGCTTGAAATGACGCTGACAAGTTTTAGCGCCGTGTCCGAGTGCAAGCGCCAACTTATTGATATCTCGGGTGATGGGATTTCAAATGAAGGGGTCGAGCCGACAGAGATACATTCCGTTCTGCGTCGTCACGGTGTGACAGTGAACGCGATCGCCATCGAAGAAAGCGAACCGGACCTGACCGCGTATTTCTTTGAAAATGTGATCGTCGGCGAGGGTGCATTTGTGGTTTCGGCTGCAGGTTTCGAGGATTATCCCGAGAGAATCCGTAAAAAACTTTTGCGAGAGGTCACTCAGCAAACGGCTGGATTGGAGTGACTCCGGCAAAGATTCGGGGGTCAGGACGCTAACACTGCAACGAGACGGAATCATTTGTGATCACGTCAATATTTTGTGTGATCACAATTTTGGAATATCCGTCGTTTTGGGTCAATTATGGGCTTTTTTGCAGATGCAGCACGTGACAGAACGGCAAAAAACAGTAAAACCATCGGAAGCCAACCGAAAAGGAGCCGCCATGGCCGATGTTAATCGGGGCAATCGCCCGTTATCGCCTCATCTGTCGATTTATCGTCCACAGCTGACTTCGGTCACATCCATCCTGACCCGTATCACAGGAAACGCCCTGATCGTTGCCGCGCTGTTGATTGTGTGGTGGTTTCTGGCCGCTGCGACCTCGCCCGAGGCGTATGCGCGCGCAAACTGGTGGCTGACCTCGGTCATTGGGGATCTGGTGATGGCTCTCTCTCTTTGGGGGCTGTGGTATCACACTCTGGCCGGTGTACGGCATCTGATCTGGGACAATGCGGTCGGGCTTGATCTGCCCACAGCCCAAAAACTGGGTTGGGCCGTCGTGATCGGTTCGGTCGTTCTGACCCTGCTGACCCTGCTTATCGTCGCTTGAGGAGGCCAGACATGCGTTATCTTACGGACCGTAAACGTGCGACCGGCCTTGGTTCGGCCAAATCCGGGACAGCACATTTCTGGAGCATGAAGGTCAGCTCGGTGGCTTTGCTGATCCTTGTCCCGCTGTTCATTTTCACATTTGGACCGGTTCTGGGCCAACCTTACGACGTGGTGCTGGATTACTATTCGCGCCCGTTCCAAGCGATAGTGGCGGCGCTGACGCTCGTGGTCGGTTTCAAGCATTTTGCTGAAGGTGCTCAGGTGATGCTTGAGGATTACGTCCACGGCACGATGGAAAAAGTTCTGATTATCCTGACCACCTGCCTGTCCTACGGCGCGGCAGCGGCTGGCATTTTCGCCATCGCGCGCATTGCCCTCTAATTCCCGGAGCTGAAAGAAATGGCTGCATACGAATACGAAACGCACGAATATGACGTGGTCGTTGTCGGCGCTGGCGGGGCAGGTCTGCGGGCCACCCTTGGCATGGCCGAACAAGGGTTGCGCACTGCCTGTGTGACCAAGGTTTTCCCGACTCGTTCGCACACAGTTGCGGCGCAGGGCGGTATTGCTGCGTCCCTGTCGAACATGGGGCCGGACCATTGGCAGTGGCACATGTACGATACGGTCAAGGGATCGGACTGGTTGGGTGACACCGACGCGATGGAATACTTGGCGCGTGAGGCACCAAAGGCGGTTTATGAGCTGGAACACTACGGCGTTCCGTTCAGCCGGACCGAAGAAGGTAAGATTTACCAGCGTCCCTTCGGTGGCCACACCACCGAGTTTGGCGAAGGCCCAGCGGTGCAGCGCACCTGTGCCGCCGCAGACCGGACCGGTCACGCGATCCTGCACACGCTGTACGGTCAGTCGCTGAAGAACAATGCCGAGTTCTATATCGAATATTTCGCCATCGACCTGATCATGTCCGATGACGGGCAATGTCAGGGCGTCGTCTGCTGGAAGCTGGACGATGGCACGATGCACGTTTTCAACGCCAAGATGGTGGTGCTGGCGACCGGCGGCTATGGCCGGGCCTATTTCAGCGCGACCTCGGCCCATACCTGCACCGGCGACGGTGGCGGCATGGTGGCCCGTGCGGGTCTGGCCCTGCAGGATATGGAGTTCGTTCAGTTCCACCCGACCGGCATCTACGGCTCGGGCTGTCTGATCACCGAAGGCGCTCGGGGTGAGGGCGGATACCTGACCAACTCGGAAGGTGAGCGGTTCATGGAGCGTTATGCGCCCCAGTACAAAGATCTGGCGCCGCGCGACTATGTCAGCCGTTCGATGACGATGGAGATCCGCGAGGGGCGTGGCCACGGTGACAATGGCGACCACATTCACCTGAACCTCAGCCACTTGCCAGCCGAAGCACTGGCCGAGCGTCTGCCGGGTATCTCAGAATCGGCCCGCGTCTTTGCAGGTGTCGATGTTACCAAAGAGCCGATCCCGGTTCTGCCGACTGTCCACTACAACATGGGCGGTATCCCGACGAACTATTGGGGCGAAGTTCTGAACCCGACTGCCGATGATCCGACCGCTGTTGTGCCGGGCCTGATGGCCGTGGGTGAGGCCGGATGTGCCTCGGTCCACGGTGCGAACCGTCTGGGGTCCAACTCGCTGATCGACCTCGTGGTGTTTGGCCGCGCGGCTGCGATCCGGGCAGGTAAGGTTGTCGATGCCGACGCGTCGAACCCGGTGCTGAACCAGGCTTCGGTCGATAAGGCATTTGACCGGTTTGACGCTGTTCGCAACGCCAGCGGGTCAATCCCGACGGCTGATCTGCGGCTTGAGATGCAGAAAACCATGCAAGCCGACGCAGCCGTGTTCCGGACCGCCAAGACAATGGCCGAAGGCGTCGAGAAGATGACGGCCATCGCCGCCAAGATGGATGACCTAAAGGTTACTGACCGCTCGTTGGTTTGGAACAGTGATCTGATGGAAACGCTGGAACTCACCAACCTGATGCCAAGCGCACTGGCCACAATCGTAGGGGCCGAGGCGCGCAAGGAATCTCGTGGTGCGCACGCGCATGAGGACTTCACCGAGCGTGACGATGAAAATTGGCGCGTTCACACGGTTAGCCGGGTTGAAGGCAACAAGGTCGAGCTCAGCTATCGCCCCGTTATCGTCGATCCTCTGACCACAGAGGATGAAGGCGGCATCAGCCTGAACAAAATCGCGCCCAAGGCGCGGACGTTCTAAGGAGAGGAACTTATGGTACAACTGACCCTCCCCAAGAATTCCCGGATCACCACCGGTAAGACATGGCCAAAGCCCGAAGGCGCAACCAATGTGCGCAAGTTCCAGATTTATCGCTGGAACCCGGATGACGGACAAAACCCGCGCGTTGATACGTATTTCGTTGATATGGATAGCTGCGGCCCAATGGTTCTGGACGCGCTGATCAAGATCAAGAACGAGATTGATCCCACATTGACCTTCCGCCGGTCCTGCCGCGAGGGGATTTGTGGATCGTGCGCGATGAATATCGACGGGATCAACACGCTGGCCTGTATCTATGGCATGGATGAGATCAAGGGCGACGTGAAAATCTATCCGCTGCCGCACATGCCGGTAGTCAAGGATTTGATCCCCGACCTGACGCATTTCTATGCGCAGCACGCCTCGATCATGCCGTGGCTGGAAACCAAGACCAACCGGCCTGCGAAGGAATGGAAACAGTCCATCGAAGACCGCAAAAAGCTGGATGGCCTGTATGAATGCGTGATGTGCGCAAGCTGCTCGACCTCTTGCCCCAGCTACTGGTGGAATGGTGACCGCTACCTTGGCCCCGCAGCCCTGTTGCATGCTTATCGCTGGATCATCGACAGTCGGGACGAGGCAACGGGTGAGCGTCTGGATGAGTTGGAAGACCCGTTCAAACTGTATCGCTGCCACACGATCATGAACTGTGCCAAGACCTGCCCGAAAGGTCTGAACCCGGCCAAGGCGATCGCCGAGATCAAGAAGATGATGGTCGAACGCGCGGTTTAAGTTGCGCGCAAAATCAGCGCTTGCCGCCTTGCGGCAAGCGCATGGCGAGGTTGCAAAACAATGCGATGTGGCCTCCCCTGCTCGGCACTATCTTGCGCGCAGGGAGGAGTGATTCAATCGAAGAAGGATCGCTCCGATGCAGGACCAAAACATCAAGACCAAAGCAGACGAGGCGTTGGAAGCGCTGGAACAGGCTTGGGCTTACTATACGCCGGAACCTTTAGTGTCTGACGCTCACGAACCAGACCTGTTTGAATACGCGAACGCCGCTTGAATTCATGCAAAGATTGGGCAATGCATAAGCATGCCCATTCTGTTGCTACTACTGGCCGCTGGCGTTTTTGCGTATTTCATCTGGCGGTCACGGACATCATCTTTGACACGTGACTGCCGATGGCGTCAGCACCGCAAGGAAGGTGTCTGGGTCTGCGCCTATTGCGGTGCACAGCAGGATGGGGCGGATACCCCGAAAACCTGCCTGAGGAAATAGTCCCGAAAGGGCGCCCTAAGCGCCCCTTCCCGGTTTAGGTTGCGTTTGGAAACGCGGCACGCAACGCGATTTCGACCATATCGCCAAAGCTGCTTTCCCGTTCGGAGGAGGGCAGAGCCTCACCGGTCAGCAAATGATCGGAAACGGTCAGAACGGCCAAAGCCCGGCACTTGTGTCGCGCCGCCAGAATATAAAGCTCGGCCGCTTCCATTTCGACGCCAAGGATGCCGTGACGGACCATCTGCTCGTTCAGGTCGGGCCGCTCGTCATAGAACACGTCCGAGGAATAGATCCCCCCGATATGGGTCGGCGTACCACTGGCCTCGGCCGCTTGGGCCGCGGCTTGCAGCAGACCCCAATCCGCGCAGGGGGCAAAGTTGAGTTCCTTCATGATGCCGCGCGACGGGGTGCTTAGTGTTGTAGAGGTCATCGCCAGGATAACGTCACGGACTTTGACAGTGTCTTGCATCCCTCCGCACGATCCTATCCGGATCAGGGTTTTGGCTCCGAAATCGCGAATTAGTTCGTTCGCGTAAATCGACAATGACGGCATTCCCATTCCGCTACCTTGAATGGAAACCGGGTTCCCTTTCCAGGTTCCGGTGAAACCCAACATGCCGCGCACATTATTGACTTGCTTTGCGTCATCCAAAAATGTTTCTGCGGCCCATTTTGCCCGATAAGGATCACCCGGCAATAATACTGTTTCTGCGATTTCGCCTTTTTCGGCGCCAATATGGATTGTCATCTTGTTTAAAATCCCGATCAGATTTCTAGGTCCGAGATACTTGCGCCAGACTTAAGCGCGTCGTGTATCCACTGCGGCTTGCGCCCACGACCGGACCAGGTCTGCGAGGGGTCGGCGGGATTGCGATACTTTGCCTTGGCTTTAGAGCCTTTCCCCATAGTGGCCCCTTCTGCGGCCAAATCTGACAAAGAGAAACCGTATTGAGCCGCCGCCTGCTCCGCAGCCTTCAGCGCTTCTTGCCGTTCGCGTATTTCCGCTTTTTTTAGCGCCTTTTCGATCTGATCACGCAGCTTAATTAATTCCTTGCGCGACATTTTTTCCAGATCAATTCCCATTTCTATTCTCCATGCCAAAGTCAATAGGGCCATATCCCTAGCGGCTTATATTAATTACAGACATGGTTTTTACCTATCCCCTTTTGAAATGGGAATAGGTTTTTAGAAAACGGAAAGTAAAAGGGCTGTTATTCAGCGGCCATATTTTGTGGATCGGCCAAGGTAATAATATCGCCCATTATCGCGTTCAGCTCAAAGTTCTTGGGCGTGTAGATCTTGGCAACACCCATTGCCTTCAACTTCGCTGCGTCTTCGTCAGGAATGATCCCGCCGACCACAACCGGAACGTCGCTCAAACCCGAGTCCCGCAGACGGTCAATGACGTCCTGCACCAGAGGGATATGACTGCCGGAAAGGATCGAAAGGCCAATCACGTGGGCCTTGTTGTCAATCGCGGCGGTCACGATTTCCTCGGGCGTCAGGCGAATTCCTTCATAGCTGATATCCATGCCGCAGTCGCGCGCGCGGAAGGCGATCTGTTCCGCTCCGTTGGAATGGCCGTCCAGACCCGGCTTGCCGACAAGGAATTTCAGACGGCGGCCCAATTGGTCACTGACCGCGTCAACGGCGGCGCGCAGGTCATCAAGCCCCTCGGTCTTGTTGGAGACAGACCCCGAAACGCCGGTCGGCCCGCGATATGTGCCGTAGACCTTGCGCATTTCCTCGGCCCACTCACCCGTGGTGACACCTGCTTTGGCGGCGGCAATTGACGGTTCCATGACGTTGGCTCCGGTCTGCGCCGCGTTGCGCAGTGCATCCAGGGCTGCGGTGACTGACGCGTCATCCCGTTGGGTGCGCCATTCGTTCAGGCGGTCGATCTGTTCCTGCTCAACCGCCGGATCGACAACCATGATGCCGCCATCTTCGGTTTGAAGGGGAGAAGCCTCTCCGTCGGTCCATTTGTTCACGCCGACCACAACTGTTTCGTTCCGCTCAATCCGGTTCAGGCGTTCGGCATTGGAATCGACGAGGCGGGACTTCATGTACTCGATCGATGCAACCGCACCGCCCATCGAATCCAGGTTGGCCAGCTCGGCGCGCGCGCCGTTTTTCAGCTCTTCCACTTTGGCGTCTACGGCGGGGTTGACCTCGAACAGGTCTTCATATTCCAGCAGGTCGGTTTCATAGGCCAGAATTTGCTGCATCCGCATGGACCACTGCTGATCCCACGGGCGCGGCAGGCCAAGCGCTTCGTTCCATGCAGGGAGCTGTACCGCTCGGGCGCGGGCTTTCTTGGACAGGGTCACAGCCAGCATCTCAATTAGAATACGGTAGACGTTGTTTTCAGGCTGCTGTTCCGTCAGGCCCAAAGAGTTCACCTGCACGCCATAGCGAAAGCGGCGGAACTTGGGATTTTCGACACCGTAACGGTCCTGCAGAATCTCATCCCACAGGTCCACAAAGGCGCGCATCTTGCACATCTCGGTCACAAACCGGATGCCTGCGTTCACGAAGAACGAAATCCGACCGCAGAGCGCTGGGAAATCCTCGGCTGGAACACGTGGGCGCAACTCGTCCAACACAGCGATTGCGGTGGCCAGCGCATAGGCCAGTTCTTGTTCGGGTGTCGCGCCTGCTTCTTGCAGGTGATAGGAACACACGTTCATCGGGTTCCATTTCGGCACGTTGGAATAGCAATACTCGGCCACATCCGCGATCATCTTGAGCGACGGTTTCGGCGGGCAAACGTAAGTGCCGCGGCTCAGGTATTCCTTGATCAGATCGTTCTGAACGGTCCCTTGCAGTTTCGATACATCTGCACCCTGCTCCTCGGCCACCGCAATATACAGCGCCAGCAACCACGGCGCAGTCGCATTGATGGTCATCGAGGTGTTCATCTGCTCCAGTGGAATCTGATCGAACAGAACCCGCATGTCCCCCAGATGGCTGATCGGCACACCCACCTTGCCGACCTCGCCGCGCGCCAAAGTATGGTCGCTGTCATACCCGGTTTGCGTCGGCAGATCGAAAGCCACGGAAAGGCCGGTCTGACCCTTGGCCAAGTTCCCACGATACAGCGCGTTCGATGCCTTGGCTGTGGAATGACCGGCATAGGTTCGGATGAGCCAGGGGCGATCTTTCTGCGTCTGCGTCATAACGTGCCTCATATCTCAGGTGGGTAAGAAAATTACGTTCATGGGTTCTAAAGCGCAATTTTCGGGATATGTCAATTCGCTGCGTCGCGGCATTCAGGGTTCTTCTGATTGTAGGACGCAACGTTTGCTGGCAGGGTGCGCGCATGACTCAGACCGTGGAACTTCCGCTTTGGCTGTTTTTGCTGATCCTGGTGTTTGCCGCGGTCACGCTGGCCTCGCATTTTCTGTTCCCATCCGTGCGCTGGTTCTTTCGTCGCCGACTTGAGCGTGCGGTCAAGCGGTTGAACAAACGCCTGCAGCGACCGATCCAGCCCTTCAAGCTGGCCGAGCGGCACGACAGGATTCAGCGTCTTATCTATGACCCGCAGGTCGGGAAGGCGGTGCAGGATCGCGCGCGGGAAATCGGCGTTCCCGAAGCGGTGTCCTTCGAGCAGGCCCGGCGCTATGCCCGCGAGATCGTGCCATCGTTTTCCGCCGTTGCCTATTTTAGCGTCGCAATCCGTTTGGCTCGGATGTTGAGCAACGCGTTTTACGACGTGCGGCTTAGTTATCAGGACGAAGAAGCCGTCAAGAATATTGATCCCGATGCGACGGTTGTTTTTGTCATGAATCACCGCAGTAACATGGATTACGTTCTGGTCACCTATTTGGCGGCGCATCAATCGGCCCTGTCCTACGCGGTGGGTGAATGGGCGCGGGTGTGGCCGCTCAGCAGGCTCATTCGCGCAATGGGTGCCTACTTTATCCGCCGAAAATCAGGCAGCGAACTGTATCGAGAAGTGCTTGCCTGCTACGTCCGGCAAGCGACCGAGGCGGGTGTGACACAGGCGATGTTTCCCGAAGGGGGGCTTAGCCTGACCGGTGCTTTGGGCAGGCCAAAACTGGGTTTGCTCAAATACCTCATCGACGGGATCAAGCCCGGAGGCAAGGATGTCGTCTTTGTTCCAGTTGCCTTGAACTATGATCGCGTGCTGGAAGATACGATTCTGACGAAGGCCGCGCTTGGCAATCAACGACGCTTCCGCGCCAGGATCGGAGTGATCACGATGTGGATACTCAAACAGATCGGGCGAAAGCTGGTCGGTCGCTACAAGCGATTCGGCGTGGCCTCGGTCCGATATGGGCAGCCGATCTCACTACAGGCGTTTCAAGCGGACAAGGACAAGGATGTGACGACAGACCTGGCGCGAGAGCTTATGGCGCGGATCAGGGATGCGATTCCATTGGTGCCAGTTCCTGCTGCCTGCTGGCTGATCCGAGAGAAAGGAGGGATGCCGGAAGATGAGGCGCGGACGCTGATTGCCGATCTTATGCGACGTGACGGAACTTTGGACGTTCTGGATCAGGCTTCAATCGTGGCCGCGCTGGACCAGTTGGTTGAGCGTCGGATTTTGAAACGCGAGAGTGGAAAAATTTGTCAATCAGGACAACGTGTTGACCTTCTTGAATACTACGCGGCTTCGGCCCCGCTGAATGAAAATGCGAAGCATGCTGCGGGTGCAAAGGGAATTTCTGCATCCGCTGGGTCATAAAATTACAAAATGACCCCAAAATCTATTGCAATATTTCTCAAGGCCCAATATCTCATCACTTAATGCAAGCGATTCTGCATCGCGGCGAATGATTAGAACAAAGGAGGCCAACATGGCTCTGGACACCGACAGCGGTATCGCGTCCTACGACGCGCCGGAAAAAGACCTCTATGAGATGGGCGAAATCCCTCCGATGGGGTTTGTTCCAAAGAAAATGTATGCGTGGGCGATCCGCAAAGAGCGCCACGGCGAGCCGGACACGGCGATGCAGCTAGAAGTGGTCGACGTCCCCAAGCTGGACAGCCACGAGGTGCTGGTTCTGGTGATGGCCGCCGGTGTGAACTACAACGGCGTCTGGGCGTCGCTTGGTAAGCCGATCAGCCCGTTTGATGGCCACGGTCAACCTTTCCACATCGCCGGTTCCGATGCATCGGGCATCGTTTGGGCCGTTGGTGACAAAGTGAAGCGCTGGAAAGTGGGCGACGAGGTCGTAATCCACTGCAACCAGGATGACGGTGACGACGAAGCGTGCAACGGCGGCGATCCGATGTATTCGGACAGCCAGCGGATCTGGGGTTACGAGACACCGGACGGATCGTTTGCACAATTCACCAACGTGCAGGCACAACAGTTGATGCCGCGTCCTAAGCACCTGACTTGGGAAGAAAGCGCCTGCTACACGCTGACGCTGGCCACTGCCTACCGGATGCTGTTCGGGCACGAGCCACATGACCTGAAGCCCGGTCAGAATGTTCTGGTCTGGGGTGCTTCGGGCGGTCTGGGCTCTTACGCGATCCAGCTGATCAACACCGCAGGTGCGAATGCGATCGGTGTGATCTCGGACGAGAGCAAGCGTGACTTTGTGATGGGTCTGGGCGCCAAGGGCGTTCTGAACCGCAAGGACTTCAACTGCTGGGGTCAGCTTCCTACGGTGAACACGCCGGAATATGCCGAGTGGTTCAAAGAGGCCCGCAAGTTCGGCAAGGCGATCTGGGACATCACCGGCAAAGGCTTGAACGTTGACATGGTCTTTGAACACCCCGGTGAGAGCACCTTCCCGGTGTCGACCTTCGTGGTGAAAAAGGGCGGTATGGTTGTGATCTGCGCCGGCACCACCGGCTATAACCTGACCTTCGACGTGCGTTACATGTGGATGCACCAGAAGCGCCTGCAGGGTTCACACTTTGCGCACCTAAAGCAGGCATCGGCTGCGAACCAGTTGATGGTCGAGCGTCGTCTGGACCCCTGCATGTCCGAAGTGTTCTCGTGGAATGAACTGCCCGAAGCGCACATGAAGATGATGCGGAACGAGCATAAGCCAGGCAACATGTCGGTTCTGGTTCAGGCGCCTCGGACAGGGATGCGTACCCTGGAAGAAGTTCTGGACGCGCGCGGCTAAACACTCTGCAAGCCAATCATCGTCGCCCGTGAACCGTCTTTCCGGTTCGCGGGCGCTTTCTTTTTTGCCTATATGAAATGATTACAGGGCCTTACGGGTGAGGCTCCCGCTATTTTAGGGGAGTAGAAACCGGTGAATATGGCAAAAAATATAACACATGCTATAGTTGTATTAACCCTTCGTTAACTGTTTCGGAGTGACTTTGGATGGCGAAAAATGAGTGGATACTGGACGTGTTGTCGGACCTCAACGCCTTCGTTGTTGAGAACGGCCTGACCGCGCTTGCCGAACAGTTGGATGACACCAAACTGATCGCCGCAGCCGAGATCGCGTCCGCGAAGTATGAGGCACGGGCACCCGCGGATGGGAATACAACTCGATTTGAGCCAGGTTCTGGAGGACTTGGAAAACACCAACACGCTTGACGAACTTGGCGAAGTCGCCATTCGGCTGCGCGACCGGTTGCAGATCGAACATCTCGTTTATCATTGGGTAGACGGTGCCGGTGATCAATACGGCTATACAACCTATCCTGATACCTGGGCCGAACGGTACCGTGAGAAAAACTACCATCGAATTGACCCCGTGATTTTAGGGTGCTTCCAACGGTTCCATCCCGTCGACTGGAAGACACTGGATTGGTCGGGAAAGGTTGCGAAGAACTTTCTTAGGGATGCTTTGGAGCACGGAGTGGGTAACCAAGGCTATTCGATCCCGATCCGCGGCCCCAACGGGCAATTCGCCTTGTTTACAGTGAATCACTCTTGCGACGATGAAACCTGGAAAGGCTTCATGGAAACGCACGGGCGCGAACTGATCCTGATCGCACATTTTTTCAATCGAAAAGCGCTGGAGTTTGAAAGTGACAGGCAGCCGGATGCGCCGCGCGGACTGTCGCCAAGAGAAGTCGATTCAATGACCTTGCTGGCGCTGGGCTATAACCGGGCGCAGGTGGCGCATTCCCTGTCAATTTCCGAGCATACGCTGCGCGTCTACATCGAAAGCGCGCGCGCAAAGCTCGGGGCGCAGAACACCACCCACGCCATCGCCACGGCTCTGAGCCGAGGATTAATAGTGGTTTAACGGCCGGGCGCTCCTCGAACGGGAAATTAACTACGGCTTTGTACCCCCTTCGTTCCTGCACAGGACGACAAGGGGAAAAAGTCATGTTGCGCTATTTGTTTGCGGATGAATTGCATAAATTTCCGAAGCTGGCCGATGGGATGTTCCGCGACCGCGCGGATCAGTTCAAAACCCGGCTGGGCTGGGATGTTCACGTTAATGAAAACGGAGAGGAGCGGGATCAATACGATGATCTGAACCCGCTCTACGTCATCTGGGAGGAGGAGGACGGCAGCCACGGCGGGTCCATGCGTGTCCTGCTAACAACGGGCCGCGTCATGGTGAATGAGGTTTTCGGGCACCTGACAGGCGGTGAGCCGGTCAACAGCCCCCTGATCTGGGAGGTAACCCGCTTTTGCCTGTCCCGCACGGCCAGCCCGCACACCGCTGGGGCAATCATGCTGAGCGGGGGTGAAATCATGGAAGGGTTCGGCCTGACCCATATCGCGGGCGTCTTCGACGCGCGGATGATTCGGATCTATCGCCTCATCGGATCGTCGCCGATCGTGCTGGGGTCCGAGGGTAAGGGTCGCGACCAGATTTCGGTCGGGCTTTGGCCCTATTCCTCCGAAGACTGCTATCGTGTCGCGGAACGCGCGGGCATCCCGCGTGAGTTGTCCCGCTTGTGGTTCAAGACCGCGTTCGGGACCGGGCGGCAACACCGGTTTGCCTTGTCCGCCTAAGGCGCGCGAAAACGCAATTCCGTATCTGGTGATAGCTGGCGTGGCCCTGTAGGGTCGCGCCATGTCTTTGCCTCCCGTGACCTTCTCTGACGATCAGGCCGCCGCCTATGACAGCATCGCCGAGATGCTGAAATCCGCCGGAGTTGATCTGGATGACGACGCCCTGTTGAAGCTGCCCGGCAGCGGAAAATCCGGTGTCATGGCGGTCATCGGCAAGGCAGGGTCTGGGAAAACCCTATTGCTAGCAGAGCTTTACAAGGCTCTTGCTGAAACGGGTGTTCAGATCGTCTCGGGTGACTTTGAAAGTCGCAAAGCGCGCGAAAAGCGCAGCTTGGCCATCCTCGCGCCGACCAACAAGGCAGCAAGCGTGTTGCGCCTGCGCGGGGTGCCTGCGACGACGATCCATCGTATCCTATATACGCCGGTCTATGACCCCGAATACGAACGCATTGCCGAATGGCTGGCGGGCAATGATGAACGGCCCGAGATCGAAGGGCTGACCGACGAAGCGCTGGACCGCGCGGCTGCGTTCTACCAGAACAACAAATCCATCCCCGGCGCTTTGGCGGCCGCGGGGTTGCGCGGCTCGGATTTCATTACGGGCTGGAAACGCCGGGATGAGCCGCTTGATATCGGGTTCGTGGACGAAGCCTCGATGCTGGATGACCGCCAGTTTGAGGACCTGCAGGAGATTTTCCCCACTCTGCTGTTATTCGGTGATCCCGCACAGTTGGCCCCGGTCAATCAATCCGGCAGCATGGTGTTCGACGCGCTGCCTGAGCCGCGAAAGCAGATTTTGCACCGGGTACACAGACAGACTGCGGACAATCCCATTCTGGACCTCGCCCATGCGTTGGCCGACCCTCAGATGGGTTTCGAGGATTTTGAACGGCTGGTCGAACAGACCGCACAACGGGACGAGCGCGTTGTCTGGGGGCAAAGGGTCGAGGTCGATCTGATGGCCCGCAGCCCCGTTCTGGTCTGGCGCAATGCGACCCGTATCCGTCTGATTCAAGCGTTCAGGCACGTCCACGGCGCACCTGATACCGAGTTGCTGGAGGGTGAGCCGCTGATCTGCGATGGGATCGAGCTGCCTTTGAAGCATCGCAAAAAGCGTCTTGATCTTGAGGCGCGCGGGCTGATCAAAGGCGCGCAGGTCATCTATCTTGGGCCGGGACGTAAGCCTGGGTTTTCTCGGTTGCACGTCATGGGTGCCGAAGACCCGCAGGTCAGCGCCGCGTCGATTGTCAAAATCGAAATGCCGGATGAAGAAGAACCCTTTATCCCATATGCCGCGCGAATGGGCGCAACCTTTCTGCACGGCGCGGCAGTGACGATCCACAAGGCGCAGGGGTCGCAGTGGGACACGGTTCAGGTTTTTGCGCCGGACATCTATGCAGCGGCCCGGATGGGGCGGACAGAGGCTGGGCAACCGTTGTGGAAGCGGCTGGCATACGTGGCCATCACGCGCGCGCAGGAGAGGTTGATCTGGGTGGTGCGCAACCGCTTGGCCAAACCCACCTACCCACTGCGAGTGGATGATCTGCGTGCGGTTCCGGCGGCCTCGCTGACATTGGAGGCGGAAGAAACATGAAGACGATCATAGTCACAGGGGCCAGCGCGGGCATCGGGCGCGCGACGGCCGAACTTTTTCTGGACGAGGGGTGGACAGTAGGGCTTTTGGCGCGCAGCGGGGACACTTTGGCAGCGATGGCCAGTGGTCGACCCAATGCTGTTCCCTTACCTGCGGATGTGACCGAGCCCGAGGCGGTTTTGGGCGCGTTCAAGCACTTTCTGGACAAAGCCGGACGATTGGATGTGCTGTTCAACAACGCGGGAATAACTGCGCCCGGCGGAACGATTGACGAAATCGCGCTGGCGGATTGGTACCAAAGCGTCAACGTCAACTTGAATGGGATGTTCCTGTCAGCACGCGAAGCGTTCCGGATCATGCGGCATCAATCGCCGCAGGGTGGGCGTATCATCAATAACGGTTCGATTGCAGCGCACGTGCCGCGCCCTAACTCGGTCCACTATTCGGCGACGAAACATGCAATCACCGGCCTGACCCGCAGCCTGTCTTTGGACGGGCGCGATTTCGGGATCGCCTGCGGTCAGATTGATATCGGCAACGCGCGGACGCAGATGGTGCAGGGATTGGTCGACAATGCGATCGCGGCGGGTGAGCAACCCGATCCAACCATGGCGGTTGAGGACGCGGCCCGGTCCGTGTTTCACATGGCGTCCCTGCCAGCTGAGGCCAATGTGCAGTTCATGACCGTGATGGCGACAACCATGCCCTATATCGGTCGCGGGTAGCCGTTAGTTCTCACGCAGCAAACGGAAAGCGGTGGACGCACCCCAGCCCGCAGCAATGGCGATCACCAAAGACATCAGCCCGTACCAGACGGGTTGCTGACGGGACAGGTTATAGAGAAAACGCTCTAGTCCAACCTTGCGGACGTCAATGGTTGTTTCAAAGCTAGATACGACCGCTCCGCCTCGGGTCAGGAAGATACGCGCGGTATAGTCGCCTTCGGTCAGATCGGCAGGCATGGCGATCGAGGTTCTAAACAGGGTCTGCTCATCCACAGCGACGGTGTCCTCACGGATCGAATAGAGCCCCTCATCCTCGCGAATGCGGACCACGGCATCTGCAAAGTCCTGCGCGCCGCGTATATGCATTGCCGCGCCGACCGAGCGGATAGCCCTCTCGATCGAAATTCTGTACCGCAGGTCCTCGGTGTCGGACAGGATGTCGTCAAAAGGGGCACTGGTGGCGACGGCATAGAAACTGGGCGCAAGATCAACCAAGACGCTGTCGGTGTTTACCCAAATCCCCAGCCTGCGTTCCTTGCGTCTGACCATGACGGGGCTTGAAGGGCCGGCGACCGCCACGACCACCTCCAGCGGTGGGCCTGAGGGGATGGGTGTCTCACGCTTGACCGCGCCGAAGATCAGGATTTCCGAGCCATCAAATGTGGCGGTAATGGCCACGCGATCATGGCTGAGGCCAAGCACGACCTGCTCATCTTCGGCAAGCGCAGGGGAGACGCATAACGCAAAAAGCAGGATCAGGCGTTTCAGCATGATCAGTGCCCCCCCTCAGTGCCAAGCGAGTAGAGCTCGGAGGGTTCGATCAGCAAGTCCAGGGCCAGTTTGCCGCAAACGACCAGAACCAGCGCCGCCAGAAGCACGCGCAGCTGTTCCGCAGGCATCCGTGCTCCGATCACCGTTCCGATCTGCGCGCCGACAACTCCGCCGACCAGAAGAAGAACGGCCAGTACGATGTCCACCGTATAGTTGGTGGTCGCATGCAGCATGGTGGTAAAGCCTGTCACAAAGATGATCTGGAACAGCGACGTTCCGACCACTACCTTTGTTGGCATCCCCAACAGATAGATCATCGCGGGGACCATGATGAAGCCGCCGCCAACACCCATGATCGCGGATAGAACACCGACGCACAAGCCGACCAGCATGGGCGGGATAACCGAGATATACAGGCCCGAAGTGCGGAACCGCATTTTGAACGGCATCGCGTGAACCCAACCGCGCTGACGCCGTGGGGCAGGGGCGCTGCCCCCTTTCTTGGACTTGCGCAGCGCGTTGAGGCTTTCGATGAACATTAGGCTGCCGACAACACCAAGGAAGACGACATAGCAAACTGTGACCAGCAAATCGACCTGGCCAAGGCTTTTTAGGTAGTTGAATACCACCACACCAAGGGCCGCGCCTATCAATCCTCCCGTAAGAAGAACGGTTCCCATCTTGAGGTCGACGGTCTTTCGTCGGAAATGCGCCAGAACGCCAGAGAAGGACGACGCCACGATCTGGTTGGCCTCGGTCGCCACAGCCACAGCCGGAGGGATGCCGATGAAGAATAGCAGCGGTGTCATGAGGAACCCGCCACCGACCCCGAACATACCGGAAAGAATACCAACCATCCCGCCCAGCCCCAGCAGCAGAAAGGCGTTTACAGAGACTTCGGCGATGGGAAGGTAAATCTGCATAGTACTTTAACGGTTGAGGCTGGATGCATCGCGCAGCGCGACACGGTCCGGCGAAATAGGATGTGGTCGCGTGTCAATGCAAGCAGGGGCGATTGCACGGACCCTCAGGCCAAAAGTGGAGTGCCCAGTTGGTGCGCCTGAGAGATGCGCTTGAATTCGCGCTGCTGCCTGTACCCAAACACGTACCAGTGCGCCCGGCACCCCGGCGAGTCTTGCTTCGAGGTCGGCTATCACAGGAAACACACGCATACCTCTTTAGAACCTTTGCGGCATGCAAAATCAACTCTGCATGCCGCTACGCAGCGAACAGGACTGAACTGTGTCCGAAACTGGACTTATCAACGCTCTTTCACATAGGGCTCGCCGCCCGCGCGCGGTGGGATAGCTTTGCCCACGAACCCGGCCAGAATAACGACCGTCAGAATGTAGGGCAGGGCGTCCATGACCTGAACCGGGATAACGACACCCCCCAGGTCGATGTTCTGGAACCGCAGCGCGACCGCTTGCAGAAGACCAAACAGCAGGCAGGCCCACATTGCATGCCACGGCCGCCATTTCGCAAAGATCAACGCGGCCAGCGCGATGAAGCCGCGCCCGGCCGTCATGTCCTTGACAAACCCTGCTTGCAGGGCTGTCGCCAGATACGCACCGGCAATGCCGCACAGAACGCCGCAGATCGCAACGGCGGCATAACGCAGGCCCACGACGGAAACTCCGGCTGTGTCCACGGCGGCGGGATTTTCACCAACGGCGCGCAGACGCAAGCCGAAACGGGTGCGGTACAAAATCCACCATGTCGCAGGCACCATGAGAAAGGCGACATAGACAAGGATTGAATGACCTGAAAGCAGTTCGGAATAGATCGGTCCGATCACGGGAACCCCGGCAAGCTGCTCGGAAAAGGGGAAGTTGATCGGGGTGAACCGACCTCCGCCGAATAGGGATGGCGTGCGGCCGCCTTGCTGGAACCAACTCTGCGCGACCAGTACAGTCATGCCCGCCGCAAGAAAGTTGATGGCAACCCCCGAGATCAATTGGTTGCCTCGGAACGTGATCGAGGCCAGCCCATGAAGGCCGGAAAGGATCAGAGATGAGCCAATCCCAGCAAGCAAGCCCAGCCAGACCGAACCGGTCACGGCGGCCAGAGCTGCCGAGAAGAACGCGGCCATCAGCATCTTGCCCTCAAGCCCGATATCGAAAATGCCAGCGCGTTCGGAATACAGCCCGGCAAGGCAGGCCAGCAACAGCGGTGTCGCCAGGCGGATCGTCGAGTCCAGGATTTGGACGAGCGTCACGAAGAATTCCATCACTCTGCTCCTTTCCGCAGGCTCAGGAACACTTTTTCAAGCGGCATCCTCACCATATTGTCCAGTGCTCCGGTGAATAGGATCACAAGCGCCTGAATAACGACGATCAGTTCGCGCGGGATGGACGTCCAAAGTGCCAATTCCGCCCCGCCCTGATACAGAAATCCAAACAGGATCGCGGCCAGGAACACGCCGAACGGGTGAGACCTGCCCATCAGCGCCACCGCGATACCGATGAATCCGGCACCCTCGGTCGAGTTGAGGACCAGCCGTTCGGCCTCGCCCATAACGTTGTTGATCGCCATAAGTCCGGCCAAGGCACCGGAAATCAGCATGGCGACGATGGTAATGCGCACCGGTGAAATACCGGCATAGACCGCACCGGTTTCCGAGTGGCCATAGGCGCGGATTTCATACCCCAGACGAGTTCTCCAGATCAGTGCCCAGACCACGACGCAGGCAAAGATCGCAACCAGTAGGGAAATGTTTGCCGGTGCAGCTTTTGAAAAGTTGATACCGATCGGGGCCAGCAGCTCATGCAACGTGGGTAGGTGGACCGTTTCCGAAAACCGCGCCGTCGCTGGATCCATTGACCCTTCGGGGCGCATCACATTGACAAGCATGTAGTTCAGAAGGGCCGCAGCGATAAAGTTGAACATGATCGTGGTGATCACGATATGGCTGCCGCGCTTGGCCTGCAGATAAGCCGGAATCGCCGCCCACGCAGCGCCAAACAGCATCGAGGCAGCACAGGCCGCCAGCAGCGCGATACTCCAATGCGGCCAAGGGACATAAAGACAGACCAGAGCAACCCCCAGCCCGCCCAGCATGGCCTGCCCCTCGCCCCCGATGTTGAACATCCGCGCGTGAAAGGCGACGGCAACGGCAAGGCCGGTAAACATGAAGTTGGTGGCATAGTAGAGGGTATAGCCCCAGCCGTAAGTAGACCCAAGCGCACCCGACACCATCAACTTTACCGCTTCGACCGGGTTTTCTCCGATGGCGAGAATAACCAGCGCCGACAGGATTGCGGCCAGCATCAGGCTGATCAGCGGGATCAGAACGACGTCGGCCCATTTGGGCATTTTATCCATCTTACGCGGCCTCTCCCGCAACACCGGCCATCAATAGGCCCAATTCTTTTTCATCTGTTTCATGGGGCAGACGCTCACCCATGATATGTCCATCGAACATCACGGCGATCCGGTCGGATAGCGAAAAGATTTCCTCAAGCTCGACCGAAACCAGCAGGATCGCCTTGCCCTGATCGCGCAGGGCGACGATCTGTTTGTGAATGAACTCGATCGCGCCGATGTCGACGCCGCGTGTAGGTTGTCCGACCAGCAGCAGATCGGGGTTTCGCTCGATCTCGCGCGCGACGACGATCTTTTGCTGGTTCCCGCCCGAGAAGTTCTTGGCCGCCAGCCAGCCATCAGGCGGGCGGACGTCGAATGTTTCGATCTTACGTTCGGTATCAGCACGCAGGGCAGCGTTGTCCATGAAGATCCCGCGTTTATAGGCCGGGTCCCGGTGATAGCCGAAGGCCACGTTCTCCCAGGCGTGGAAATCCATGATCAGACCTTCGCGCTGTCGGTCTTCGGGCACGTGGGCGATGTGTTGCGCGCGCCGCGCCTGCCCATCTGACCCTGCACCGCTAAGTGCAAGCGGCGTGCCGTTCAATTTGATCGAGCCTTGACCAGAGCGCATTCCGCCCAGAACTTCCAACAATTCAGACTGCCCGTTTCCGGCAACTCCGGCAATTCCCACGATCTCGCCTGCGCGGACAGTCAGGTTTATGCCTTTGACACGCTCGACACCTGCTTCATCAATGACTTGCAGGTTTTCAATCTCAAGGATGGGTTTGCCCGGCTGAGCTGGCACCTTGTCGACCTGCAGCAGAACCTTGCGGCCCACCATCAGCTCGGCCAGTTCCTGCGGGTTGGTGTCGGCCGTCTTTACCGTGGCCGTCATCTGGCCGCGCCGCATGACGGAGACAGTGTCGGTGGCCTCCATGATCTCGCGCAGCTTGTGGGTGATCAGGATGATCGTTTTGCCTTCTGCACGCAGGCGATCAAGGATTCGGAACAACTGATCAGCTTCGGCAGGTGTCAGCACGCCGGTCGGCTCATCAAGGATCAGAATCTCGGCCCGGCGGTACAGCGCCTTTAGGATTTCAACACGCTGCTGCATCCCCACACCGATCTCGTCGATGCGTTTGTCCGGGTCCACGAACAGCTCATATTCCTCTTCCAGCGCTTTCAGTTCCTTGCGCGCCTTTGATAGAGACGGGGCCAACAACCCGCCATCCTCGGCCCCCAGAACAATGTTTTCCAGAACAGTGAAGTTTTCGACCAGTTTGAAATGCTGGAACACCATCCCGATGCCGGCTGCTATTGCTGCCTGACTGTCTGGGATGTCGGTCTTGGTACCGTTGATCCAAATCTCGCCCTTATCAGCTTTATAAAAGCCGTAGAGGATGCTCATCAGCGTGGATTTGCCCGCACCGTTTTCACCGATGATTCCGTGGATCGTACCGGGGGCTACGCTAATGGAAATGTCTTTGTTGGCCTGAACCGGCCCAAAGGCTTTGGAAATCCCTTTGAGCTCAATGGCGGGGACGGTCATGTCTTGTCCTCAGTTGCCGAAGGGCCGCATACACATCGCGGCAGAGTGGGTGTGAGGCGGAGGCAACCCCCGCCCCACGCGATATCAGAACTGAAGTGCCGGGCAGCTATCGTTCTCGTAGTAGCTTACGACAGAGATGTCTCCGTCGATGATGCCTTTGCGCGCGTCTTCAACCGCGTCGGCCATCTGGGGCGAAACCAGTTCCTTGTTGTTGTCGTCCATCGCAACGCCGACGCCATCTTCGGCCAGACCCATGGTGAACACGCCAGTTTCAACATCTTCGCCAGCGGTCATCGCGTCATAGACCGCAACGTCCACTCGTTTCAGCATCGAAGTCAGAACTTTGCCCGGGTGCAGGTGGTTCTGGTTGCTGTCCACGCCGATCGACAGGATGCCTTCGTCGGCGGCGGTCTGCAGAACACCAACGCCGGTGCCGCCTGCGGCCGCATAGATCACGTCAGCGCCCTGGCTGATCTGCGCCTTGGTCAGCTCGGAACCTTTTACGGGGTCGTTCCATGCGGCAGGGGTGGTGCCGGTCATGTTGGCGACAACTTCGATGTCAGGGTTCACGGCCTTGGCGCCCTGGGCATACCCACAGCCAAAGTGACGGATCAGCGGGATGTCCATACCGCCAATGAACCCAACGGTGCCGGACTGAGACGCCATAGCCGCCATCATGCCAACCAGATACGAGCCCTCGTGCTCAGCAAAGCTGACCTGACGGATATTGGGTGCATCCAGCCAGTTCACGTCTACGGCGACGAATTTGGTGTCGGGATAGTCACCAGCAACAGCGGCAAGCGGGTCGGCCATCGCAAAGCCCATTGTGATGATCGGGTTCGCGCCTGCTTCGGCAAAGCGGCGCAATGCTTGTTCACGCTGTGCTTCGGACTGAAGCTCAATCTCGCGGTACGTGCCGCCGGTTTTGTCTGCCCAACGCTGCGCACCGTTATGCGCGGCTTCGTTGAACGACTTGTCGAACTTGCCACCCAGATCAAAGATCAAGGCCGGTTCAGCCAATGCAGCACCCGCAGTCAGCGCGACAGCAGCGGCGGCACCCATCAAGGATTTCATCAGGCTCATTTCATACTCCCGTTGGTTATTGTCGGTCGGAGCCATTGCAGCCCCGTTTACCCACTACAGAGCGAGCATAACTCTTGTGATGGAAGGAATTAAGGCCGTTTGCAATGGCCGGGGTCAACAGATTTTTGACCAGCTGGTCGAAGAAAATTGCGGCACGGCCTCAAGTCAGGTCGAATTCCATAACTGCGGCGTCAATTTTTCTGTTGTTTTCCTGCTGATAGTACCCTTTGCGCAGTCCACAATTGCAGTAGCCAATCTGTAGGTACAACGCGATGGCGGGATAGTTGTTCACGGCAACTTCCAAAAACGCGCGGGTTGCGCCCAATTTTTTGGCTTCTGCGTGCCACTCTGCCATTCGTTTTTTTGCCAGACCTTGTCTTTGCGCCGAAGGATGGGTCGCTATCGTAAGCAGCTCGGTCTCATCTGCGATGACTTGAAACAGGGCGAAAGATTGAGGGGTGCCAATGGCATGCGTAAATCGGTTGGACAGCAGGTCGGCAAATTCCGCAGCGGTCCAGGGGCGCGACTGCGTAAAGGAAGCAGCGTGCGTTTCTGCCAGCTCGTCCGGGGTCATTCGTCCAGCAGTATTGGCGGCCGGTCCTTGGATGGCGCGGCGTCAGCGGGCCGCACATAGAGCGGAGCGGGAGGCTCGGTCACATTCTGCCACCGTTGCGCCGCGATGCTGGCAATGGCGCGGGCCTGCGCATCTGGGTTGTCATTGAACACGAGCGGGCCGAGTGATTCTGCATATTCCATTGCAACCAGTTCAGGGTCTGCTCCGAGCAGCGAAATATAGACCTGTCCCCGAGGCGCGCGGATCGCGGGCAAGGCGCCCTCGTGAGATGCCGCCAACGCCTCAAGACCTGACACACCAACAGCGGGAACACCAAGACCAAGTGCCAGCCCCCGCGCGGCAGAGACAGAGATGCGGATGCCGGTGAAGTTTCCAGGGCCGATCCCGACCCCAATAGCCGACAGGTCGCGCCAGGTGTGCCCCGTCTCGGTCAGAACTTCCTCAAGCATGGGCATCAGCCGTTCGGCCTGACCGCGTGACATGGTTTCGACACGCGAAGCGATGATCTGATCGCCCTGCAACAAAGCGGCCGCGCAATGCGCGGCCGATGTGTCAAATGCCAGAATGACCGGTTCAGACGGCAACGGGTCGAACCTCGGTCACTTCCGGGATGTAGTGGCGCAACAGGTTCTCGATGCCCATCTTGAGCGTCAGGGTCGATGACGGGCAGCCTGCGCACGCGCCCTGCATGTGCAGATAGACAACGCCCCGGTCAAAGCCGTGAAACGTGATGTCGCCACCATCCTGCGCAACCGCCGGACGCACGCGGCTGTCCAGCAAGTCCTTGATCTGATTTACGACTTCTGCGTCTTCACCTGTGTGCTCGGCATGGCCAGATTCCGTCTTAGCATCCGCGCCCATAACCGGTTGCCCGGACTGGTAGTGCTCCATCACGGCGCCCAGAATCGCGGGTTTGATGTGATCCCACTGGATATCGTCCGATTTGGTCACCGTCACGAAATCGTTGCCGAAAAATACACCGGTTACGCCGTTTACACCGAATATCCGGCTCGCCAGAGGCGATTTTTCTGCCGCTTCCGCAGTTGGAAAGTCCGCAGTTCCCATTTCCAGCACGGTTTGGCCGGGCAGGAACTTCAGCGTTGCAGGGTTCGGCGTGGATTCGGTCTGGATGAACATGGCGCAGCTCCGTTTCAGTTGTCTCTGATATGCGGGTCTGCGACCGGGAAGTCAAGATTTGGAACCGTTCTAAATTACCGACGCCAGTTTGATCGCATCTTCAAGCCGGTCGTCCCCCCAGAACAGCTCATCGCCCACCAAAAAGCTAGGAGCGCCAAACAGCCCGTTGTCCTGCGCTGCTTTGGTCTGTGTCTTCAGCGCGGCCTTGACCAAAGGGTCCTGCGTCTTGGCAAGTAAATCCTGCGGCAATCCTGTTTCAGCAAGACAGGCACGCAGAACAGCGTCGTCCGCGATGTTCTGCCCGTTTGCAAACTCTGCCGAATAGACCGCACGGCTGAATGCGGCCCTTTTTGCGTGATCTTCGATAGCCAGCGCCAACCGTGCCGCTTTCAGGCCGTTCTGTGGAAATGGATCGGGTCTTTGGAAGGGCAAGTTCCGCTGCGCAGTCAATCGTTCCATGTCACGCCACATGTAACGACCTTTGGCCGGATAGACGTTAAACGGAGAGTCGTTCCATCCCTGGGCCACGAAAATCGGCCCGAGCAAAAAGGGCTGCCATTCGACAGAAACCCCGTGTCGGCCTGCAATTTCTTCAATGCGCATCGCGCTGAGATAAGAATAGGTCGAGGCGAACTCGAACCAGAACTGGACGCTGCGCGGCATGGCCGTTCCTCAGGTGATTTCTTCCAGCTTTTCCTTGCTCAGATCACCGGGAACAATAGTGATCGGAATGGGCAGGCTGCCCGAATTTTTGGTGAGCTGAGTCACCAACGGCCCGGGACCTTTCTTTTCGACCCCAGCCCCCAGCACCAGCACGCCGATCTCAGGGTCGGACTGTACGTGTTCTATGATCTGCGCCACCGGTTCGCCTTCGCGAATGGCCAGTTCCGGATCGACGCCCTGTTTGTCGCGCATCCACTTGGCGAAAACCTCGTAATGGGCGTGAATGCGTTCCCGCGCTTCTTCGCGCATCACCTCGGCCACGCCGATCCAGTGGTTAAACTCATCGGGCGGGATCACCGACAGGATCGTCACGCCGCCGCCGGTATGGGCAGCACGCATGGCCGCAAACCGCATGGCGTTCAGGCATTCGCGGCTATCATCCAGTACGACCAGGAACTTACGCATGGGTGTCCTCACTCATTTGGGCGATCATGCCCGACCAGATGCGTGCTGGCAACCAAAGCCTAACGCGTGCTGGCCGCCCAATCCCAATACAGCTCGCGCGCGCGCCGGGCGATGGGCCCGACCTGATACTGCGTGTCCTCCAGCGCCGTGACCGGAGTAATCTTGCTCATGTTGCCGGTCATAAAGACCTCATCGGCCTTATGGAAATCGTCAAAGGTCAGGACGGATTCGTGCACGGTCACGCCGTCGGCGCGTAGGTTTTCGATGTGGCGTGCACGCGTGATCCCGGCAAGGAAGGTGCCGTTGGGGGTGGGCGTAAAGACCTCGCCATCACGGACCATGAAGATGTTGGCAGTGGCGGTTTCTGCCACATGTCCAAGCGCGTCGGCCACCAGCGCATTTGCAAAGCCCTTGGACCGGACCTCTTGCAGCATCCGCGCATTGTTGGGGTAGAGACAGCCCGCCTTGGCGTTCACCACCGCCGATTCCAGTACCGGACGGCGAAAGCGCGTATATCCCAGCGTGGCCGAGGCCGTCTCGGGCGCCATCGGAATTTCTTCCAGGCAGATGGCAAAGCCGGTGCTGTTTTCCTGCGGCACAATCGCGGTCGCGTCCCCGTCGATGCCCCAATACATCGGGCGGATATAGACGGCAGAGTCTGGCGCATAGCTTTCAAGACCCTCGCGCACGATTTCGACCATCTGATCTGTGGTCACCGTCGGCGTCAACATCAACGCCTCGGCCGAGCGGTTAACGCGGGCGCAATGCGCCTTTAGGTCGGGTGCCAGCCCATCGAAGTACCGCGCCCCGTCAAAGACAGACGACCCCAGCCACGCACCATGATCGGCTGCGCGCATGATCGGCGCATCCCCGTCGTGCCATTGACCTTCAAAATAGGTGCGGATGTTTTTGCCGACTGCCATGACGCCCTCCTAAGCTTTGCGCAAACCTAGGAAGACGTAGCGGCAACGTCCAGCGCAATCAGCCCTGTTTTGCGCCGACCATACCCACGATGTCGTAGGTCTGTTGCAGGATCGGGGCCGCAATCGCGCGTGCTTTTTCGGCACCATTGGCCAGTATCCGATCAATCTCGGCCTCTTCGCCCATCAGACGCGCCATCTCGGACGAGATCGGGGCCAGTTTCGATACGGCCAGCTCCGCCAGCATCGGTTTGAACTCACCAAACTGTTTGCCACCCACTTCGGCCAGCACTTGCTCGGCCGTCTGGTCGCTGAGGGCCGCGTAGATATTCACCAGATTGCGTGCCTCGGGCCGTTCCGACAGGCCGTCAACTTCCGAGGGAAGGGCATCCGGGTCCGTCTTGGCCTTGCGGATCTTCTTGGCAATGGCGTCTGCGTCATCGGTCATGTTGATCCGGGTCATGTCCGACGGGTCCGACGACGACATCTTGCGCGACCCGTCCCGCAGGTTCATCACGCGCGGCGCTGGGCCGCCGATGACAGGTTCGGTTACCGGGAAGAACTCGATGCCGTAATCGTGGTTGAACTTGATCGCGATGTCTCGGGTCAGTTCCAGATGCTGTTTCTGATCCTCGCCCACGGGCACATGCGTCGCGTGATAGGTCAGAATATCCGCCGCCATCAGCGCTGGGTATGCAAACAAGCCAAGCGAGGCGTTTTGTGCATTCTTGCCCGCCTTGTCCTTGAACTGCGTCATCCGCTGCATCCAGCCAATTCGGGCGATGCAGTTGAAAATCCACGCCAGTTGCGTGTGCTCGGGCACCTGGCTTTGGTTGAACAGGATGGATTTCTCGGGGTCCAGCCCGGCGGCGATAAAGCCTGCGCAAACCTCGCGGGTTTTTTCGCGCAGACGGGCGGGGTCTTGCCAGACGGTGATCGCATGCAGGTCGACCATGCAATAGATGGTCTCGTAATCTTCGCCCTGCATATCGACAAAACGCTTGAGCGCACCCAGGTAATTACCAAGGTGCAGGTTTCCCGAAGGCTGGATGCCGGAAAACACGCGCGGCGTGAATTGGGTTTCGGTCATCGAAGGGAACTCCCGTCTGGAAAAATCAGCCCCCGTCGCTTACCCATGAGGCCAAGGGACGTCAACAGCCGCGAAAGGCCAGCCCAATGAGCAGTGAGCATTATACACCTGCCGTGAACCCTCTGCCGCCTGTTGTGGTGGCGTTGGTTCTGTTCATCTTCGGGATCGAGCTGATCTTCACGTTGGGCGCACGCGGGCTGGTCGGAGGGCCAACTGCAGTCGGTTGGCGGCTGGACGCGCTACAGCAGTATTCGTTTTCGCCGGACATCTTTGATTGGATGGTTGAGAATGGCCGGTGGCCATTCGAGCATTTGATCCGTTTTGTGACCTATCCTTTCGTGTCGGCCAATTTCACGCAGGCCGTGTTTGTCTGTGTCTTCGTGCTGGCCATGGGAAAGATGGTGGCCGAAGTGTTTGGCGGCCTGCAGATGCTGGTGATCTTTGTGCTGTCCGGCATCGGCGGCGCGTTGATCTATGCTGTGCCGCTTGATCCGCAATACCCGCTGGTCGGAGGTTTCCCTCCGGTCTACGGCCTGATCGGAGCGTTCACGTGGATTCTGTGGCGAAAGCTGTCGCTGGTCGGAGAGAACCAGTCGCGCGCTTTCAGCCTGATTGCGGTATTGATGGGCATCCAGCTGCTGTTTGGTCTTCTTTTCGGCGGGACGCTGGATTGGGTCGCTGATCTGGGTGGGTTTGCCACCGGTTTTGGCCTGTCGTTCTTTCTGGCTCCGGGCGGCTGGGCGCGGATCGTGGGCCGTATCCGCCGGGATTGATCATGACCGGCGCAGAGCCGTCTTGAACTCGGACACCTTGAAGGCCCCTATCAGGTGGCCAAGAAGGAAATACGTAACGGCGGCAACCAAGATCAGCAGCATCAACGCAAGATACCGCCAACCGGGTACGTGGAACGCCCAGCCGAACAGGTGAATGGCGGCGATAAGAACAACGCCCATCCCGGCAGACGCCGCCATGATGCGCCACGCGCGATGTTTGAAGCGGGCGTCAAACCGGGCTTCTTCCCCCATGCGCCGTGCCCCGATGATCAGCAGCCCGACCATGGCCCAGCCTGCGGCCGAGGCCGCGATCGCAGGCGCAATCCACCCCACCACCGGATACAGCCCAAAGGCCAGCCCAGCGTTGATGATCATGGCGACCACCGCATAGTGAAAGGGTGACCGGGTATCCTCGCGCGCAAAGAACAAGGGTTGCAGCAGCTTTTGCAGCATGAAGGCGGGCAATCCAATTCCGTAAATCGCGACAGCAAGCGCCGTCGCTGCCGTGTCCTCGGCGCTGAACTGCCCCCGTTCAAACAGGACCGAGACCAACGGGTTCGGAATGATCACAAAGGCCACGGTCGAAGGGATCGTCAGCAGCAGCGTAAACTCTCCCGCGCGCGAGAAAGCGTTGCGCGCGCCGTCCTTGTCGTCGGCGCGCAGGCGTCGCGACAGGTCAGGCAGTAGGACAATGCCAACAGCGATGCCGACGACACCCAAGGGCAGTTGGTACAGGCGATCGGCTGCAAACAGCCAGCTAACGGCCTTTTCCGTCTTGGACGCCACAAGCTGGCCGACCACTAGATTGACCTGCGTCACCCCCATGGCGAGCGCTGCGGGAACGGCGATGCGCACCATGCGCCGCATCTCGGGGCTGAGCTTGGGCAGGCCGGGGCGGATTCGGATTCCGGCACGCTCGGTCGCGACCCAGACCAACGCGAGTTGCGCGATACCGGCCAGCGGGATTACGGAGATCAGCCATCGGATCACTTCCCCGCCGGATATGGCCCCCGCGATCAGGGCGGTGCAGGCGAAGACATTTAGAAGAACCGGCGCGGCCGCCGCAGCCGCAAACCGGCCGGTGGCGTTCAGAACGCCCGAAAACAACGCGGCCAGCGACATGAACAGGATGTACGGGAACACGACATAGCCGTAGTCGACCGCAAGATCGAACCGCTCATCCCCATAGAACCCCTCGGCCGTGACCCAGACCAGAGCGGGCATGAAAACCATGGCAAGCCCGACCAGTGCCAGCACCGCAACAGCCAGCAGGTTGAAGGCGTCCTGCGCAAAGCCCTGCGCGTCCTCGTCGCCTTCCAGCCGTTTCGAGAACATCGGCACAAAAGCTGCGTTGAACGCACCCTCGGCGAAAAAGCGGCGGAACATGTTTGGCAGGCGAAAGGCGGCGACAAACGCGTCCATCACTGGTCCCGGCCCAATATAGGCCGTGAGCAGAATTTCACGCAGGAACCCCAGTATCCGGCTGGCCAGAGTCCAGAACCCGACCGTGAACAGGCCCGAAAACAGCCGGATCTGCTTCATGAGGCAGCGCGCTCGGCGCCCTCGGTAATGGCTTTGCGCAGCTTGGTCTCCAGCGTGCGCTGCTTGCCTTCCGAGTGGTATTTCAGCCCGAACATGTCTTTGACATAGAAGGTATCGACCACCTGCTCGCCATAGGTCGCGATCACGGCATTTGCCACATAAACATTGGCGGCGGCCAGTGTGCGGGCCAGATCATACAGCAGGCCGGGGCGGTCGCGGGTATCAACTTCGATGATGGTGTAAATCTCGGACCCGTCATTGTCGAAGATGATATGAGTGGGCACGTTGAACGCGCGTTCGCGTTTCTTGATCTTGTCGCGGGTTTTCAGGGCATCCCGTGCGACCACTTCACCCTTGAGCGTTTTGTGGATCATCTGCGTCAGGCGCGGCAATCGGCTGGCCTCGAACGGGCGGCCATCAGAATCCTGAATCCAGAACGCATCAGTGACGTACCCGTCCTTGGTGGTATAGCTGCGGGCATCCACCACGTTGGCCCCGACCAGAGCCAGTGCCCCAGCGATACGCGCAAAGATGCCGGGGTGGTCGCCCATGGCAAAGCACGCGCGGGTCGCGTCGCGGTCCTCGTCCGGGTGTAGACGGATTTCCATTCCTCCCGGATCGCCGCTGCGGTCCAGCTCGAGCAACATCTCTGCAAACTCGACGTGGGTCGACAGGTTCAGACCTTGCCAATAGGGGTCATAGTGGCGGGCGGTTTCCGTTTTCAGATCGGTCTTGGACCAATCGGCCAATTCCGTGCGCAACGCTTTTTTGGCCCCGGCCCCGCGATTGGCACGGTTGAGGTCTTCCATCCCGGTCTCAAGTGCGCGCTTTGTTTCGGCATGAAGGGCGCGCAGCAGGGTGGCTTTCCAGTTGTTCCACGTGTGGGGTCCGACGCCGCGAATGTCGCAAACGGTCAGAACCGTAAGCAGGTCCAGCCGCTTGACCGTCTTCACGGCCTTGGCGAAATCGCGGACTGTGCGCGGGTCGGAAATATCGCGTTTCTGGGCCATGTCCGACATCAGAAGGTGATACCGGACAAGCCATTCGACCGTTTCCGAATCCTTTTTGTTCAGTCCCAATCGCGGTGCAACCTTACGAGCGATCTGCGCCCCCAGAATCGAGTGATCCTCTGGTCGGCCCTTGGCGATGTCGTGCAACAGCAGTGCAACGTACAGCACCTTGCGGTTCACTCCGCCCTTCAGGATCGACGAGGCCAAAGGCAGGGATTCCACCAATTCACCGCGTTCGATCTGAGCCAGATTGACGATGCACTGAATGGTGTGCTCGTCCACCGTATAGCTGTGATACATATTGAACTGCATCATTGCCACGATGTGCTCGAACTCGGGCAGGAAGGCGGACAGGACGCCCAATTCGTTCATGCGTCGCAAGGCCCGTTCCGGGTTGCCATGTTTCAGCATCAGGTCGAGGAAAATGCGCTGTGCTTCCTTGTTTTCGCGCATGTCCTCGTCGATCAGATGCAGGTTGGCGCTGACCAGTCGCATCGCGTCAGGGTGGATCAGCATTCCGGTGCGCAACCCTTCTTCAAACAGGCGCAACAGGTTCAGCTTGTCCGACAAAAACGTGTTGGCGTCAGCAACATCCAGCCTGCCGTGAACGACCCTGTAGCCGGGTTTGACGCGGGGACGCCTGCGAAAGATGCGCTCGAGCAAGGCAGCGCCCTTCATATGCGAGGCTTCCAGCTTGGTCAGGAAAATGCGGGTCAACTCACCCACGCGCGTGGCTTCGCGGAAATAGCGCTGCATGAATACTTCGACCGCACGGCGACCGGCGCGGTCCTCATAGCCCATGCGCTCGGCGACCTCGACCTGCAGGTCGAAAGTCAGCTGTTCGGTTGCCCGGCCTGTCACCAAATGCAGGTGGGACCGAACGGCCCAAAGGAATTCTTCCGCCTGCGCGAAGGTTTTGAATTCTTCGTCAGTGATCAATCCCAACGGCGCAAAGTGGTCGAAATCCTGCACGTCATACACATACTTCGCGATCCAATAGAGCGACTGCAGGTCGCGCAGGCCGCCTTTGCCTTCTTTGACGTTGGGCTCGACCATATAGCGCTGGCCCTGCTTTTTGTGCCGCTCGTCGCGTTCCTGCAGCTTGGCTTCGATGAACTGACGCTCGCTGCCCTTGAACAAGTCTTCGCGCAGGCGCTTTTTCAGTTCTTCGCCCAAGGCAGAGTCACCGGCCAGATACCGTTGCTCCAACATGGCTGTGCGAATGGTGAAATCCTCGGCGCCCAGCCGCAGGCAGTCCTTGATCGTGCGCGAGGAATGTCCGACCTTCAGCCGCAAATCCCACAGGATGTAGAGCATGGATTCAATCACGCTCTCGGCCCATGCGGTGATTTTGTAGGGCGTCAGGAACAACAGATCGACATCGGACGCAGGTGCCATTTCTCCACGACCGTACCCGCCGACCGCAAGAACCGAGATCTTTTCGCTCTTGGTTGGCGTGGCAAGTGGATGCAGATCCTGGCTGGCGACCTGCATCGCGGTGCAGACCAGGCCGTCGGTCAGATACGTATATGATCGCGTCAGCGGTCTGGCATCGAAGGGGCGCCGCGCAAAGGCATCGGCTATGGCCTGACGCCCTGATTTCTGGGCATCACGAAGAATTCGCACGGTTTCGCTGCGCCGTGCGGTATTGTCTTCGGTCTTATCAAAGGCTTCCGACAGTTGCGCCATGACATTGGCGCTGTCGAAAATTTTTTCAGCCGGGCAAATCAGCTCGCCACGCGGGACGAGGGTCAGGGCCGGTCGGTCAGAAACCGGCGCCAGAGAAGCTTTGTGGGGCAGGGTCAATCACTACTACCTGTTTATTCTGGATCGTGGCGACAGCCAGACCGCGTTCGTTCGTACCGTTCGAGCGCAGGCGGAAGATCCCGCCGACGCCCTGGAATCCGGCATTTTGTGTAAGCGCTGACGCCGTCAACGCATCCGATTTGCCTTGGCTGACCAAAGCGGCAATGGCCGCGATACCGTCATAGGCAAGGCCGCTGATCGGATGGGGGGCTTCGCCATAGGTGTTGTTGTAGCGCTGGCGATAGGCTTGCGACTTGGACGGGTCGGGAAGGGCGAACCAGCCACCTTGCACGCCCGGCAATTCCAGCGTTTGGGACGGGATATCCCAGCGTGTCAGGCCAATAAACTGTGTGGTTGCAGGTGAAATGCCTGCCTCGGGCAGCAATTGCGAGTACAGCGGCAGTGCCCCCGCAGTGGTCGCGGTCAGAAAGATCGAATCAGCGCCCGCCGCATCCACAGTTGCCTTGATCGTGGGCACCGAGTTGATGACACCCTGCTGCGAGCGGTCATAGGCGACCGTTCCGGCATTGTTCACGCGGCTGCTGCTCAGCGCGTTTGCGATCGCGGATTGCCCAAGCTGCCCGGCAGCATCCGTGCTGTGAACAATCACGGTGCCGGTTTTGCCCTGAGACCCGGCGAAATTGACCAGCCTGTTGGCCGTGTTGTCAAAAGTCGGCCCAAGCACAAATACATTCCCACCCGCGATGCTGGTGTTGTTCGAGAATGACAGCACGTTGACGTTGTTGCTCAACACGGCAAGCCCGGCAGAATTTGCCGCCTGCGCGTAAACGGGGCCAAGGATGATTTTCGCCCCGTCTGCAACGGCGCGCTGGGCGACCTCGGCGGCGGTGTTGGAGCTGCCTTGCGTGTCATAGACCCGCAGATCAATGGTCACGTTTTGCAGGTCGGCCATTGCAAGGCGTGCGGCGTTTTCAAGGCTGCGCGCCAAGGCTGCATCACCAGACTGAGGCGAACCTGCGGGCACCAGAAGGGCGACGGGAACGGGCGCGGATGTATTGATTGATGGACCTCCGCCTAGGTTGCCTGGTTCACAGGCAGCCAGAAACGCTGCGGTTGCCAATACGACGGCTGATTTCGCCAGTTTGCGAACGGGCTTGCAAACGATAAACATCTAAATGAAAACTCCCTGTCCCGGCGGCTTGGGGTACCGCAAGTCTGTTGGGTCGCGATAATAAACGTCACGCTGTGAGGGTCCAGCTTTGAATCATCAAAAAGTCAGATTGGGCGCGGGCCTGTATTTTGTTGCCACTCCGATCGGAACGGCGCGCGATATTACGCTCAGGGCGTTGGACCTGCTGGCTTCGGCTGACATGATCGCGGCCGAGGATACCCGCAGTCTGCGGCGGCTGATGGAGATCCACGGAGTTCCCTTGGACGGGCGGCGCATACTGGCCTATCACGATCACAGCGGCGCAGGTGCTCGCGGCAAGATACTGGATGCGTTGCAGGATGGTCAGTCAGTGGTTTACGCGTCCGAGGCCGGAATGCCGCTGATTGCCGATCCGGGCTATGACCTGGGAAAACAGGCGGCCGAGGCAGGCCACATGGTGACCTGCGCTCCGGGGCCATCGGCTGCGTTGATGGCCCTGACCCTTGCAGGCTTGCCAACAGATGCGTTCTTTTTTGCGGGATTTCTGCCGAATGCGTCCGGGGCGCGTCGGACTCGGATCGAAGCATTGAGGGATGTACCCGGAACGCTTGTGTTCTACGAATCGCCCAAACGTGTCGCCGCGTGTCTGGCGGATCTGGCCGAAGTTCTAGGGGGGGACAGGCAGGCCGCAATGTGCCGCGAGCTAACCAAGAAGTTCGAGGAGGTTCGGCGCGGCACGCTGGGCGCGCTTTCGGCCGAGATCGCAGGGCAAACCGTCAAAGGCGAAATCGTTCTGCTGGTGGATCGCAGTCATTCGGAAACTGTTAACGAATCTGACGTAGAAGAGGCATTGAAACGTGCCTTGGAGACACATTCGGTGCGCGATGCTGCCGACCTTGTATCTGAAATGTACAAGCTGCCGCGCCGACCGATCTACCAGAAGGCACTGAAGTTGGGAAAGGGATGAAATGTCCAGGCGATCCGTGCAAAGCTCTGTGTCTTTTCATGCGGGGCAGGCTGCGGAATTACGGGTGGCCTCAGATTATGAGCGCCGCGGGTTTACCATCCTGCATCGCCGGTGGAGAGGTGCGGGTGGTGAGATCGACTTGATCGCCAGAGATGCCGAAGGGCTGGTTTTTGTCGAGGTCAAGAAAAGCCAAACCTTCGATATGGCCGCAGCACGGATCAACCGCCGTCAAATGAACCGCATATGCGCGTCGGCCGCGCAATATCTTGAAAATGAACCGGGTGGGCAACTCACCAACGTTCGGTTCGACGCGGCGCTGGTGGACGCTTTGGGCGCGGTTCAAATCATCGAAAACGCATTTGATCAGGCTTGATGCCCATTGCACCCTTGGCCGCGCTGGGCCATGTATCTGGCGTGAAACTTAGGGACATGCCATGAAAATCGCCTTTCAGATGGACCCGATCGGGGCCGTGGATATCAATGCCGACAGTTCCTTCCGCCTTGCGGAAGAGGCGCAGAAGCGCGGCCATTCCCTGTTTTTCTACGGTCCTGATCAACTGGCCTATCAGGAAGGCCGCATAACGGCGCGTGGTCAGGACATGACGGTGCAGCGCATTGCCGGTAACCCGGCCGAGCTTGGGCCCGAGCGTGAGGTTGATCTGGCCGAGTTTGACGTTGTTTGGCTAAGGCAGGACCCGCCGTTCGATATGCACTATATCACGTCGACGCATTTGCTGGATCGCCTCAAAGGGCAGGCATTGGTGGTCAATGATCCGTTCTGGGTGCGGAACTATCCAGAAAAGCTGCTGGTACTGGATTTCCCGGACCTGACCCCGCCCACGACCATCGCGCGCGACTTGCAGACCATTAAGGCGTTCAAGGAAAAGCACGGCGATATCATCCTCAAGCCGCTTTATGGAAACGGCGGCGCGGGTGTGTTCCGGCTGGATGCGAATGACCGCAACCTGACCTCGCTGCATGAGCTGTTCACAGGGTTCTCGCGTGAACCGCTGATCGTGCAGAAGTTCCTGCCTGATGTCAGCAACGGCGACAAGCGCGTCATTCTGGTGGATGGAGAGCCGGTGGGCGCGATCAACCGTGTTCCGGCGGCAGGCGAGACACGGTCAAACATGCATGTCGGCGGTCGGCCTGAAAAGATCGGGCTGTCCGAACGCGATCTTGAGATTTGCGCCGCGATTGGTCCGTTGCTGAAGGAAAAAGGCCAGATTTTTGTCGGGATCGACGTGATCGGCGACTACCTGACCGAGATCAACGTGACTTCGCCCACCGGCATTCAGGAGTTGGAGCGGTTCGACGGCGTCAACATCGCTGAAAAAATCTGGCAGGCGATTGAGGCCAAGGTCTAAGACGCGGCCTTGGCGCTGATGCGGAAACTTAGCGCTTCGGCAACGTGAGGGCGGCGGACATCAGGCGCGCCTTCCAGATCGGCTATCGTGCGCGCCACCCGCAAGATACGGTGAAAGGCGCGTGCGGACAGGCCAAACCGCTCGGCCGCTTTTAGCAACAGGTCTTTGCCCTCGGCGTCTGGCGCTGCGATCTCTTCCAGGAGTTTACCTTCGGCGTCGGCGTTTTGATGCACCGAAGGGGTGTTGCCATATCTCTCGGCCTGCACTTGCCGCGCTTGCTCTACTCTTGCGGCGACTGTGGTGGAACTGTCTCCGGAGGGTGGTAGATCAAGATCGGTGAATCCGACCGGAGGCACCTCGATCCGCAAGTCGAACCGGTCCATCAAAGGGCCGGAAATGCGGCCCAGATAGTCCTCGCCACAGACAGGCGCGCGCGAGCAGGCTCGGGCCGGATCCGTCAAATACCCGCATTTGCAAGGGTTCGCGGCAGCGGCCAGCATGAATCGGCACGGATATTTCACATGGGCGTTTGCCCGCGCGACCATGACCTCGCCGCTTTCGATCGGCTGTCTCAAGGTTTCAAGAACGGTGCGCGGAAATTCCGGGAACTCGTCCATGAACAGTACGCCGTTGTGAGCAAGAGAAATTTCCCCCGGCTTAGCCCCTTTTCCGCCGCCAACGATTGCAGCCATCGATGCTGTGTGGTGCGGTTCGCGAAAGGGGCGCGTACGGCTGATCCCACCTTCGTCAAGCAGCCCACACAGAGATTGGACCATCGACGTTTCAAGCGCTTCGGTCGGTGTGAGCGGAGGCAGGATGCTTGGTAAACGAGCAGCCATCATGGATTTGCCTGACCCCGGCGTGCCGATCATGATCAGGTGGTGCCGTCCGGCTGCTGCAATCTCCAGCGCGCGTTTGGCCCGTTCCTGCCCTTTTACGTCGCGCAGGTCGCGCGCGTTGGGCTCTAGGGTCACTTCTCCGGGTTTGGCGGCAGGTAACGGAGCCTGGCCCGAAAAATGACGAACGACGTCTCCCAAGGACTCGGCTCCGATAACCTGTGTCGCGTCCACCCATGCGGCTTCGGCGCTTGAGGACCTGGGGCAGAGCAGAATACGATCTTCCGCTGCGGCGGTCATCGCTGCGGGCAGGGCACCAACAACGGGTACAAGCGAGCCATCCAGGGACAGTTCACCCAGCGAAACCGCGCCTTCGGCGGCGTCGGGTGGGATGATCTCTAGAGCGGTCAGGAGTGCGACCGCTATGGGCAGGTCGAAATGGCTGCCTTCTTTGGGCAGGTCGGCGGGCGATAGGTTGATGGTGATGCGTTTAGACGGCAGCGCGATGGCCATGGAACTCAGGGCGCTGCGCACACGGTCGCGGGCTTCGGACACAGCTTTGTCCGGCAGCCCGACGATGGAAAAGGCGGGAAGCCCTGGCGAGACGGCGCATTGCACCTCGACAGGGCGGGCTTCGACCCCTTGGAAAGCGACAGTGTGGGCTCGGGCAACCATAAGCGACCTTTTTGGTTAACAGGTCGTTATTGCCATGTTGCCGGTTTATGAATCGTTAACGGCTTGCCTCATCGCAACGAATTTTGGCCATGCGTCCGGGTCGGCAACGGTCTTGTCGCGGCAAAACGGGTTGCAAAAGCCCCAACGCTGACCGTCAAGCTCGAGAAAGTCTGAGACCGGTTTGCCCGAATAGGGACAGGTATCGTTGATTGACGGGCCGTCTTTTGCGTGGCTTGCGTTGGATACGCCGCCTATTGGCCACGGTTGAGTCTCCAGATTCTGTGGATAGGGAAACGGGCTGTACCGCACTGTCAGTCCCATTGCGCGCCACTGCCGAACAGACGGGTCGGACAGAAGGTCAAGGCAGTACTCCCGACTGGCGTCCGAAACCGGCAATCCATACCCAATTATGCGGGCCGCGACCGGAGTGTAAAAGACATCCGCCAAGGAATAGGCTCCGAACAACGGGCCGGAGGTTGATCCCGATACGTCACGCGCATGGTTCCAAAGTGTCTCGATCCGGTTCAGATCAGACAGCGTTTCCGACGACGGTTCAAATCCTAGCCAGCAATGCTGTAGTTGCATCGGACACTGTCCGCGCAAAGCCGCGAAACCTGCCACCATTTCGGCGCAGAGCCACCGCGCGGTTGCGCGGGCAGCAGAGTCCTGCGGCCACATCCCGGCTGTAGGGTGACGTTCCGCCAGCGTTTCGGCCATCGCAAGGCTTTCACCGACGACGGTGCCATCGGGCAGGCGCAGTGCGGGGACAAGGCGCGCTGGCGAAAGGGGCTTCATGTCTTCGGCCATTGTGCCGGAATAAAGGCCGATCATATGGGTTCGGTAGGGTAGGCTGAACTTTTCCAGCATCAGCCAACCGCGCATGGACCAACTGGAAAACAGGCGGTCTCCGATATACAGATCATAGGTCATGGGCGCAGGATGGCGCGGAAAGACCGCTCGGTAAATCAGTGATTTGTGCGCGGTGTGATCACGGAAGATGATTGATCCGTCCCACCGACCAACGGTCGCCGTGGTGGGTAATTTCCGTCACCGAGAGATTGTCGATGCGATGGCCGAACACCTCTTGGGCATCAACGCCCAAAGCGCGCTGGACCTGGGTCAGGATGACGCCGAAATGTACGACTATCACCAAATCGCGACCGGTGTGGTTTGCGATGAGGCCGTCGATCACGGGGTCCACGCGTCTACGCACTTCGTTCCAGCTTTCGCCGTCAGGCGGCCGCACGTCGCCGGGATTGTCCCAGTAAGCGAAGGCAAGTTCAGGGTCTTCCGCTTCGATATCCTTGAAGCCGCGCAGTTCCCAAGTGCCGAAATTGATTTCTCGCAAATCGGGGTGATGGGGCAGGCGATGACGGTCTCCTTGAATGGCCGATGCTGTATCCGCAGCACGAGCCAAGTCGGACGAGATCACAACGGCGTTTCGCGGGAGATGATCGTGCAGTCGGGAAATAGCGGCGTGGTCGCTTAGGTCCGCTGGCAGATCGGACCAGCCAACCATGGTTTTCGCATGGGTCGGCCCATGTCGGACAAGGTGTAGGCGGGTCATGGGAGTTTGCCTTTCAGAACCAAGGGTAGGCCGGCGGTGACCTGAACGACAAGATCGGCCTGTGCAGCTAGTGCAATGTTCAACCTGCCTTGTTCCTCGCGAAACTGACGGGACAGGGCGTTGTCTGGAACGATCCCTTGACCGACCTCATTGGACACAACCACTATAGGTGCGGCGCAGCCTTTCAGCGCGTCTAAAAATGCACGCTGGCACTGTTCCAGATCGTTCTCGGCCAGCAGATGATTGGTCAGCCACATAGTCGCGCAGTCAATCAGGCAGGCGTGGTCCGAAGTCAGCTCGGCCAATGCGGGCGCCACGTCCAGAGGAGCTTCGATTGTTAACCAATCTGGGCCGCGTTGGGCTTTGTGGCGATCAACTTTTAGGCGCATCTCGTCATCAAACACTTGTGAAGTCGCGATGTATGCCTTTGTTTTTCCTGAATAAACAACAAGTTGCTCGGCAAATGCCGATTTGCCCGAAGCTGCGCCCCCTATCACAAAGGTTAAATCCGGATACACTATTATTACCTTTCATGTGATCCACCCGGTGTTGTTCTGCGTATCGACCACAAGTCGGCAAGGCAAGCCCGGCCTGCGCCTGTGAAAAGGGGAGATTTCCATGGCACTGGACAATTCAAACGATTTTTCAATGTCGCGACAGGCAATGAAGGCGGAATTGCTGGACGCGGAAACCGAATTGAAACTCGCGTATGCGTGGCGCGACCAACGTGACGAGCAAGCTCTGCATCGGTTGATCACGGCCTATATGCGGTTGGCGATTTCAATGGCGGCCAAGTTCAAGCGGTACGGCGCGCCGATGAACGACCTGATTCAGGAGGCAGGGCTGGGCCTGATGAAAGCGGCCGACAAGTTCGACCCTGATCGCGGCGTGCGCTTTTCCACCTATGCCGTGTGGTGGATCAAGGCCAGTATCCAGGACTATGTCATGCGGAACTGGTCGATGGTTCGGACGGGCTCGACCTCGTCTCAAAAATCGCTGTTTTTCAATATGCGCCGTGTTCAGGCGCGGCTGGAGAGGGAGGCCGCGACAGAAGGCATGCAACTGGATCGTCACCAGTTGCATCAGATGATTGCCGCCGAGATTGGTGTGCCGCTGCGCGACGTCGAGATGATGGAGGGACGGTTGTCCGGCTCCGATTTCTCGCTGAACGCTGTGCAGTCTGCCGATGAAGACGGGCGCGAGTGGATTGACGCGTTGGAAGACGACCGCGAACAGGCTGCCGAGACTGTCGAAAACAGCCACGATACGGAACAATTACGAGAGTGGCTGGTCACTGCGATGAAGGCGCTCAACGATCGTGAAAGGTTTATTGTGCGCGAGCGCAAGCTGCGCGAACCTGCGCGGACGCTTGAAAGTCTGGGTCAGGAACTTGGCTTGTCCAAGGAACGTGTGCGCCAGTTGGAAGCGGCGGCATTTGTGAAAATGCGCAAGAACCTTGAAGCGCAATCGCGCGAGGTGCAACACTTCATCGCATGAGACAGATTGCGATTCTGCTGTGTGCATTGGTGATTACGGTCAGTCAGGGCCGGGCCGATCAACATATTCCAGACGACGTTGCGGCCGCGATGCGGTCTGCGGACGTGGTTATTCTTGGTGAAATCCACGACAATCCCCACCACCACATGGTGCAGACCGAGGCGTTGAAGATCGTCTCGCCCTCGGCTGTGGTTTGGGAAATGGTGACCGAGGAAGGGGCGCAGCGACTTGCCCAGAAAGCGGCGTCCAACCCTGAGGAGCTGTCGCGAATCCTGCGTTGGGCCGAGTCCGGCTGGCCACCGCTGAGCATGTATTACCCCGTCTTTCAGGCAACGGATGCTCCGGTCTATGGCGCGATGGTCCCGCGTGCAGCGGCCCGCGCCGCGATGGAGCGTGGGGCCGCGACAACTTTGGGCGCAGACGCAGCCCGTTTCGGTCTGACCATCCCACTATCCGATGCCGAACAGGACGCACGCGAAGCGGACCAGCTTGCCGCGCATTGTGATGCCATTCCCGAAAGTGCGCTGCCGCAGATGGTTGCCATTCAGCGCCTGCGCGATGCCGTTCTGACCCGCTCTATCTTGCGCGCGACGGATGAAACCGGTGGTCCGGTTGCGGTGATCACGGGCAATGGTCACGCGCGCAAGGACTGGGGTATCCCGACCTTTTTGTCGCGCCTGCGTCCGGGGCTGAAGGTGTTCGTTCTGGGGCAGTCCGAGGACGGCAGCATCGAGGGGGAATTCGACGCGGTGATCGACAGCCCTTCGGTGGAACGGGAAGACCCCTGCCTTGCGTTCGAGACGCAGAATTAACCGCTGGAACTGTTCGGCGGCCTTGCCTAATGTCGGGGCCGACCGGAATGGGAAGGGCACAACATGTTGGCATCGAAACGCATTCTGCTGATCATCGGCGGAGGGATCGCGGCCTATAAATCGCTGGATCTGATCCGACGGTTGAAGGAACGCGGCGCTTCGGTGACGCCCGTTCTGACGCGCGCGGCCGAAGAATTCGTAACGCCTCTGTCAGTTTCTGCACTTGCTGGGGAAAAAGTATATCGCGATCTGTTTGACCTGACGGATGAGGCTGAGATGGGGCATATCCAGTTGTCCCGGTCGGCGGACCTGATCGTTGTTGCGCCAGCGACGGCGGATTTGATGGGAAAGATGGCGAGTGGGCTGGCCAATGATCTGGCCTCGACCCTTTTGATGGCAACCGACACGCCGGTTTTGTGCGCTCCTGCCATGAATGTGCTCATGTGGGACCACCCTGCGACGCAGCGCAATCTGCAAACCTTGAAATCTGATGGGGTCCGCTTTGTTGGCCCGAACGAAGGCGATATGGCGTGTGGGGAGTATGGCCCCGGCCGTATGTCCGAGCCATTGGAAATTGTTGCTGCAGTAGAAGCCCAGCTTGGCAATGGCCCGCTTATGGGGAAACGCATTCTTGTAACCTCTGGCCCGACGCATGAGCCGATTGATCCGGTTCGCTATATCGCCAACCGGTCTTCAGGGGCGCAGGGCACCGCCGTGGCGCGTGCGCTGGCCGCGCTGGGTGCAGAGGTGATCTTTGTGACCGGGCCTGCCGATGTACCGGCTCCGGAGGGCGTGCAGGTTGTGTCTGTGGAGACCGCCCAGCAGATGTCTGATGCCGTGGACGCCGCGCTGCCCGTGGACGCCGGAGTTTTTGCGGCTGCGGTGGCGGACTGGCGTGTTTCCAGTGCCTCGGACCGGAAGCTGAAAAAAACCCGTGACGGTCTTCCCGCACTGGAGTTTGCCGAGAACCCGGACATCCTGAAAAGGGTTGCTCAGATGACGGACGGACGCCCCGCGTTGGTTGTTGGTTTTGCCGCTGAAACGGACAACGTGGTTGAACACGCGACGGCCAAACGCAAGCGCAAAGGGTGTGATTGGATCGTTGCCAACGACGTTAGCCCGGCGACGGGGATCATGGGCGGGTCTGAAAACGCGGTCATCCTGATCTCGGATCAGGGCGCGGACGAATGGCCCCGGATGGGCAAGGACGCCGTGGCCAAGCGACTGGCCGAAAAAATCGCAGATGCCCTGAACCGCTAAGCAAAAGGAACTCAGATGGTTGCAATTCGTGTGATCCGCGAGGACGGAGCGGACCCCTCGGTGCCCTTGCCCTCATATGAATCGGCGGGGGCGGCCGGCGCGGATGTGCGGGCCAATCTGCCGGACGGTGCGTCGGTCAAGTTGCAGCCGGGCGAAAGGGCTCTGGTTCCGACGGGATTGCGGATCGAAATCCCTCAGGGGTTTGAAGTGCAGGTGCGCCCTCGGTCCGGGCTTGCGCTGAGACATGGCATTACGCTGCCAAACACGCCGGGCACGATCGACAGTGACTATCGCGGTCCTTTGGGGGTGATCGTTCTGAATGCCGGACAACAGGCGTTCGAGATCACGCACGGGGAACGCATCGCCCAACTGATCGTGGCCCCGGTGGTGCAGGCCACTTTTGAGGCTGTCGAAACGCTTAGCGACACCGCACGCGGTGCGGGCGGTTTCGGGTCAACCGGGCGCGGCTGATGCTGTTGGTGCTCATTCTGGCCGCGGGGCTGTGGGGCATCGGCTATCTGGCCGGAGTGTCCCGAACAGCGCGTCTGGCTTCGGTCGCAGTGTTGCTGTTGGGGGTCATTACAGCCCAGTTGGTGCTGCCTGACGGTCACCCCCTGCGCGAGGCAACAGGCGGTTCCGCCGCCATGTGGCTTATACTGGGTGGTTTCGCCGTTCTGGTTCTGGTTTACGGAAGGGTGCTGAAAGCGTTGCGAAACCGTGCAGCGCCCGCCGTCAAGGAGCCCGCCATGCCATCCGACCAATTCTCGGAAACTGAACTGGAACGCTATGCCCGCCATATCGTGCTGCGGGAACTGGGCGGGCCGGGTCAGAAAAAGATGAAACAGGCCCGCGTGCTGGTGATTGGTGCCGGTGGGCTGGGCGCGCCTGCGCTGCAATATCTGGCCGCCGCCGGGGTCGGGACCATCGGCGTGATCGACGATGATGAGGTCGAAAACGCCAACCTGCAACGGCAGGTGATCCATCGAGATACGGATATCGGGATGCCCAAGGTGTTCTCGGCGCAACAAGCGATGCAGGCGCAGAACCCAAACGTGACTGTGCTGCCCTATCACCGGCGGCTAACGGATGAGATCGCGGCCGATCTGTTTGCCGATTTCGATCTGATCCTTGATGGCACCGACAATTTCGACACCCGCTATCTGGCCAATCGCACCGCGGTTGCGCTGGGCAAACCGCTGATCTCGGGCGCGTTGTCTCAATGGGAAGGGCAACTCAGCGTCTTTGATCCGGCTAATGACGCCCCTTGCTATCAGTGTATCTTCCCCGAGGCTCCGGCCCCCGGTTTGGCCCCCTCTTGCGCCGAGGCTGGTGTGATCGGCCCTCTGCCCGGTGTGGTCGGCTCGATGATGGCGGTTGAGGCGATCAAGGTGATCACGGGTGCGGGGCAAGCCCTGCGCGGTGAGATGCTGATCTATGATGCGCTTTATGGGGAAAGCCGCAAGATCACCCTGTCGCGCCGCGCCGATTGCCCGATTTGCGGCAAGTGAGCGCGCGCACTGGATCATCCCACCCAGCGTTCTTAGCTTGTGCTCAAAGGAGAGTTTCATGACCAACCCGATCCTGTCCGACTGGACCACACCGTTTGAAATCGCGCCCTTCGCGGATATTTCAGACGCAGACTTTGCCCCCGCTCTGGAAGAGGCGATGACATCCCACACCGCGCAGATCGACGCGATTGCAGGCAACCCGGATGCCCCCACCTTTGCCAATACGGTCGAGGCACTTGAGACCGCGGGTGAGCAGATGGACAAGGTTCTGTCTGTTTTCTTCACAGTGGCCGGGGCCGATAGCAATCCGGCGCGTGAGGAGTTGCAGCGTGACTTCTCACCCAAGCTGGCGGCGCATTTCTCGGGCATTTCGTCGAACAAGGCGCTGTTTCAGCGGGTGGCCGATCTGTGGGCACGTAAGGATGATTTGGGACTGACGGACGAACAGGCGCGGGTGCTGATGCTGACCCATCGTGGCTTCGTGCGCGCGGGTGCGGCGCTGACCGGAGACGCGGACGCGCGGATGCAGGCGATCAAAGCACGGCTGGCCTCGCTGGGCACTGCGTTCACCCAGAACCTGCTGGCGGATGAGCGTGCGTGGTTCATGCCTCTGTCCGAGGATGATTTGGACGGTCTGCCCGATTTCGTCGTAGACGCAGCCCGCGCCGCCGGGCAGGAAAAAGGCGCAGACGGTCCGGTTGTCACCCTGTCGCGCTCGATCATTGTGCCGTTCCTGCAATTCTCGCCCCGCCGCGATCTGCGTGAGGTGGCGTATAAGGCGTGGACCGCGCGTGGTGCCAATGGCGGTGAGACTGATAACCGTAAGATCGCCGCCGAAATCCTGACCCTGCGCGAAGAACGCGCCAAGCTGCTGGGCTATGACAATTTCGCCGCCTACAAGCTGGAGACTGAGATGGCCCGCACGCCCGACAAGGTGCGCGACCTGCTGATGCAGGTGTGGGAGCCCGCCAAGGCCCGCGCGGATGCGGATGCTGAGATCCTCACACAGATGATGCAGGCGGATGGGGTCAATGGCCCTCTGGCCGCGTGGGACTGGCGCTACTATGCCGAGAAGCGCCGCAAGGCCGAGCATGATCTGGATGAGGCTGCGCTAAAGCCTTACCTGCAACTGGACCGGATGATCGAGGCCGCCTTTGCCTGTGCCAACCGCTTGTTCGGGCTGGAGTTCGCGCCTTTGGACGTGCCTCTGTACCACCCCGATTGTCGCGCGTGGGAGGTCACGCGCAACGGTCAGCATATCGCGGTGTTCATCGGGGATTACTTCGCGCGCGGGTCCAAGCGATCCGGCGCGTGGTGCAGTGCGATGCGGGGTCAGGCGAAATTCCCCAAGGTGCAGGCTCCGATCGTGATCAATGTCTGCAACTTCGCCAAGGGCGATCCGGCGTTGCTGTCCTATGATGATGCGCGGACGCTGTTTCATGAATTCGGTCATGCGCTGCATCAGATGCTGTCGGATGTGACCTATGAAAGTATCTCGGGCACATCGGTGGCGCGCGATTTCGTGGAACTGCCCAGCCAGCTTTATGAACACTGGCTGGAAGTGCCCGAGGTTCTGGCCGAGTTTGCCACTCATGCCGAAACCGGCGCGCCGATGCCGCAGGACATGCTGGATAAGGTACTGAAGGCGGCGAATTTCGATCAGGGGTTCCAGACGGTGGAATATGTCGCCTCGGCTTTGGTTGATCTGGAGTTCCACGACGGCGCGGCCCCGGCGGACCCGATGGAAAAACAGGCGCAGGTGTTGGAAGGTCTGGGGATGCCCCCGGCCATCGGGATGCGCCACGCGACGCCGCATTTCGCGCATGTGTTTGCGGGCGATGGCTATAGCTCGGGCTATTACAGCTATATGTGGTCCGAGGTCATGGACGCCGACGCCTTCGCCGCCTTTGAAGAGGCCGGAGGCGCGTTTGATCCCGAGCGTGCCAAAGCGCTGGAGGAGAACATCCTATCCGCCGGCGGCTCGCGCGAGGCCGAGGATCTGTATCTGGCCTTCCGGGGCCGGTTGCCGGGGGTCGAGGCGTTGCTGAAAGGCCGTGGCCTGATCGCTGTCTGATCAGTATCCCAGATCGCGGTTCACGATGTGCAGCAGGGCTTCTCCGGCTTCACCTCGGGCGATGTTGTCGCAAATGACTTGCGCGGCCGTGGCCGGGCGGGTTTCCGATGCGATGTGAGGTGTGACCGTCACTTTGGGGTGCGCCCAATAAGGGTGATCGGCGGGCAGGGGTTCCACTCGGAACACATCCAGCGTCGCGTGCCCGATCTGGCCGGAGTTCAGGGCCGACAACAGCGCGTCGTCGTTTATCAATGGCCCGCGGCCGGGATTAATGACCCGTGCGCCCTTTGGCAACAGGGCCAGTGTTTCGGCGTTCAGCGTGTTTGTGGTCGCAGGCGTATCCGGCAACAGCAGCACAATAATTTCGGCTTGTGACAGGGCGGTACGCAGCCCCGAGTCTCCATGCAGGCACCGTACACCCGGAATATCCTTGGCGGTGCGGCTCCAGCCCGTGACATCAAAGCCAAGCGCGGAAAGGGCGCGGGCTGCGGCCTCGCCCAACGCCCCAAGGCCCAGAATGCAGACCCGCCGCTCGGGCGCCAGTGGCGGGGCGTCCGGTGTCCATACGCCATCCTGAACAGTGATGTGCTGATCCATCCCCAGATGATAGCGAAGTACATGCCCCACCACCCATTCCGTCATGCCTTGCGTCAGGCCGTGATCTACCATCCGAGCCAGAGGAACGGTCAGGGTTTCGTTTCCCGCGATCTTTTCGACTCCAGCCCAAAGACTGAGTACCGCCTTCAGTCGCGTATATGGCGTGAAATCCAGAAGGCCGCCATTTGGGGCGTAGACGATATAATCCACCTGATCCGGCTCGATGTCGGTTGCCAGACGAAAGTTCAGACCGGCTTCGGTCAGACCCTTTGTCAACAGCGGCTGATATACCGGCCAAAGCTCGGGGCGTGCGGAAAACAGGACGTTCACGGGCATTGGTGGCCTTTCGGATCAGCGGGGGCGGTGGATATGGGCGCTTTGAACAATGCCAAAGGCCGCCATCAGAACCAGCATGGCCGATCCGCCATAGCTGACCATCGGCAGGGGCACACCCACAACCGGGGCGAGGCCCATGACCATCGACATGTTTACGGCAAAAAACAGGAAGAAGTTCAGCGCTATCCCCAGTGTCACCAACGAGGAAAACCTGTCTTTCGTCGACAGCGCCGTGACAGTGCAGAAGATCAAGATCAATCCGTAAAGGGTCAGCAGTGTGATACCGCCGACAAAGCCGAACTCCTCAGCCAGCGTGGTGAAGATGAAATCGGTGTGTTTTTCGGGCAGGAAGTTCAGCCGCGACTGCGTGCCCTGCATGAAACCGCGCCCATTCCATCCCCCAGACCCCAGGGCGATTTTCGACTGCGTGATGTGGTACCCCGCACCCAGCGGGTCAGTAGATGGGTCGAGAAAGGTGTCGATACGGCGGAACTGATAGTCTTTCAAAAGCTGCCATTCCGTTCCGCGGCTGTTGAACACAGTGGCAATCAGTCCGACACCAGCCGCGATCACCGCAGCGAAATAGGCCCAGTGGACGCCCGCCAGAAACATCAGCCCACCCCCGGCTGCCAGTAGTAGGATCGAGGTTCCAAGGTCGGGTTGGCGCAGCACCATGAATGTGGGAATCAAGATCAGTATGACGGGAATGATGACCCAAACCGGCCGAGAGGTTTTATGCGATGGCAGCCAGTCATAGTAAGACGCCAGCAGCATCACCAATGTCACTTTCATAACTTCGGATGGTTGCAGCCGCATGAAACCAAGGTCGATCCAACGCTGCGCGCCCATCCCGACGGTGCCGAACAGTTCCACGAAAACCAGCAAAGCGATCGAGCCCAGATAGGCCACAACAGACATGTTGCGCCAGAACCAGATCGGCACAAGCGCCACGATGAACATGACGGCCAGGCCAAGGCCGAACCGCTCCATCTGCGGTTCAGCCCAAGGTGTCCACGACCCACCGGCCACCGAATACAGCATCAGGAACCCGGCGCTGGCCGTGCTGATCAGCAACAGGGTCAGCGGCCAGTTCATGTACAGAAACTTGCGAAACCCTGATGGTGTGGATTTGACAGCGTATTCTAGATAGCTCATGCGCGGTCCTTTTCGGACGGACGCGCTTTGGGGCGGCGGTCGCCCTCAAGCCGTTTTTGCTGTTCCTTTATGCGGTCGCGGTCGGCGACCGGATACGCCTCAAGCGGCGGAGTGCCGTTGTACAGCGCCTGCAGCATGATATCCCGCGCAACCGGCGCGGCCGCCTTCGAGCCCCCGCCGCCGTGTTCCACGACGACGGCAACGGCGTATTTCGGATTGTCATACGGCGCAAAGCTGACGAACAGCGCGTGGTCGCGGCGTTCCCATGGCAAGTCTTCGTTGCGGATAACGCCAGCAGCGCGCTCGGCCTTGGTGATGTTGCGCACCTGGCTGGTTCCGGTTTTCCCGGCCATGCGGAAGTCATCGGCGATAATCCGGCTGCGATAGGCCGTCCCACGCCGGTCGTTCGAGACCGAGAACATCGCCTTGCGCACCTGCTCAAGGTTGTTTGGGTTCACCGCCAAAGGCTCACCCGCGCCCGAGGGTTCTTCGACCCCGTTCACCGACCGCACCAGCCGCGGCGAGACAGCGCGCCCCGTGGCGATCCGCGCCGTCATGACCGCCAGTTGCAGCGGCGACGCCAGCATGAACCCCTGACCGATCGAGGCATTCGCTGTGTCGCCCACCAGCCAGTCCTGCCCGTGCACGCGCTGTTTCCATTCCTGGTTCGGGGCGAGTCCAGCGGCAACGGCAGACATCGGTATGTCGTGTTTCACGCCCAGCCCGAATATCCGCGCCATGTCCGAGATATTGTCGATGCCGGTACGCAATGCCACGTCATAGTAGTAAACATCGCAACTGCGTTTGAGCGATGTTTCCAGATCAACGGTTCCGTGGCCGCCGCGCTTCCAGCAGTGGAATCTGCGGCTGCCGACCTTTAGGTGGCCGGGGCAATAGACGGTATTGGACGGACCGATCACCCCGGCCTCAAGCGCGGCCATTGCGGTGATCATCTTGAATGTCGAACCGGGAGGATAAGTGCCCTGCACCGTCTTGTTGGCCAGCGGGCGGTAGTTGTCCTGAGTCAGGGTCCGATAATCAGCGACCGAGATACCGCGCACGAACAGGTTCGGATCGAAACTGGGGGCAGAGCTGATGGCGCGGATATCCCCGGTCTCGCAATCAATCACCACGGCGGCGGCACTTTCCCCGGCCAAACGAGCCTGCGCGTATTGTTGCAGGTCTGCGTCCACCGAGAGTTGAAGATCGGCACCGGCCTCGCCCTCTTGCCTGTCCAATTCGCGCATCACGCGGCCCGTGGCGTTGACCTCGACCCGTTTGGCACCCGCTTTGCCGCGCAAGGTGCCTTCCTGCTTGGCTTCCAGACCGACCTTGCCGATTTGGAAACGGGGAATACGAAGAACCGGCTCGGGGTCGTCGATCTGGCTGAGGTCATAGTCGCTGACCGGGCCGACATACCCGACGACATGCGCAAAGTCCTCGTATCTTGGGTACTGGCGGGTCATGCCAACTTCGGGGGTGACACCGGGCAGGGCAGGGGCGTTGACCGCGACCTTTGAGATATCTTCCCACGTCACCTGATCCGCCAGCGTCACCGGAAGGAACGGGGCGGACCGGCGCATTTCAGTCTTGGCGCGTTCGATCTCGTCATCGGTCAATGGGATCAGATCGGACAGCTTGGAGATTACGGCATCGACATCGCCCGCGTCCTCGCGAACCATTACGATGCGGTAGGATGGCGAGTTCTGTCCGATAATCTGCCCGTTGCGGTCGTAGATCCGACCGCGTGTCGGGGGGATCAGTCGGATATTGATGCGGTTCTCTTCTGCCAGCAGGCGATATTCGTCAGCCTGATCCACCTGCATGAACCGCATTCGGGCCGCCAGCCCGCCAATGAACGCCGCCTGCAATCCGCCCAGGATCACCGCGCGACGCGGCAGGCGTTTATAGGCAAGCCCTTGTGATTTGGTCTTACGCTGTTTCATGGCCGAAGCCCCGCTGTAGCGGAATCCACCACTGAGGCGCGTCGAATGCCGAATCCGCTTTGGCTGAGCAGAACGATCAGCGGATAAACTGCAATTGTCAGAACCACTTGTATCACCATCGGCCCTAATGCTGCTTGTTGCACCGTTAGAATAGCAAGAATTATGCGGTTCAGTACAAAAACAGCCGTGATCGCAACGGCTGCGGTGGTCCATTCGGCAACGAATCCGGCGTCACGCATACTGGGCGCGGCCGAACGCAAATAGGCTGCCCCCAGAACGACAAGCGCGGCCAACAATCCGGGGGGACGCTGTAACAGCAGGTCCGCTAGCAGCATTACGACCGCGATCAAGGGGATCGGAACATATTCAGGTCGCCGTAAGACCCATGCAAAGGTCAAGGCGATCAGCAGATCCGGAAAGGGCCAGCGCCCGGGCTGTGTGTCCAGCGGCAATAGGTGCAGAAACATGACCAGAAAGGCCAGAAACAGGTATAGCGCCCGTTTGGTCCAAAGCTGCGAAACCTGCCTATCCATCGCCGACCTCTGCAGGCTCTATGGCGGCTTCGGGTCGTCTTGGGCCGACGATATCCCCAGACTCTTCGATCGGAGGCGCAGAGTGATATCGCAGCACCCGCAGAAACTCGAGCCTTTCAAAATCAGCCGACAAGCGAACCCGCAGACGCCCACCGGGGTCAGCCGTGATCTGTCCGATCAGCAGACCACCCGGGAAAACGCCGCCATCGCCCGATGTGACAACCCGGTCACCGGGACGCACCAGTTCACGGTTTTCAAGAAACTCGACCGCCGGAGAAGGTGTGTTATCCCCCGCGATCAGAGCGGTCTGGCCCGAAGGTTGAATAGTTGCGGGTATCGCGCTGGAGGCATCAGTCATCAGGATCACCCGCGCCGTATCAGGGCCAACGCCCGAGATGCGGCCAACCACGCCGATCCCGTCCATCGTGGCCCAGCCATCCATGATCCCGTCACGCTCGCCCACGTTCAGCAGAACCGACTGACGGAAGGGCGAGCCGCTATCCGCCATTACGACGCCCGTGATATAGGTCAGGCGCGGATCAAGCCGCACATTGTTGAGGTCAAGAAGCCGGGCGTTTTCCTGCTCAAGCTGCAGGGCCGCTTCTTTCCACGCGCGCATCAGGCGCAATTCGCTGCGCAATTCCTGATTTTGCTCGCTTAGCCGTTGATAGCTTTGAAAATCGCGCACAAGGTTCACGACCGCCGTGACGGGAACCATGGCCCATTCCATTGAGGGTACGACGGTGTCTACGACCTGTGCGCGGAACCGCTCGACCCGTGGGCTGTCAATGCGCCATACCAGAAAGATGCCCAGCAGACACAGAACAACGATCCCCAACAGCAGGCGGCGCAATGGAGTCGTGTATTCGTCGCGCTGTGATCGGTCCTTTGCCACAGGTTACCTTCCCGTGCTGCTCTTGCCCGAGTTTTCACCCCGAAAGGGTGCGCGCCTTAGCTTTCGTAGTCAATCGCGTGGCGCAGTTGTTTTTCGTATTCCAGCGCCTTGCCGGTGCCCAAAGCCACACAGTTCAGGCTTTCATCGGCAATCGACACGGCCAGACCCGTCTGTTCGCGCAGCGCGAGGTCCAGATCGCCCAGCAGCGCACCGCCGCCGGTCAGCATGACGCCCCGATCCACGATATCCGCGGCCAGATCGGGCGGCGTGGTTTCCAGCGCGGTCATCACCGCCTCGCAAATCTGCTGGACCGGCTCGGACAGAGCTTCGGCGACCTGCGCCTGACTGATCTCGATTTCCTTGGGCACACCGTTCAACAGGTCACGGCCCCGGATATGCATCGACTGGCCACGGCCATCGTCGGGCATCCGCGCGGTGCCAATGGTGGTCTTGATCCGTTCAGCGGTGGATTCACCGACCAGAAGGTTCTGCTGTCGGCGCAGATACGAGATGATCGCCTCATCCATGCGATCCCCACCCACGCGGACCGAGCGCGCGTAAACGATGTCGCCCAGCGACAGGACGGCAACTTCGGTGGTGCCGCCGCCAATGTCGACGACCATGTTGCCAGTCGGATCGGTGATCGGCATCCCGGCACCAATGGCGGCTGCAATCGGTTCGGCAATCAGACCGGCGCGGCGCGCGCCTGCGGACAGAACCGACTGACGGATCGCGCGTTTTTCAACAGGTGTCGCGCCATGAGGCACGCAGACAATGATCTTGGGCTTCGAGAAGGTCGAGCGTTTATGAACCTTGCGGATGAAATGCTTGATCATCTCCTCGGCGGTGTCGAAATCTGCGATGACACCTTCGCGCATGGGACGGATCGCTTCGATCGAACCCGGCGTCCGGCCCAGCATCAGCTTGGCGTCCTCACCCACGGCCAGAACTTTCTTGACGCCGTCCTTGACATGATAGGCCACAACCGAAGGTTCCGACAGGATCACACCGCGCCCTTTGACATAAACCAGCGTGTTCGCTGTCCCAAGGTCAATGGCCATGTCCGCTGTGAACAAGCCGCCCAGATTGCCAAAGATTCCCATGTGTTCACTGATCCCGTTCGTCAGAATTTCTACTGCCCGCGACTCGACGGTTCCGGGACGGATGTCTTATAGGGTGCCATCTCGTCCGGTAAAAGGGCTGATTCCGCGTCAATCAGCACCTTTCCGCCTTATTGAGAGGGACTTTAGAAGGCATCATGCTCTCATATCAACACATTTACCACGCCGGAAATCTGGCTGATGTGCAAAAGCACGCTTTGTTGGCATGGATGCTGGAATATCTGACCCGCAAGGACAAGCCTCTGTCCTATCTCGAGACGCATTCGGGCCGTGGATTGTATCAGTTGGACGCGGCCGAGGCCGTGCGGACGGGCGAGGCCGCAGCCGGGATCGAACGGGCGCAGCGCGAAGGGTGGTTCAACGGGGATCATCCCCTGTCAAAGGCGCTGAGCAGTGTCCGGGCGCGCCACGGCGAGAACAGCTATGCCGGTTCGCCCCTGATCGCCGCCAGCCTGCTGCGCGAACAGGACAGTCTGCACTTTGCCGAGCTGCACCCACAGGAATACGCGGCGTTGTCGATGACGATGTCTGCCTATGGGTCAAAGGTTTACAGGCAGGATGGGTACGAGCTGGCGCAGTCGTTGCTGCCACCCACACCGCGCCGAGGGATGCTGTTGATTGATCCAAGCTATGAGGTGAAGTCAGAATATGATCGCTTGCCCGGGATCATTTCCAAACTGCATCGCAAGTGGAACGTAGGTGTAATCGCGCTGTGGTATCCGATCCTGTCGGACGGGCGGCACAAAGCGATGGTTGAGGCGCTTGCAAAACAGAACCTGCCGAAAGCCCAATGCCATGAAGTCCGGTTTCCGGCCGTGCGTGAAGGGCACCGTATGATCGGCTCTGGAATGTTTGTGGTAAACGCCCCGTTTGGGTTCGATGAGGAAACCCGCCGACTGGATTCACTCTTTGCCGGGCTTGAAGACGCCTGAATACATGCGTCGGTCGCATTGATGGCCGCCCTATACACGCACTGGGTGTTTTTTGAGAATTCCTTATGAAAATAGGGTTTTCGGTTCTAGAATTCCGGCGAGGAGGGGTGCCATGGATCGCCGACTTGCTACGGTTCTGGCTGCCGACATGGTCGGGTACAGCCGTTTGATGGAGACCGATGAACAAGGCACGCTGGCGCGGTTGCGCACGCACCGTATTGAACTGATAGACCCGGCCATCGACAAGAACCGGGGTACGATCATCAAGACCACAGGCGACGGGATGCTGGTTGAGTTTTCCAGTGCCAGCGATGCGGTCACCTGTGCGGTCGAGGTTCAGAACCGGATGCTGCGGCGGAATGCAGATGTTCCAAGGGACCAGCGCATACAGTTTCGGATAGGCATCAATCTGGACGAAATCATTTTCGAGGACGGGGATATCTTTGGCAGTGGCGTGAATATCGCCGCCCGCTTGGAACAATCGGCCCGTGCCGGGGACGTGGTGATTTCGGGCGCAGTTCATGACCAAGTGTCCAGCCGTCTGGAACTGCACTATCAGGACTTGGGCAATCTCGAACTCAAGAACCTGTCGCAACCCGTCCACGCGTACCGTGTCGAATTGGACGCGCCCGCCGATGAGGTCGATCAGGCGGAGGAGACAGACACCAAGGTCGTGAAGCCTTCGATCGCGGTGCTACCCTTTGCCAACATGAGCGGCGACACCGAGCAGGAGTTCTTTGCCGACGGTCTGACCGAAGACCTGCTGACCGAGCTTAGCCGCAGGCATGAGCTGTTCGTGATTTCCCGCAATTCCAGTTTTGTCTACAAAGGCCAAGCCGTGAACGTGCGAGAGGTCGGCGAAAAACTGGGTGCGCAATACATTGTCGAGGGCAGTGTGCGAAAGGCCGGGAATCGGGTGCGGGTCACTGTTCAGCTTATCGATAGCGACAGTGACGGGCATGTTTGGGCCGAGAAATACGACCGGGATCTGGACGACATATTCGCGATTCAGGACGAAGTGATTTCGGCTGTGGTGGCCACTTTGCCGGGGCGGATCGAAGCCTCGCAGCAAGAGGGTCTGACGCGCAAGAAGCCGTCCAATTTCGCAGCGTATGAATGCGTTCTGGCCGCCAAGGTGCTGCACCATCGCAGCACCCGAGAAGCGAATGTCGAGGCGACAAAGCTGATCGACCGGGCAATCAAGCTGGACCCGGACTATGCCCATGCTCACGCCTGGAGCGGTTGTATCCGCGGACAGGCTTGGGGATATGGCTGGTGTGACGACCGCGAAGCGATGCTGGCCGAGTGCGAAGAGGCCATCCTCAAGGCGGCGTCTCTGGATGACAACGATGCCGACGTGCATCGTCTGATGGCGGCGGTCGAGATTTTGCGAAACAACCTTGGACGCGCGCGATACCATCAGGAAAGAGCATTGTCCCTGAATCCGAACTACGACCTGGTTGTTGTCCAGATGGGCGAATTGTTGACCTGGTCAGGCCGCCCCGAGGAGGGGGCTGAATGGATACAGAAAGCCATGCGCTTGAACCCGCATCATCCCGCCCGGTTCTGGAGCCATCTGGGCAAAGCGCGGTTCTGCGCCAGAAAATACGAACAGGCGCTTGACGATTTCGCTCGATTGCCAACGTTGGACATGGTGCAGAACGCTTATGTTGCAGCGTGTCATGCCTGGCTTGGAAATGATGCTAAGGCGGCTGAGCATGCGGATGCGATCAAAGCGGCGCAGTCAAACGTCAAAATCGAGGATATTGTCGCGACGCTGCACTATTCAAACGAAGACGACCTGTATCATTTCGTTCAGGGGCTGGAAAAGGCTGGATTGTCCTGACCTGCCAAACGAAGAACGGCCCGCAAGTGCGGGCCGCTTTGCTCATGTCAGGTCTTTGTAGCTGATCTCGCGCGCATCAGCGCCGGGACCAGCCTTTTCGCGCCGCATGATCAAACGATTCAGCGCGTGGATATAAGCCTTGGCAGACGCGACGACTGTATCGGTGTTGGCTGACTGACCCGTTGCGATCATGCCGTCTTCTTCCAGCCGCACGGACACGGTGGCCTGAGCATCGGTGCCTTCGGTCACGGCATGCACCTGATAAAGCTGCAAATGCGCCTTGTTGGGATAGATCGACCGGATCGCCTTGAAGGTCGCGTCCACTGGGCCGTCGCCGTGTTCCGTCGCGATGATGTCCTTGCCGTCCATTTCCAGCTCGACCGTCGATTCCGCCTGACCACCGGTGCCGCAAGTGACTTTCATGGACACCAACTGCAGGTAATCGTTCGCATCATCCAGCGTCATCAAGGCAATGAGGTCGTCGTCGAACACCTCTTTCTTGCGGTCGGCCAAGTCCTTGAAGCGCACGAAAATGTCGCGCAACTGGTTGTCGCCGACCTCATAGCCCAGCGTTTCCAGCTTGTCGCGCAGGGCGGCACGGCCCGAGTGTTTGCCCAGCGGCAGAGAGGTGCCGGACAAGCCGATATCCTCGGGGCGCATGATCTCGAAGTTTTCGCGGTTCTTCAGCATCCCGTCCTGATGGATCCCGCTTTCATGGGCAAAGGCGTTTTTGCCGACGATGGCCTTGTTGAACTGCACCGGGAAGCCCGCCACAGTCGCCACACGACGCGAGATATGCATGATCTTGGTGGTGTCGATACCCGTCGTCCAAGGCATGATGTCATTGCGGGTCCGCAGGGCCATCACGACCTCTTCCAACGCGGTATTACCCGCGCGTTCACCCAGACCGTTGATGGTGCATTCGATCTGACGCGCCCCACCTGCGACAGCAGCCAGAGAGTTCGCCGTCGCCATGCCAAGGTCGTTGTGGCAATGGGTGGCAAAGACCACCTCATCCGCGCCCGGAACCGTTTCAATCAGGCGTTTGATCAGGTCCGCGCTTTCGACCGGGGCGGTATAGCCCACGGTGTCGGGGATATTGATCGTGGTGGCCCCGGCCTTGATCGCAATCTCGATCACGCGGCAGAGGTAATCCCATTCCGTCCGCGTCGCGTCCATTGGCGACCACTGCACGTTTTCGCACAGGTTGCGCGCATGGCTGACCGTTTCGTGGATCTTGTCGGCCATCTCGTCCATCGTCAGGTTCGGAATGGCGCGGTGCAGGGGAGAAGTGCCGATAAAGGTGTGAATTCGATTCTTCTCGGCGTGTTTCACCGCCTCCCAGCAGCGGTCGATGTCTGCGAAATTGGCGCGGGCCAAACCGCAGATGCGGCTGTTTTTCGACCGCTCGGCGATTTCGCTGACGGCTTTGAAGTCGCCCTCGGAGGCGATGGGGAAACCGGCCTCGATGATGTCGACGCCCATCTCGTCCAGCAGCTCGGCAATCTCGAGCTTTTCGTTGTGGGTCATGGTCGCGCCCGGGCTTTGTTCGCCGTCGCGCAAGGTGGTGTCAAAGATCAAGACGCGGTCTTGGTCGGTCACATTGGTCATGGGAATCTCTTTCTTCTTCTGTCCTAAAGCCTATGGCGCGCGGGCGTCCTCCTCTGAGCGGGCGCGCCGGATGGCACGCTCAGAGGCGGATTAGGATCAGTAGGCCACGCAGCGACGCACCGCGGGTGGCGGTGTCGGCAACAAGGATATCTGCGCGGTTGATCATGGGATTGAGGTTATACAACCCATGCCGGGAATGAAAAGAACGAATTTGCGTATCGCTGCTGGAAGGCTTTCTTTTTCGACCCGGTTGATCCACGCGGCCTGTCAGCTAGATCGCCTATGATGAAGTCAGCTCTTGTCATCGGTGCATCAGGTGGAATTGGCAGCGCTTTGTCGCAACAACTGCGCCAACATTCTGCCGCTGTGACGACCTTGTCCCGATCCGTGGATGGGTTTGACCTGATGGACCCCGACAGCGTGAGTCGTGGGCTGGGTACGCTGAATGGCCCGTTCGACATGATCTTGATCGCCTCTGGTGCGCTGGAGATCAACGGAGCAGAGCCGGAAAAGACAATCAAGTCAGTCTCGGCCCCCGCCATGATGGATCAATTTGCACTGAACGCGGTCGGGCCGGCGTTGGTTCTTGGCCACGCACACAAGTTGCTGCCGCGCGACAGGCGGTGCGTCTTCGCGGTCCTCTCTGCCCGAGTGGGGTCAATCGGCGACAACCGTCTGGGCGGGTGGATCAGCTATCGCGCATCCAAGGCGGCTCTGAACCAAATCCTGCGCACCTCGGCAATAGAATTGGCGCGTACCCATCCGCACGCGATATGCGTGGCGCTGCATCCGGGAACTGTCAAAACGCGCTTTACCCAGAAATATCTGGGGCGCCACCAAGCGGTGGAACCGAATGACGCAGCCAGGAACCTGCTTTCGGTGATCGAGGCCCTCTCACCGGCAGATACAGGGGGATTTTTCGACTGGGCGGGACAGCCGGTTCCGTGGTGACGCGGGTCAACCGTCAGAGGGTGTTTCAGTCACGTTTTCCTTGGGCAGGGCTGTCTCAGGTTCAGCGGCGCTTTCGCTGGGCAGTACCCCGTTTTCCCATACCCCGGTTTCTTCCTGACCATTGGCATATCGCATTGTGCCGTCACCGTGGCGCTTGTTGTCCAGAAATCCGCCTTGGTAAACATCACCGGTCGCATAGGTGGCCACACCCGTGCCGCTGATTTTGCCCTCGGCCCAACCGCCGGTGTAGCTAAAGCCCCGCGGTGTCGTAATGGTTCCCTGACCGTGGCGTTTGCCGTCTGCAAAATCACCTTCGTACACGGTTCCGTCCGGGAAGCTGGCCTTGCCTTTGCCTTGCCGCGCGCCCTCGGCCCAATCGCCTTCATACCGATAGCCATTGGCAAATGTCAGGACACCCGTTCCGTGGCTGAGGCCGTTTTTGAATTGCCCGGAATACACGGCGCCATTGGGATATGTTGCCTTTCCGCTGCCCTCGAACACACCGGCGATCCAGTCACCTTCGTAGATTATGCCGTCGGAGTAAGTGTGCATGCCCTTGCCATGCGGTAGGTCTGCGCTGAAATCTCCGACGTAAGTCGAGCCGTCCGGGTAGGTCAGCTCGCCAAAGCCTTCGATCTGACCATCTGCCCAGTCGCCGTTGTATTCAAACCCGTCTGTTCCAAGAAACCGGCCTTTTCCGTGGCGACGGTCGTCGACATAGTTGCCTTCGTAGGTGGCGCCGTTGGCATATGTGGCCTTGCCGACCCCCTGACGCCTGCCATCGACAAGATCGCCTTCGTACAGATCCCCGTTTGCCTGTAGCAGCCGACCTTTACCAGTCATGCGGTCCTCTGACCACGCGCCAGTGTACGTCATGCCGTCCGGTACGGTCAGAGTTCCCTGTCCCTGCCGCTGGCCGTTCTGGATGTCGCCTTCGTAGACGCTTCCCTGTGCCGATGTGATCTTTCCCTTGCCATGTTTGGCGCCGTCCACCCAATCGCCGTCATAGACATAACCGCTCGGGTCCGTCAGGACGCCTTTTCCGTGATACCGCGCGTCCTTGAATCCTCCTTCATAACGCACGCCATTGGCGTAGATCGCCACGCCGTTACCGTTGATCGAGCCATTGGCCCAATCCCCGTCATAGCTGCCGCCATCGGGATACACGATTTTGCCCTGACCTTCGGGTTGGCCGTTGGCGAACATGCCCTCGTAGACCGAACCGTTGACGTACCGAGCGATTCCCTTGCCCTGAATTTCCCCTTCGGCCCATTCGCCGGAATATTCAAAGCCGTTCGGAAGGCGATAGGTTCCTGTTCCGTGCCGCAAGCCGTTGAGGAATGTCCCTTCGTACACGCCGCCGACCTCGTCATCCGCGACAATCACTTGCCCATCTTGCGCGGCGACGGCCGTTGTCATCAAAGCAACCGCAGTGACGGCGAGAGAGGTGCGAAGTGAATTCATGGTCGTTCCAGCCTGCCCGGTTATCGTCCTTTTGCGCAAAACTAAGATACCGTTGGTGGCAGGGCAACGGCTTTTGCCGCATTTGCCTTTTCCTCGCGGTTCGATCTGATAAATGCAATAGGACTGACGAGGGCAAGAGGGCAGCATGGCCGACCGTTTCCGCATCACTTTGGCGCAACTGAATCCCGTTGTAGGGGACATAGACGGCAATGCAGCCAAGGCGTTCGCCGCGTGGGAGCAAGCGCGCGCAGCCGGGGCGGATATGGTTGCCCTGCCGGAAATGTTCATCACGGGCTATAACACGCAGGATCTGGTGATGAAGCCTGCGTTTCATCAGGCTGCTATGGCTGCTGTTGAGGAATTGGCTGTCAAATGTGCTGAAGGTCCTGCGATCGCAATTGGTGGGCCGTGGGTCGAAGGTGACGGCCTGTACAACGCCTATCTCATCCTCAAGAACGGTAGGATCGGCAGCAAGGCGCTAAAGCATCACTTGCCCAATGAGACCGTCTTTGACGAAGTCAGGCTATACGACTCGGGACCTTTGGGCGGTCCATATTCGGTGGGAAATACCCGGATCGGAAGCCCTATCTGCGAAGACGGCTGGCACCCGGATGTGGCCGAAACGCTTGAGGAAACCGGGGCCGAGTTTCTCTTGATCCCAAACGGGTCCCCCTATTTTCGCAACAAATACGATGTGCGCCTGAATCACATGGTCGCAAGAGTGGTCGAGACCGGTCTGCCTCTGATCTACCTCAACATGGTGGGTGGACAGGACGATCAGGTCTTTGATGGGGGCACATTTGGTCTGAACCCGGGCGGTGAGCTGGCGTTCCGCATGCCCGTGTTCGATGAAGCAGTCACCCATGTCGATCTTGAGCGTGGGGATGATGGCTGGCGGATTGTGCCTGCCGATGTCGTGCCCCAGCCGGATGAGTGGGAGCAGGACTATCGCGCAATGGTCCAGTCGTTGCGCGACTACATGGGAAAAACCGGATTCAAGAAGGCGGTGCTGGGTTTGTCTGGCGGCGTAGATTCTGCGCTGGTCGCCGCCATCGCGGTAGACGCGATTGGGGCCGAGAATGTCAGGTGCGTGATGCTGCCTTCGGAATACACCAGTCAGGGTTCGCTGGACGACGCCGAGGCCGTCGCCAAGGCGTTGGGTGTGCACTATGATTTTGTCCCGATCTCGGACAGCCGGTCAGCCGTGACCGAAACGCTGGCTCCTTTGTTTGCCGGTCGGGATGCCGATCTGACCGAGGAGAATATTCAGTCTCGGTTACGCGGATTGCTCTTGATGGCCATCTCGAACAAGTTTGGCGAGATGCTGTTGACCACCGGAAACAAGTCCGAGGTCGCAGTGGGATACGCGACGATCTACGGTGACATGAACGGCGGCTATAACCCGATCAAGGACTTGTACAAAACGCGCGTTTTCGAGACGTGCCGCTGGCGTAACGCCAATCACCGTGACTGGATGTCGGGTCCATCGGGTGAGGTGATCCGGCCTTCCGTGATTGACAAGCCCCCCAGCGCGGAACTGCGTGAAGATCAGAAAGATAGCGACAGCTTGCCGGACTATCCCGTCTTGGACGCGATTCTGGACATTCTGGTGGATCAGGAGGGTTCGGTTGCAGACTGCGTCGCGGCGGGGTTTGGCCGCGATGTCGCGCGCAGGGTCGAGCATCTGATTTACATTAGTGAATACAAACGCTTCCAATCTGCTCCGGGAACCCGGCTTACCAGCCGCGCGTTCTGGCTGGATCGCAGATACCCGATTGTGAATCGCTGGCGCGATCAGTCCTGAAGGGCTTTTGTCGCGCCCTTGCGGTTTCTGTCGCATGTGCAATCTGGTGATTTCTGGCTAAGTGTTTCCAATTTCGCCACTTGGGTCGGTGCGCAGCGGCTGAAGCATGCCATCAGCTTGAGGGCATGACATTTTTTCGCCATAGTTTTGTTGAAAAATTGCCCTATCTGGGGCGGGTTTGACTCATTGAGAACAGTCACGAGCCTATGGACGGTCTCCAAAGAGCCTTTCTCGACTCGCCGCACCCGGGGTGTTGGATTTGATGATTTGGTACGATTATGCGTGAGCAATACGACAAACCTCTCCACTCGCCGTTGCCTTGGAAGTCAATGCAATCCAAAGGTCGGGTTTTGGATGAGGGCGAGCTTGATAACGCCATTGCGAATGTCCTGAACGAAGATGCCGGTCTCAGGGAGGTCGGGTCGAAAATTGCGCCGCAGAAGCAGGCCGCCGAGCCGGAGGTCAAAGACACCCCGGCCGAAGAACCGCCGGCAACTGATATCGGGTTCACAACCTCGCTGCGTCAGAAATGGGCGGAACTAGTCGGCACGGCCTGACGCGTCCGAACGCAGATCGAAATTACCGCAACACCGGACCCTTGCGCCGGTGCCACATGTCTCCAAAATAGTTCAAAACACGACTTCGGTCGTATTGCCTCGGTTTCCGTGTCGGGCATTCTCTGCTGCCAGAGCAATGACAAAAGAGCGGTAAATGCCCGGCCCAAAACCAACCCCAGTCGAGCCTGATCTGTGCCTGCCCAAGAGTGTGGACGTCGTCATCATCGGAGGAGGAATTATCGGTTCCGCGACCGCGCTGGAGTTGTCCGAGCGCGGCCTGTCCGTTTTGCTGTGCGAAAAAGGTCAAATCGCGGGCGAGCAAAGCTCTCGGAACTGGGGCTGGGTGCGATTGGGTATGCGGGACCCGCGCGAAATCCCGCTGATGGTCGAGGCGCAGCGTATCTGGGCTGATCTCGATCGAAAGATCGGCCGCAAGACAGGTTTCACCCAATCCGGGATTCTGTTTGGAGCATCCGGCACCAGAGACCGCGACAATCTGGAACGATGGATGCGCCACGTAGACGGGTTGCAGACGGGCGCCAGAATGGTGTCGGGGGCGGATTTGCAGGCGTTGTTGCCCGGATGCGCGACAGGGCTGCAATATGCTTTGCACATGCCAGAGGACGGCCGTGCCGAGCCGCAATGGGCAGCCCCTGCCATTGCCGAAGCTGCCCGTGACCGTGGCGCGGTTTTGATGACAAATTGCGCCGTGCGTAGTGTCGATGTGCAGTCCGGTCTGGTTGCTGGAGTTTTCACCGAGCGGGGTCGTGTGTCTTGTAAGCAGGTCGTGCTGGCGGGTGGTGCCTGGTCGCGACTGTTTGCTGGGAATGCGGGGATCGACCTTCCGCAGTTAAAGGTGCTGAACACGGTGCTGCGCACCTCGCCGGTCGAAGGACCAGAGACGGCTTTGTGGTCTGATGACTTTGCCATGCGGAAACGGGCTGATGGGGGCTATACGATTGCGTCAGGGCACGAAAATACGGTCGATATCGTACCGGACAGTTTTCGTCTGGCCCGGCGTTTCCTTCCCGTCTACAGACAAGAATGGCGTTCGTTGCGGTTTCGGGTTTCCAAGCGTTGGGCGGCTGAGGCGCAACAGGACCGACGGTGGCTTCCGACCGACGTTACTCCGTTCGAGCGCTGCCGCACGCTGGATCCCGAGCCCTCGACCAGAGTGCTGAGGCAGGCTTGGGCGCGTGCCTGCAAAGGTGTTCCGGCATTGCAACAGGCCGAGATTGTTCAAAGCTGGGGAGGGATGATTGATGTCACACCTGATGCAGTCCCGGTGATTTCCGAGGTCGACGACATGCAGGGGATGTTCATTGCTACCGGATTTTCAGGGCACGGGTTCGGGATCGGTCCGGGTGCGGGGCGGTTGATGGCAGACCTTGTCACCGGCGTTGAGCCGTGCGTGAATCCGGCCGCCTTTCGCCTTTCCCGATTTACGGATGGCTCAAAAGTGCGGCCGGACCCCGGATTTTAAGCCTAGCCCATCATCTGATAGCTGACGGGGACAAAGCGGAAGCCCTCTCTGCGGGTTTCTACAAACCCCGCCGCCGGGAAGGGCATGTGATACCCGATCATCGGCACCTTGTCGGCGGCCAGCATGCCCAGCACATTGCGCCGGGATGCGGTCGCGGCCGCTTTGTCCATGTCAAAGCGGACCTCCCATTCTGGATGCGCGAAGGACCAGACATAGTGATTTGCCAGATCAGCCGTCAGAACCAGCCGTTGCCCATTGCTTTCCAGGTGGTAGACCGTGTGGCCGGGAGTGTGCCCGTAGGCAGCGACGGCGGTAATGCCTGACGCGACTTCTCCGCCGTCTTCGACAAAGTTCATTTTCTCGGCCAGAGGAGTCACCTTGGCGGCAACCAGATCGCCAACACGGTTTCCCGCATCCTGAGCTGCCCAGAAATCATACTCGGGCGAGGCGGTAACATAACGCGCGTTTGCAAAGGTCGGCGCGTCATCAGTCGTCATGCCGCCGATATGGTCGGGGTGCATATGGGTGATGACAACGACGTCGATCTGGTCAGGGGTGACGCCCGCATCCGCCAGCGCGGACTGAATGCCGCCCTGACCCAAGCCGGTGTCGAACAGAACCAGTTCAGAACCCGTGTTGACCAGCGTAGGAGTAAAGAAAAATTGCGCCACCTCAGGCGAGATGAAGTTATCGGCCGAGACCTTGGCGAAATCCTCATCCGAGGCACCGCCGCCGAAGATATCTTTGGCGCCATCGCGGGGCAGGCTGCCATCAAGCAGGGTCGTTACGGTAAAATCACCTAAGTGAAAGGACTTGGCGATGGTCGAGTTGGCCTTTGTTTCAGCCCCTGCCGCCAAAAGCGGTGTCGCTGCCGATGCAAACGGCAAAGCCGCCGCTGCGCCCAAAGCGGCCCGGCGGGTCAGTTTAACGGTCATTTTTGATCTCCCTGTGTGTGCCAGCAGGTGAAAGATAGGTCGCAGATATCAACTTGCCACTTGACGATACCGTGAACAGGCCCGGTGGCTGGACAAAACGCCCATCCTGTGACAAGAGCCGCGCCAACAGGAGACACCTATGACAACCACCCGTTTCGCCCCGTCGCCCACCGGTTACATCCATGTGGGCAACCTGCGCACCGCCCTGATGAACTATCTGATTGCCCGCAAAGCTGGCGGTACGTTCATCTTGCGTATCGACGACACCGACCCCGAGCGGTCGAAGGAAGAATATGTCGACGCGATCAAGCAGGACATGGAATGGCTGGGCCTTCACTGGGACCGGGTCGAGCGTCAGTCCGACCGTCTGGACCGCTATGCCGAGGCTGCCGACAAGCTGCGCGAGATGGGTCGTTTCTATGAAGCGTTCGAGACACCGACCGAGCTGGACCTGAAGCGCAAGAAGCAACTGAACATGGGCAAGCCGCCGGTCTACGACCGCGCCGCGCTGAACCTCAGCGATGCTGAGAAAGAGGCCCTGCGTGCCGAACGTGGTAATGGCGTCTGGCGGTTCAAGTTGGATCACGAGCGGATCGAGTGGAATGACGGCATTCTCGGCGACATCTCGATTGATGCGGCATCGGTATCTGATCCGGTGCTGATCCGGGGCGACGGGCAGGTTCTTTATACGATTGCGTCGGTCGTGGATGACACCGAGATGGGTGTCACCGATGTGGTGCGCGGGTCGGACCACGTAACTAACACCGCAACGCAGATTCAGATCATTGAGGCGCTGGGCGGCACCTGCCCGCGTTTTGCGCACCATTCACTGCTGACCGGCCCTCAGGGTGAGGCGCTGTCGAAACGACTGGGGACACTGGCCCTGCGCGATCTGCGTGAACAGGGTGTGCAGCCGATGGCTCTGCTAAGCTTGATGGCACGTCTGGGCTCGTCCGATCCGGTCGAACTGCGTTCGGATATGGCCGAGTTGATCGAAGGCTTTGACGTCAACCGATTTGGGGCCGCGCCGACCAAATTCGATGTGCAGGATCTGTTCCCGCTGACCGCAAAGCACTTGCAATCGTTGCCTTTGGCGGACGTAGCCGATGCCGTCGCGGACGCTGGTGTTCCTGCTGATCTGGCCGAGCCTTTCTGGGCCATGGCGCGCGAGAACATCACTACGTTGGCCGATCTAAAAGGCTGGTGGGAGCTGTGCCGCGATGGGGCCGAGCCTTTGATCGCTGACGAAGACCGTGAGTTTATCGCCGAGGCTGTTGCACTGCTGCCCGAAGGACCGTTCGATGGGGAGACCTGGGGCAAATGGACGAGCGCCGTAAAAGAGGCGACGGGTCGGAAGGGCAAAGGCTTGTTCATGCCCTTGCGCAAGGCGTTGACGGGTATGGAACGGGGACCTGAGATGGCGACCTTGTTGCCATTGCTGCAAGTGATCCGCGCGCGGGGGTGACGAACGCGCCTTGCGGCGCGTGCCTCCGGCGGAAGTATTTTTGAACAGAAGAAGGGCCGGGGTTTGACCTCGGCCTTTTTATTGGGTGTTGATGATGGTTGCAGAGAGATACTGCAGGCGGTCATCGACAAATCGCGTCTCGTCGGGTTTGAGCTGTTGATGGCGCGGGTACCGTGGTTCGGCCCGATCGTTCAGGATCGGCGCGCCCCACCCGTCGGTTGTTGTGAAGAAACGCTCGGCTCCTTCCTCGCCAAAGGCGCGCAGATACCCTTGGACGACCACGTCAATATAGCTGAGCAGTAGCGGGTGTTGGTCCGTCGGCTCGCTGTGCCGTTGATGAGGAACGGCGTATACGGCGATCTCAACATCGTGCGCCAGAGGATGCGTGATGGAATGCGTCGCAGGCACGCGGTCATATGCCCATTCCCGTTCATCCAGCGCGGCCCAATCGTTCTTGGGAACATGGGCGATCATCCCTTCGATCTCTGAGCCAGGGTCCGGCACGGCTGTCAGAAAGGCGACGGGTCGCAGGTCAGTATGCTTCCAGGCTCGTCGCCAACCTTTTAGCCGGGCGGGGCGTGGATCGGGAAAGTCGTGGGTGGCGAGGTTCACGAGGCTGCCGTAGCCAAAGAAATAAGGGTCTGCCATGTGCCTCTGCGTCCGGTTGTGCCGATTGATGTATGTCAAACCGCTTTTTTGCCGGACATGCAATAAGATCCCATCTTGAAATTTGGGAGGCCATCATGCGCATCACCAAAAGGACGAACATAGCAGTGCGCCTGTTGATGTATTGTGCGGCGCATCAGGACAGATTGGTGACCAAGTCCGAGATCGCCGAAGCCTGCAATATCTCGGAAAACCATCTGGCGCAGGTGATCAATCAACTGAGTCAGCTCAATTATCTCAGCACGCAACGCGGGCGGAACGGCGGCATGACCCTTGCTCGGTCGGCCGAACAGATCCGCATCGGGTCGGTTTTCCGCCATGTGGAGGGCAACTTGCCGCTGGCAGAGTGTTTTGCGGATGCCGACAATACCTGTCCGTTGACAGAAGCCTGCCGGTTGCGACTGGCGCTGCAGGATGCGGCCGAAGTTTTCTATGCCTCACTGGATGAGATTACTTTGGACGCGCTGGTGTGCGACAACGATCAGTTGTTGAAAATTCTACAGCCGGTGGCCTGTGTAAGGTAGGTTCAATCGCTGGCCCGCAGGATGCGGGCCGGGCGTACCGCAAGAGGGCGCAGGGCAAAGACTAGGCCCGCGCCCAGAGTTACGAAGATACCAGCCAGCACGATGCCAATGGCCGAAGGCCAAATGACGGCAAAATCCGTGTCAAAGATGAATGTCGCCACGGCCCATCCGCCGAGAATGCCCGCCAGCAATGCGACAGACCCTGCCGCGGCCCCCAAAAGCACCGCTCGGAGGGCAAAGCTTAGCAGGATGCGGCGTCTGTCGGCACCCAGTGTCTTAAGGATTGCGGCTTCGTACCTGCGGGCGGGTTCGCCTGCGGCAGCAGCGCCGATCAAGACCAAAAAGCCTGTCAGAAGTGAAACGCCCGCCCCGTAGGACGTCGCCGCCGCCAGACCTGCCAACAGGCCAGACACCCGGTCGATCGCGTCTCGCACGCGGATCGCAGTGATGTTTGGAAACTGCCCGGCCAGATCGCGCAGAATGGCGGCTTCGGCCTGTTCTTCGGCGTAGACCGTGGCGATGAAACTGTGCGGCGCACCGGCAAGGGCTGACGGATTCATGGACATGACGAAACCCATCCCTGCGGTCGAGAAATCTACCTCCCGCAATGATGTCAGTTCGGCCGTAATATCGCGCCCGAGAATGTTGACCGTCAATTCATCGCCGAGCTTGAGGCCCATTTCCTTGGCTTCTTCGGCCGCAAAGCTGACTTGGGGGTTGTCCGAGTAATCTTCGGGCCACCATTTGCCTGCGGTGATCCGTGCATTTTGGGGGGGCAGCGCCGAATAGGTCACGCCGCGATCACCGTCCAGAACCCAATGATCGCCAGCAACGTCCCGCGCCGGGCGTCCGTTGATCTGAGTGATGATGCCCCGCAGCATCGGTGCGCTCTCTACCCGGCTGACGGCGGGATCCTTTGCCAGACGATCCGAAAACCCGGGCATCTGGTCTTTCTGGATGTCGACGAAAAAGTAGGATGGTGCCACGTCGGGCAGGTTCCCTGAGATTGCGTTGCGCAATGTCCCGTCGATTTGTCCGACCGCTGCCAGTACCGAAAGGCCCAATCCCAAGGACAACACGACCGAAGCTGCGCCTTCGCGCGGGTTGGAAATGGCCGCCAGCGCCCAGCGTAGGGCCGGGCGACCTCGGGCCGGTCTTGCCGCAAGGCGTGAAAGCCTGCGGATTCCCAGCGCAGATAGCGACAAGAGGAGCAGTGCGGCGATCAACCCTCCGCTGGTCCAAAGCGTCAGGCGCGCAGACCCGCTGAACCAAGAAGCCGCCGAAATCAGCAGCGCCAGACCTATACCTGTGGCAATCACATACACGGTGCGCGGTAGAACCTTTGCCGAGGTCAGGGCATCGCGAAACAAGGTCGCGGCGCGGACGTCTTCTGTCCGGGCTAGCGGCCAGAGCGTGAACAAAAAGGCGGTGAGAAGCCCGTAGAGCGCGGCCTCTGCTAAGGGCTGCGGGTAGAGTAAAAACACTGCCGGTACAGGCAGACGGGCCTCGATCAGAGGTGCCAAGACCAGAGGCGCAACCCCGCCCAATACCAAGCCCAACACGATGCTTATGCCGGATAAGATACCGATCTGAATCATGTAGGTTTGAAAGATGGTTGCCTTGTCTGCGCCCAATGTCCGCAGGGTTGCGATGGTTTCGGTTTTCTGGGCGAGATAAGCGCGCACTGCGGCGGAGACGCCGATGCCACCTACTGCCAGACCGGACAAACCAACCAAAACCAGAAAGGCGCTTAAACGGGCGACAAATTCGGAAATTCCGGGCGCGCCGTTTCGGGCATCAGTCCAGCGCATGCCAGTTCCATCAAAGAACGCCTGCGCCTTTGCTGACAGTGTTCCGAGATCAGTCTCTTGCGGCAGGTCCAGCCTGTATTTTGTTGAAAACAGCGTTCCCGGCGCAAGCAGCCCAGACGCTTGAAGGTCCTTTGTGCGGACCATCGTTCGGGGTCCCAACCCGAACCCGTCTGCGGCCCCGTCCGGCTCATGCACGAGGGCTGCCATCACTACAAAGTCCTGAGTTCCAAGCGAAACCCGGTCACCTATTGCCAAACCCAACCGGTCGATCAGCAGCGGATCCATGACGGCGCCGGGCAGTGACCCTTGTCCGTCCAACGCGACCGAGAGCGGCATTTCGGGCTCCAGGACCGGCGACCCCAAAAGAGGATAGGCGTCATCAACCGATTTCACCTGTGTCAGGGCGCGTTGGGTTTCGCCGTTCAACTGGACAACGGCCATCGAGCGAAAATCAACGACCTCGGACAGGGCTTGTGCCGTCTGCTGCATCCAGGCGCGTTCACCGTCACTTGCAAAGCGATAAGTGAACTCCAACTGCGCGTCCCCGCCCAAAAGGGCCGCGCCTTCTTCGGACAATCCGGCTTGGATGGCGTGGCGAACGGATCCAACCGCGGCGATTGCCGCGACCCCAAGCGCCAGACAAGCGAGGAACACCTGAAACCCCCGCAGCCCACCGCGCAGTTCGCGACGCGCCAAACGCGCGGCAAGGCGCAGGCTCATTCTGCGGCCTCTTGCTGTGTGTCTTCGGTTATGCGCCCGTCGCGCAGCCGGACCACCCGATCACATTTTTGGGCCAGGCTGTGGCTATGCGTGACCAGTATGAGGGTAGCACCATGTCGATCCCGGAGGTCGAACAGCAGGTCGACAATGGCGGTGCCGTTGGCTTCGTCCAAATTCCCGGTGGGCTCGTCGGCCAGCAATATCTGAGGGCGCGGCGCGACGGCGCGCGCAAGGGCTACGCGCTGTTGCTCTCCCCCCGATAGCTGCGCCGGATAGTGATCTCGGCGATGCGCCAGCCCGACGGCCTCAAGCTCAGTTTCTGCCCGCGAGAAGGCATCGCGATGTCCGGCCAGCTCCAACGGCGTGGCGACGTTCTCCACGGCTGTCATCGAGGGGATGAGATGAAAATTCTGGAAAACAACGCCCATCGCGCTGCGTCTGAAACGAGCAAGTGCGTCTTCATTCATACCGGTCAAATCGTGATCCAGCGCAGTGATCCTGCCGCTTGTTGCCTGCTCCAACCCGCCCATCAGCATCAGCAATGACGACTTTCCAGACCCGGACGGCCCAACCAGACCCAGTGTTTCGCCCTTGTTTACCGATAAATTGATGTCGTGCAGAATATCCACCCGACCGGCATTGCCATCCAGCGACAAAGCGGCATTTTGAAGCGAAAGAACTGGTGATGTCATAGGTCAATCCAAGCGGAGGTGGTCAATTGGGATATGGAGCGGTTGGGATTTTGCGCAAGGCTTTGATGTCAGGCGCGTTTGTTTGCTGCGGCTTTGCGGCCACAGCCGAGACCGTCGTGATCGCGGCTCTGGGGGACTCGCTGACCCAAGGGTACGGTTTGCCGGAACAGGATGGTTTTGTACCTCAATTGGGTCGGTGGTTGCAGGCACAGGGAGGCGATGTTCGCTTGATCAATGCCGGAGTATCCGGAGACACAACAGCAGGCGGGGCGTCCCGTGTCGAGTGGACACTGACACCGGATGTAGACGGAATAATCGTTGCTTTGGGTGGGAACGACCTGCTGAGAGGAATCGATCCCGCAGTATCGCGCGCCAATCTCGAAACGATCATACAGGCCGCCGATACAGCTAGTGTTCCGGTTCTGTTGGTCGGCATGCAGGCGCCGGGGAACTACGGGGCAGACTACAAGTCCGAGTTCGATGCGATTTACCCCGATCTGGCAGGGCAATATCAGACCGGCTATGCCCCCAGTTTTTTCTCTGGGCTGACGGCAGAGGGTGAACCCAATGCCGCCCAGACTTTCATGCAAACGGATGGCATACATCCCAATGCCGAAGGGGTTTCCCTAATCGTTCAGGCGCTTGGTCCCTATGTTCTGGAATTGGTCGCGCGGATCGACAACTAGTCAAACCACAGTCACAACAGTACCGATCGGCACGCGCGCATACAAATCTATGACATGTGCGTTCAACATGCGGATACACCCGTTAGAGGCCGCTGTTCCGATCGTTTGTGGCTGCGTTGTGCCATGTATCCGGAAATAGGTGTCGACGCCGTTCTGGAACAGGTAAAGGGCGCGTGCGCCCAGTGGATTGTCGCCTCCGCCCGGTTGGACATAGTCGTTGTCCTTGAAGCGGGCATATGTTCTTGGTTCCCGTTCGATCATTTCTTCGGTTGGCCTCCAGGTGGGCCATTCTTTCTTGACGTCGATCGTGGCGGTTCCGGTGAATTCCAGCCCGGCTTTGCCGACGCCGCAGCCATAGCGGATGGCCTTGCGCGGCTCGGTCACGAAGTAGAGGTAGAAAGAGCGCGGCACCACCAGCAACTGGCCCGGCAGAAACTCTTTCTTGATTCTCACGTATTGAGGCGTGGGATCGTATTCGACGGCTTTTTTCTTTGCCGTGGCCATTCCCGGTATCAAACAGGTGGCGGCGGCTGCGGTAACGAATGTGCGACGTGTGAACATGGTGGTTCTCTTCAAAACAACACGGAAATCATAACGATAATGTTGAATGATATCCGATCCGGTCAATCACCGGGGCAGAGTAACCGAAATGTGATGTATTCCTGCGGACACAGTATCGCCGTGGTGTCGCCGGTCGAAAAAGAAAAAGGGCAGGGGATTATCCCTGCCCTTGGAACGGCTTACGCCAGTTCGATATTGTCCGCGCTTTCGCGACCGTCACGACCCGAGCGCAGCTCGTACGTGACTTTCTGGTTGTCGGCCAGACCGGTCAGGCCCGAGCGCTCGACGGCCGAGATGTGTACGAAGATGTCTTTGCCGCCATCTTCGGGCGCGATGAAGCCGTAGCCTTTGGTGGTGTTGAACCATTTTACGGTGCCTGCTGGCATATCCGTTGTCTCCTGTTTGGTGCTGCCCACGTGGTTGCGGCAGCCTGGCGTCGTCGGTCTGGATCGAGAGACTGAGCGCCGTAGAAGGAGACAGTAGGTCGAAATAGAAAAACGTTAGCACCTTGGATATGGCATTGGGGTGGGCGTGTGGCAAGGGGGCAAAAAACCGTCGTTCCGTACCAGTGGAGGAAGCGTTCTGCGAGAAATTTCAACCACGGTGGAAAAAGATGCCATTTATTTGGATGGTGGCGTATCCTGAATTTCACTTATTATCTTTGCGATTTCATCCAAGTCCGGTGCGATTCCAGAACTTATTTCCTCGTGAAACAGCGAGTAACTTCTGTGATCAAACGGTGTCACAAGGGAGCGACTTTCAAGAACATGTTCAAAGAAAGTTAAGAACATATGAAGTGCGGTTACCTCAGAAACGCAGTATTCCTTCCCGGCAGCCCTTTTCTTGATTTTGGAATTATTTGTTGGGTCTATTGCCAGAAACGTATTCCCACTTAGGGCGGAGTTTCGGGCAATACCAACATCCAAACTGCAGCAAAGTGACATATAGTATGTCAAGGAGTCACTGTAGTCGCTTGGGTTTTTCCAAGCGTTGTTTCCATAGGGATCAGTGAAAACCTGAGCGCAATACCGTTCTAAGCTGCCAAAAGATGAGCTTATTGAGAAAAGGTTGAACGAAGGAGGGCAGAAATGGAAGCCTCGGTTCTTAAGCTCAGTTTCAACACCGTTTGAATGGTATCCACGGTAGTTCAGAGCGCGAAAATTTTGTTCCTTTTTTCTGAAATCCTTAGCGGCTTTAGCGTCTAAGTGTTTCTTTACTTCGATCACTCCATACACCGTTTCAACGGGTATGTGGCGTCTCAGATAACGATAGTTTTCCATCCGTTCATGAATGACAATGTCGCACTCGTTGCTTTGCCTGCCTTCGCAGTCGACAACTATTTGGTTGGTCGAAACAGCATATTTCGCGGGGATAGTCTCCCGAAGAAAGGAAGCGAGGGCGTCTTCGATATACGCCCCCTTCAAGCCAGCATGTTTCACTAAGCTGGCAGACTCCAGCTCAAGTTTGAGTTTTTGCGCAATTAAAACAAACTCTTCCTTGAACGGGTTAAGAGCAGCAGCCATTTTTACCGCGCAAACTTCTTATGCTTCAAACGCTTGGGCTCCAGCGCATCGGGCCCCAGACGGCGTTTCTTGTCTTCTTCGTAATCCTCGAAGTTGCCCTCGAACCACTCCACATGAGCATCACCTTCAAACGCCAGAATATGCGTGCAAATCCGGTCGAGGAAGAAACGATCGTGCGAGATGACCACGGCGCAGCCGGCGAAATCGACCAGTGCGTCTTCTAGTGCGCGCAGGGTTTCCACGTCCAGATCGTTGGTCGGTTCGTCGAGCAGCAGGACGTTGCCGCCTTCTTTCAGCAGGCGTGCCATGTGGACGCGGTTGCGCTCACCGCCTGACAGTAGCGAGACCTTTTTCTGCTGGTCGCCACCCTTGAAATTGAAGGACGAGCAATAGGCACGCGAATTGACCTGCGCGTCGCCCAGTTGGATGATCTCGGCGCCGCCGGTGATCGCCTCCCATACGGTGTCGTTGTCCTTGAGGTCATCGCGGGACTGGTCGACATAAGACAGCTCGACCGTGTCGCCCAGCGAGATGGAGCCGCTGTCGGGTTGTTCCTGACCGGTGAGCATCTTGAACAGGGTCGATTTACCGGCACCGTTGGGGCCGATGACGCCGACGATGCCGCCAGGGGGCAGGGCAAAATCCAGCCCTTCGATCAGTTGCTTGTCGCCCATATGTTTCGACAGACCTTCGACCTCGATCACCTTGCCGCCAAGACGCTGGCCGTTGGGGATGACGATCTGGGCGCGGGTCAGCTTTTCGCGCTCGGACTGTTCGGCCAGCTCGTTATAGGCGTTGATCCGGGCCTTGGATTTGGCCTGACGCGCCTTCTGACCCTGACGCATCCATTCCAATTCGCGCTGCAGGGTCTTTTGCTTGGACTTGTCTTCGCGCGCTTCCTGCTCCAGCCGTTTGGCCTTTTGTTCCAGCCACGAGGAGTAGTTGCCTTCGTAAGGAATGCCGCGGCCACGGTCGAGCTCAAGAATCCAGCCGGTAATGTCATCCAGGAAGTAACGGTCGTGGGTGACGATCAGGATGGTGCCCTTGTAGTCGATCAGGTGCTGCTGCAGCCAGGCGATGGTCTCGGCGTCCAGGTGGTTGGTCGGTTCGTCGAGTAGCAACATGTCGGGCGCTTCCAGCAGCAGTTTGCAGAGCGCCACGCGGCGTTTCTCACCGCCTGAGAGGTTGGCGATGTTGGCGTCATCCGGCGGGCAGCGCAGCGCCTCCATCGAGACGTCGATCTGGCTGTCCAGATCCCAGAGGTTCTCGGCGTCGATCGCGTCCTGAAGGGTGGTCATTTCCTCCATCAGCTCGTCCGAGTAGTTCTCGGCGATCTCCATGGCGATCTCGTTGAAGCGGTCGACCTTCGCCTTTTTCGCGGCCACGCCCAACATGACGTTTTCGCGGACGGTCAGCGATTCATCTAGCTGCGGTTCCTGCGGCAGATAACCGACCTTGGCACCTTCGGCGGCCCAAGCCTCGCCGGTGAAGTCGGTGTCGAGACCGGCCATAATCTTCATCAGCGTCGATTTACCCGCGCCGTTGACGCCGACGACACCGATTTTCACGCCGGGCAGAAAGCTCAGGTGGATGTTTTCAAAACACTTCTTGCCACCGGGATAGGTCTTTGAGACACCCTGCATGTGGTAGACATATTGATAGGCGGCCATTGATCTGCTCCGATGGAATCCAAGTTTGAAGGCGGTAATATATTGGAAGACTTTGAGGAGCAATCGGCAGATGTCATTTGAGAAGATGGGGATTGATCGATCACACGTTCAAAGGGCCATAGAGTGGACAAAGTCGCTGTTGGAATTGCCAGTGGGTTGTGACCTGTCCGAATTGCAAAGCGCTCAAATTGTCAAATGGGCAAATGGGGCTGAAGAAAGAAATGCCTTTGCAGCCCCGGCAGAGCCAAAAGTGGATCAAGATCAGCCAAAGCGTGTCTCGACGGCGACAACTCGGTTTGTTCGCAATTCGGAATTTGTACGTCTCGTTAAATCTCGCGCGAACGGAACGTGTGAGTGCTGTGGGGGGCGTACTTTCCAAAATAGTTTTGGTGAATGGTTTCTTGAAGTTCATCATAAGACTTGGTTGTCGGAAGGCGGTCGTGACGAGCCATCAAATATGATTGCGCTATGCCCGAACTGTCACCGGCGCGAACATTTTGGCCTCGATCGAAAGTACGGTTTGCAGAGTGATCTTGATGACTGTCAATCAGCTGTCTCCGAACCAATTGACTGACGGTTGTTCGGGTGGACGCAGTGCAACCTGTTGATTGACAAGGCGGCTCAGTTCTGAACATCAGCAAGAGATGGAGCGAAACACCATACCATTTGCACGGCCGGGTCAGGTGATTGGCCTGTTCGGAGGGTCTTTTGACCCTCCGCATCGGGGTCATGTGCATGTGACTCGCGAAGCGGTGAAAGCCTTTGGGCTGGACCGGGTCTGGTGGTTGGTGACACCGGGCAATCCGTTGAAGGAACAAGGTCCAGCCCCGTTGGAACGTCGGGTCGAAGCGGCCAAGGCGGTCATGCAGCACCCACGTGTTACAGTGACGGATATTGAGGCTCAAACCGGCACGCGAGCAACAGCGGATACTCTGGCAGCGCTGCAATGCTTATATCCGCAGGTCCGGTTTGTGTGGTTGATGGGTGCCGACAACCTTGCGCAATTTCATCGCTGGAAGGATTGGCGATTGATTATGGATAGCGTGCCAGTTGGCGTTGTCGCACGACCGGGGGATCGGATCTCGGCCCGGATGTCCCGGGCCGCACGGGTCTATTCCAAGTACAGGATCGACGGACAGGCGCGCCATCTGCTGGGTAAGGCCGAGGCTCCGGCCTGGTGTTTCGTGAATATGCCGATGGTTGACGTCAGTTCGACGGAACTCCGAAATCGTGGCGTTTGGGAGAATGGGGTGTTGCCGGAATAGCCCCTGCAAGAGCATAATCATCAGTGACCGGTTGTTTGCCAATGATCTCTGGGATTGTAATTGACCCATGGCTGATCGTTTTTCACGACGTAGTTTTCTCGGAAGCCTTGGCGCGGCCTTGATCCCCGCTGCGGTCTTGGCTGATGCGCCTTCGGTATCGCTGCGGCCTCAACTGCGTGGCGTGCAGCCAAGTGGAGCCGAGCGACTGATCCGGGCGGCCGGGTTAAAAGGAGAGGTCGCGTTCGCGGTGGCGGATGTAGAAACAGGGGCCGAGTTGGAGGCCGTTGCTGGCGACGTGGGGTTGCCGCCGGCCAGTGTCGCGAAAGCCTTGACCGCGCTTTATGCGCTGGACGTGCTTGGGCCGGAACACCAGTTTGAAACCAAGCTGGTGGCGGGAGGGCCGATAGAGGGCGGCATCCTCAAGGGGGATTTGATCCTGGTTGGAGGGGGTGATCCCCTGCTGGATACGGACGCCCTGGCGACGATGGCAGCCAATTTGCGCGAGGCCGGGGTCATCGAGGTGCGCGGCGATTTCAAAGTATATGACGGTGCTTTGCCCTATGTGTTCAGTATCGACGCAGGTCAACCAGACCATCTTGGTTACAGCCCGGCAATCAGTGGAATATCCCTAAATTTCAATCGTGTGCATTTCGAGTGGAAGCGCGAGGGTGCCGACTACAGCGTTACGATGGACGCGCGTAGTGCGCGTTTCAATCCGGCGGTCGATATGGCCACGATGCGGGTCGATGCTCGAAAAGCACCGATCTATACCTATGAGCCGAGCGCGCGTCAGGATCGTTGGTCGGTCGCGCGAGGCGCATTGGGCAACGGAGGCGCGCGCTGGTTGCCAGTAAGAAAACCGGCGCTGTATGCGGGTGATGTGTTCCGTACGCTGGCCCGGTCGAATGGAATTGTCCTGGAACGTGTGCATGTGACCCGCGAAGCGCCCCAAGGTGCCGTGTTGGTCGTACATAGAAGCGACCCGTTGGACAGTATCCTGCGCGGGATGTTGAAATACTCGACCAACCTGACGGCCGAAATGGTTGGTATGGCGGCGTCGAAGGCGCGTGGGGCAGAGTTGCAATCTCTGACCGACTCTGCGGCGGAAATGAACAGATGGGCAGCCGAGACTTATGGCGTCAATGGCATTGCGATGGTCGACCATTCCGGGCTAGGAGACGCGTCTCGGGTCGCTCCGGAGGATCTGGTCAAGGCCTTGATCGAGGCACAAAAGGCTGGAGCCCTTCGGCCATTGTTGAAAAAGTTCACATTGGCAGACAGCCAGGGGCGACCTGTGAAAAATCATCCGATCAAAGTGGACGCCAAAACCGGGACATTGAATTTTGTATCCGGTTTAGGCGGGTTCATCACGACGCCGGACGGGTCCGAGTTGGCGTTCGCCATCTTCACAGCCGACGTCAACCACCGGGCCACGATCCCACGTGCCCAGCGCGAGCGCCCTCAAGGAGCGCGCAGTTGGAACAGTCGTTCGCGCAAGCTGCAGCGCGCCTTGATCGAGCGTTGGGGAACTCTGAACGGTAGTTAGTATCAGGTGGTGTGACGTGCCCGTGCACCGCGTTCGATAGCGGCGGCGTGCAGCCTGTCGATGTTCAGCTCATACCGAATTTCTTCTAGCAGACGCAGCTCGGTTTCAGCAAGAGATCCATCCGCTGCGGCGACATCGCAGGCCAGCGCATAGGCCGTTTCGTGCAGGCGTTCGGGCAAGTTGTCCCGGATTAGACCGAAAAGCGCATCCAGCCCGTCTTCTTGTTCAAACAAGTCAAATACGGTTTGCGAAACACGCCGTGTCCGGTCGATGTCGTATTCGGCAAAGACCGGTAGCATATTCACCGCACCTTCGATCTTGACCAGTTCGGCTGTGCGGATGGTTTCATCCGATGCCGAGACCGCGACCATGATCGCAACAAGGCAATCCTGAGGGGACATCGGGTGAGGAACTTGATCGGTCATGCTGTCGTCCTGATTAAGCTGTTCTGAGCGGGCACGATAGGAGGGGTCGAGTTGAGGTTCAATGAGTTTTGCCCCCGGCACTCATAGAATAGGCAGCGGTCCGCGAGTTTTGGTCTGTCGCAGCACAAAATTACTGCGTGTGTCACGGACCAAGCCGGACTTCAGCAAACGCTGCATGATGAAGTGCTCAAGCTCCTCTGGTGTTTTCGCATAGACCTTCAGAATGAAATCATGATCCCCCGTGATTGAGGCACATTCGACAATCTGTGGTTCGGTTTCCACAAGGCGCAGGAAAGAGGCGATATTGTCTTCCTGATGATCGCGCAGAGCAACATGGACATAGGCAATCGCGTTCAGCCCGACAGATTTGGCTTTCACCTGAGCTGCGTAGCCGGACACAATACCAGCAGCCTCAAGATCACGAACCCGGCGCCAGCATTGTGACGCGGACAAACCGGTGCGATCAGCCAGGTCTTGCATGGACAGACGCCCGTCTGATTGGAGTTCTTTGAGAATGGCAATATCGGCGGGTTGAAGAATTTGGGTCATATTTTGATCATTCTCGGAATGTTTCATTCAAAATAGGGCAAAACGCGACGCCATCAAAACTAATTCTGTCGCCGCAAAGGTATAAACTTTTCTTTAGGAGGAGTCGCCATGCCTAAATCGAAAAATTACGTTGCCAAGGTCGCAGATGCGCAGGGCAATATTGCCTATACCGCCGAGGAGGATGCTGTTTGGGCTGATCTCTATGCCGCGCAGCAAAGCAACATTCGTCGGTACATGGCGCGCGAATACCTTGAAGGGCTGGAGCGGTTGGACTTGCCAAAGACATCTGTCCCGTCGTGCAAGGACATCTCTGACCGCTTGTTGGATCTGACAGGTTGGCGGGTTCAGCCGGTGCCGGCGTTGATCGGGTTCAAAACCTTCTTTGGAATGTTGGCAGATCGGGTGTTTCCCGCTGCGTCGTTCATCCGATCGCGCGAGGATTTCGACTATATCGAAGAACCGGACATCTTCCACGAAATCTTCGGCCATACACCGCTGCTGAGCGATCCGCGATTTGCAACCTTTAGTCAGGCGATCGGGCAAGCGGGCGTCGCGGCCGAAGATCGAGATTATTCGTGGTTGATCCGCCTTTACTGGTTCACGATCGAATTCGGGTTGCGTCGGCAGGACGGAGAGATAAAGGCGCTGGGGTCGGGTCTGGCATCTTCTCCCACCGAATTGGTTTACGCCGTTGAAAGCGACATTCCCGACCGGGATCCTTTCGACGTTCTTACGATCCTGCGCACGCCTTATCGGATCGACATGCATCAAATGGGCTATTTCGTGCTAGAGTCGCCCGAAGACCTGTTTGAGGCCGCCGACCGAGATTTGTTGGCGGATGTACGACGGGCGCAGACCCTTGGGCTGCTGCCAAACAAGTTTCCGGAAAAAGCAACTGCGGCGGAGTGAACCGAAAATGACCCTATCTGGAGAGACCTGCAGCCTGTCGGACCGGACCTGTGTGCCCTGTTCCGGTGGAATTCCCCCTTTGACGGCTGATGAAGCCAATACGCATATGGCTGAGCTTACCTCTGACTGGAAACTGGACGCGGAGGCGAAAACGCTGACCCGTCACTACACGTTCAAAGGGTTTGCCAAAGCAACCTATCTGGCCAATCTTTGCGCGTGGCTTGCGGACCAACAGGGCCACCACCCGGATATCGCGTTTGGCTGGGGCTATGTGGATGTCAAATTGACGACGCACGAAATTGGTGGTCTCAGCGAGAATGATTTCATCTGGGCGGCCAAACTGGATCAATTGACCTCGTGATCCCGCGTTTCTAGGCTTTCCAGTCAGGAAAACCCCCAGGCTTTATTGACTCATGCTGCACCGGCACAATAGGAGGGGCCGGTCGGTTGCATGCGGTGACCGGCACTGTTTTTCCCGATGGAGCTTGTCGAATAATGTCTGAACTGCGTGAAACCGCGATGTCGTCCAAGGCCTGGCCTTTTGAAGAGGCGCGCCGGGTGCTCAAACGCTATCAGAAGGGCGCTCCTGAAAAGGGGTACGTGCTGTTTCAGACAGGGTATGGACCGTCGGGCCTGCCGCATATCGGGACATTTGGCGAGGTTGCCCGGACGTCTATGGTACGTCACGCTTTCGAGCAGATCAGCGACATCCCAACCAAGCTGATTTGTTTCTCGGACGATATGGACGGTTTCCGCAAAGTGCCGACCAACGTACCGATGCAGGACGCGTTGAAGGAAGACCTGCATCTGCCGCTGACCAAAGTGCGCGATCCGTTTGGCACGCACGAAGGTTTTGCACAGCACAACAACGCGATGCTGTGTGACTTTCTGGATAGCTTCGGGTTTCAGTACGAATTCGCCTCGGCCACTGAATACTATACCAGCGGCAAGTTTGATGAGATGCTGCTGACCGCCTTGGACCGGTTCGAGAAAATTCAGGAAATCATGCTGCCGACCCTGGGGGTAGAGCGTCGCGAGACATACTCCTGCTTCCTGCCGATCAGCCCGAAAACCGGCCACGTGTTGCAGGTTCCAACGCTGGAGCGCAACGTGGCCAAGGGGACGATCGTTTATCAGGAACCCGACGGCGAAAAGGTCGAAATCCCGGTCACCGGCGGCAACGTAAAGATGCAGTGGAAGCCGGATTGGGCAATGCGCTGGGCCGCGCTGGGCGTGGACTATGAGATGTCGGGCAAGGACCTGATCGACTCGGTCACGCAGTCGTCGAAAATCTGTCGGGCGCTGGGCAAGCAGCCGCCCGAGTCGCTGAGCTATGAGTTGTTCAATGATGAACAGGGGCAGAAGATCTCGAAATCGAAAGGCAATGGTCTGTCGATGGAGGAGTGGCTGACCTACGCCGCGCCCGAGAGCCTTTCGTATTTCATGTACCAAAAGCCCAAGACGGCCAAGCGTCTGTATTTCGATGTCATCCCCAAAGCAGTGGATGAGTATCACCAGCAGTTGCGCGCCTATCCGGGGCAAGAGCTGAAGGCTCAGTTGAACAACCCCGTCTGGCACATCCACGGCGGCGAAGTTCCTGAATCAACGCTGATGGTGCCGTTTGCAATGCTGTTGAACCTTGCGTCGGTTTCCGGTGCCGAAGACAAAGAGGCGTTGTGGGGCTTTATCCGCCGGTATGCGCCTGAGGCTACGGCCGACACGCATCCCGATCTTGATCAGGCAGCAGGCTTTGCTGTGCGTTACTTCAACGATTTCGTCAAACCAACCCGCCAACATCGCGCGCCTACGGATCAAGAGCGCGAGGCGTTGGAAGCGCTCAAAGCCGCGCTTGCGGACTATGACGGTCCGATCGAGGATGAGGCGTTGCAATCCGTGGTCTATGCCATCGGACGGGATCGGTTCGATCCGCTGCGGGGATGGTTCACCGCTCTGTACGAAGTGCTTTTGGGTGCGTCTCAAGGGCCGCGTTTCGGTGGGTTTATTGCGCTGTATGGCGTGCCGGAAACGATCGCGTTGATCGACAAGGCGCTGGCCGGAGAGCTGGTCTGATTTGACCTGATACCTGATGGGGCTACCCTTCGATCAGGAGGTGGCCCCATGCGCCGTATTATTCTTGCCGTAGCTTTCAGTGTTGGGCTGGTCACAAGCGGTGCCGCTCAGGATGCCGAGATCGAGGCCAATATCGCAGCCCAGATACAGGCGTTCAAAGCGGATGATTTCGTCACCGCCTTTACCTTTGCCAGCCCGAATATCCAGAACATATTTCGCACGCCCGAGAATTTCGGGGCGATGGTGCGAAATGGCTATCCGATGGTCTGGCGACCCTCCGAAGTAAGGTTTCTGGAGCTGCGCGAAGTTGCCGGGGCGCTGTGGCAGAAGGTGATGATCGTGGATGGGGACGGGCGTGCCCATATCCTTGATTATCAAATGATCCAGCTTGAAAGCGGGTGGAAGATCAACGGCGTCCAGTTGCTTGGAAATTCCGACCCGGCCGCGTGATGCAACGCCTCCGTTACGGTGACGTGACGGGCGATTAATCCCTTTTCGATACTCAGAATTTCGCGCTTGGGGCTTGATCCTCGGGCACTGGGTTTATGCGCACGGCGACCTACCGCAGCGCAACTGGGAAAGGGATTTCTATGAACAAGGCAATCACCGACGGTATCGTGTTCATGCCGCCTGCTTTTGCAAACGGCCTAAATGTTTGGTCCAGCGGCGATGGAACGCCCGGTTCGCCGACCTACGATGGTTCTGGAACAGGGGCATTTGTCCCAGCGGATGCCGATTTTGGCGGCTGTCTGGAGATATTGAAGGTCAATCCGACCCAGCAGTTGCGGTATATGGGCCAGACCCCGCTGCTGCCTGGATGTTATTTGCAGATCAAGGCAAGAGTTAAGGCAATCAGTGGCCCATTGCCCGAAGTGCGTATCGCGGCGTGGGCAGGCGGTGCCGGAGACGTGCGCGTGTCCGATGTGGTGGACCGCGGCGCGGCAACACAATTGTCTGGTTACGGTACGGTGCACGAGATCACGGCTATCGTTGGCACCGGACAGCGCGCTGGCGTTGACATGCCTTGGGGCGTTCAGGCGATTTACGGGCATTTCGGTCTGGACATCGACGGTGCAAACGGAGCGGTGATCCGGGTCGACGACATCGAGATTTCGGATGTCACAAGCGTTTTCCTTCGGGAAATGATCAGCCTGGTCGATGTACGGGACTTTGGTGCCGTTGGTGATGGCCTAGTTGATGATACCGCTGCATTTCAGGCGGCTGATCAAGCCGCCGCGGGGCGAAGGGTTTTTGTGTCCAAGGGGACCTATCTTCTGGCGCAGAACACGACACTGTCGTCAGAAGTCGAATTCGAGGGCACGGTTTCCATGCCCGACGACAAGATGTTGCTGCTGACCAAAAACTTTGACTTGCCTGCCTACATAACGGCATTCGGCGATGAAGAGATCGCCTTCAAAAAAGCTTTCCAAGCGCTTTTGAACAACTCGGACCATGAATCGCTGGACATGGGAGGGCGAAAGATCGCGATCAATGCGCCGATCGATATGGCGGCGGCGGTGCCGAACAAGCAGACCGGGTTTTCAACACGACGTGTAATCCGTAACGGCCAGTTTGATGTCAAAAGCAATTCGGCGTGGGATACCGAAACGTTTACTTCGGTGGCGACTTACGACACCTCGGATCCGACCCGTCTGACCAACGTGGCCAATGTCGCGAACATCCCGGTGGGTGCGCTGGTTCAAGGCAGCGGGGTTGGTCGCGAAATATATGTTCGTTCCAAAAATGAAGGTGCGGGAGAGATCACCCTTAACGCCCCGATCTATGATGCAGCGGGTACGCAGACCTTTACGTTTGTGGCGTTCAAATACCTGCTGGATTTCAGTGGCTTCAGCACTCTGCGCAAGTTCGGAATGGAGGAGATTGAATTCCAGTGCAATGGCCGTTGCAGCGCGATCCGGCTTGCGCCTTCGGGCAGCACCTTCGCCATTACGAATTGTTTCGTCAGCCGCCCCAAAGATCGGGGTATCACGTCGATCGGAACCGGCTGCCAAGGGATGCTCGTTGATAATTGCCAGTTCCTTTCCTCCGAGGAATCTTTCAACGTTTCGGATCGCGAGTCCATTGCGTTGAACGCGACGGCGAATGACATCAAGCTGCGCCACAATCGGGCGGTGCGGTTTTTGCATTTCGCCATTTTGGGCGGGACGAACAACCTTGTTCTGGGCAATCACTTCTTTCAGGGGGACAGCATCCCTCAGGGTGTCCGCAGTGCCGGGCTGGTGATGATCGGTACCTACAATAGTTCGACAATCTCGGAAAATTACGTCGATAACTGTTTTGTACAATGGACGAATGAGAGGGATTCCAACCCGGTCTATACCGGAGGGTTCTCTTTCAGCTCGATGACCATATCTGACAATATCTTCTACTCGAGCGAGGTTGCGCCCTGGTTCAGCCCAATCGTCATTCGCCCGCACGGAGGAGGGCATTTCCTGAACGGCGTCGTGGTAACAGGTAACAAGTTCCGTTCGACCAACGGAAGTATCGATCGTGCAGAAAGGGTGGACACGACCTTTGCCGACCTGAACTGGCAAGCGCATCTGAACGTCAAGTTTCAGGACAACACGTTCCATGGCGTAACAGCAAAAGTCGAAAACCCCCTGAGACTACGCTTTTCGCAGAATTCTGCGTCGCAGGTCTGGACGATCGGGGCGCAGGGGCGTTTGCCTTTTGGCGGGCGGGCGCGAAGCTGTGACGCCGTCGTGGTTCTGGGTGAATTGAAAAGCACATTCGGCTCGACGGTCTACACGACCCCGTATGTCGATCTTGAGAAGGGGACCAACGGCGATCAAATCCAACTGCGGTGGTCCCAAGGCGTCCGTGGGCAAGTATCGGCGACCATGAGAATGGAATACTAAACCGGCCTTTTTCTGGTTCAGGCGGGGCGTTCCGTCGAAGCCTAAAACTCTCCCCATATAGCCACTTTGATGCCCGTATTCCTGCGGGCATCATCGCGTTCCAGTCCCAGAACCCACGTGGTTGAGCTGTCCGGTTTGCGAACCATGACCGAAGGCCGAACTTTCCAAAACAGCGGTTCACCGGAACGATAAGCGGTTTCGACTTGCAGCAAAGGGTTCACCCATCGCTGCGACGACAGGCCAGCGGTCAAATCCAGTTTTCGGATCAAGGCGTCGTGCGTTCGGTATTCCAGAGTTGTATCCAGCGCGATCCAGCCGTTCCCCCAGCCAGTCTGGAAGCCTTTGCCGTAGGACAGCGTTGCTTTGTACAAGGCCCATGCCCCTGTGTGCCGGTGATGCGTACCGATGCCAAGTTCTGCCGCAAGCCGTCCTCTGTGTCGCAGGTCCAATACAGGTATCCGGGCAAATACCGTCGCGTGGCCGTATAGGTCTCGGTTTTCTTCAAAGTCGAAGCCTACGGTCAAGTTGTCTCTGGCCCCCCATTCTGCATAGAGAGACGATTTATAGTCAAAACCGTGGTGCTTTTCTTTGAAAACGGTCGCAGAAGCAGCAGTGAAGGCTGCGTCTTTTTCTCTTAGCCACGCACCAGATAACGCAGGCGAGGCGGTGGTCAGTAGCAGAAGAAGGCAGGCAATCCGGCGCATACGCGCAGCATCCGGCAGCATGGTTAACGGATCGTTAGGATTTATTGATTTCTGAGAATCCGGGTCGTGGTTGGCATTCAAAGGAAACCCGCGACGTTTTCAAAACCTATGTTAAGTTCAGAGTGAACAAGGGAGATTCCAGATGCCGAAAATTGCTAAGAACGCAAGCGTCCAAACCGTCATCACCACCTTTGAAATGACGCCGGGCACCTGTCACGACCTGCTTGAGGCTTTAACCGATGCCTATGCGGAACTCATATCTAAACAGCCGGGTTTCGTTGCGGCTGGCCTGCATGTGAATGATGCGCAGACCCGAATTGCCAATTATTCACAGTGGGAGCGCCGCGAGGATTTTCTAGCGATGCTGCGCACCCCAGAGATGCGCACTCGGAATCGAAAGATCAACGAGCTGTGCAAAAGCTTCGAGCCAGTCATGTATGATGTTGCCGAAACATTCGGCAGTTCGTGACTTAAATCAAAGCCCTGGTGCACGAATTGCCGCATCTTGTCCTAAATTGAACGGAGGTGCGCGTCATGTATCACAATATTCTGGTCCCTATTTCCTTTGATGCCGAGCGAGATATTTCCGGCCCCCTGAAGCTGGCCGAAGTCTTGGCCACGCCGGGTGCGCAAGTGACATTGCTGCATGTGGTCGAGCATATTCCAAGCTATGCAATCTCTTACATGCCGCCCGAATACCTGGCCGAAGCGCGCACGGCGCTTCAGACAGAATTGGACAATCTGGCTGCGAAGCTACCCAACGCGACAGGGGTTGTGGTCGAAGGGCATTCGGGGCGAACGATCCTTGACTGGGCGGAAGAACATAAACCCGATTTGATCATCATGGCCTCGCATCGACCGGGGATGCAGGATCTGCTTTTGGGCTCGACGACGAACCACGTGGTGCGACACGCGGCCTGCGCGGTTCATGTGGTGCGTTGATCGGGCAGTAAATCCCCTTGGGCAAGGCGCCAAGCCTTGCCGAAACCGCCATTCAGCAGACCTTCGGAAATCTCAAACCGGACAAACCCAAAGTCGGTGAAATCTGCGTATAGTTTCGCTTTGGGCCGCTGGCTCAGAAAGTGGGCGCGCAGTTTTTCGTGTTCTTCGGTCCTTCTGGCGATGAAGGTGGCGCTTGCGTGCAGGGTGAGGCGCGGGTGGATCAATGGGTCGCCGGAATTGCCCGGCTCTCCGATCAAAAGCGCGCAGATCGGGTTGACGCTTAGGGCGCGTGTGTGGTCCGCCAGCGTTGAAATCAAGGTGACCGGCGATCCGGTCTGGTCCAGGGCCAAGGCGATGCGAGACACAGACGGAGCGGGTGTATCCGGGCGCAGAACGGCCAGTGCGCCATAGGTGGCGCTGGCGAGCAGGTCTTTTGCCAGTTTGCGGGCCGAGTCATCTACGTCTCGGAAAGGGGTCGAACTTGTCATGTCGCACCGCAGGGTAGGGGAGTTTGCAGCCCAAGTGTAGACGTCAGCAAAGCGGTTTGTCAGGGCCAATTGCGGGTGATTAACCCTCGGATTCGTCACGAAAATAGTGTATGATGAACATATGCTGCCCCAATCCCCTGTGCCGCGACAATTTTTTACCGATCCGAACACGCCAGCGCGCCGCAGGCGTGCGGAATCGTTGCGACGGCGGGCGCTTTCGCCTGTGCGAATCCTGATCATGGTTCTCTTGCTTCCAGTAACGACCGCAGCAATCGCGTTTAGCGTTTACTTGCGGACGTCCAAGTTCGAGCAGGAAGATGCGATCTTTCATCTCATCGCGTTGGGAGGGTGCTCGACATCCGAAGCCATTCTTCCGGGGCCGTATTTCATAGGAGAGCCGGGATATCATCGACGCAACGACCCCGATGGCGACGGAGCCGCATGTGGCAATGCCTCTCAAACTGCCGCGTCCACGACGAATGAGCCGCCCAAGGCCGCGACCGTCCACGCGGTGGGAACCGCCAAATTCGTCCGGCCCTGAGTTGGCGGTTCATTCTGACTTGCCTAGCGTCGCGCGCACCGCCAAAACTTCACAATGACACGCGACGACTTCAACGAATTCTGCGCCAGTCTCAAGGCGACCACCCACGTTGTGCAATGGGGCAACGCGGATGTGTGGAAAGTGGGCGGCAAGGTCTTTGCGATCTGCGGCTGGAACGAGGGGCGCGACGCCTTCACCTTCAAAGCCACCGATCTGGCCTTTGAGGTGCTAAGCGACCAACCCGGCATCCGCCCCGCGCCCTATTTGGCCTCACGCGGGATGAAGTGGCTACAAGTCTACGAGGCGCGCGGGATGAGCGACACCTCCCTGCGCGATCATATCGTGACCTCGTATGATCTGGTGGTGGCGAAACTGACCAAGAAGATGAGGGCGGAGTTGGGGGTTTAGGAGGTGGTTGGTGCTTTGGAGGTTGTGCGATCTGGGCGGGGTGTTCGTCATGGCAGCCGATTGGCTCACAGTTTGTGATTTCCAACGTGGAGGAGGGAGCGCTGGGCTGCAAGTTTGAAGTGTGGGGGAACGAGTAAGCACCGCAGCAGTGTGCATTTTGGTAACTTTTTAGCTGGTAAGAAAGATGAATTGGGTGGAGCCAGGTTCATAGGGTGAGGTTTTCTTGAGTTTGGATGGTCGCGAAATAGTGGGCTGGAAACCCACCCCGATGCTTCGCAAGGTTGCGTTTGCGCCCGATTGCGATGCATAGTTGTTTGAATAATATTTAGTCATTGATATTTGAGATATATTTTGGACACATCCCTTGCCCAACTAGCGTTAATTTTTCTGCCCGGGATAATTTGGGCCAGTTTGAACGAAACTTATGGCTCCTCGCCTGAAGTTAGCGCTGCAGTCATTCTTATTTGGAATTACAACATATTCTGTTCTGTACGTAGTATACAGCGTTGCCGGATTTGAATTCTCAGCAAGCAGCTTAGAAGATGCTTCGACGTCAGCTTTAACGAAGTTCGCAGACGAAATTATTTGGTCTGTACCGTTGAGCTTAGTATTAGCCATCGCTTGGTTGTATTCAGTTCGGCACAAGTGGGTGATGAAATTTCTATTTAAGATTGGAGCATCGAGTAGGTTCGGCCCAGAAGACGTTTGGAGTTTTACTTTTAATAGTACTCAACCGCATGTCGAATACGTAGATGTTCGAGACTGCGAAACGGGGTTTGTTTATTCAGGTTGGGTGAATGCCTATTCTGAAACAGAGGACACGCGTGAATTGTTGCTTGTAGATGCAATTGTCTACTCAGAGGAAGGTGACGTTATCTCAGAATCGCCGCATCTATATTTGGCTCGTCCGAAGTCCAACATTTGGATAGAATTCCCTTACAAAGAAGAGGTGCAAAATGTCTAGGAAAGACAGTCAACGATCACTTGGTTTTGGTATCAAGCCGTCGAAGGGCAAAACTATAAATGAAGGGTCATACATAAAGGGTGGCCAAAATCCAGATAAGTCAAAGATCGAAACTCGCCCAGCTCCGCCTCGCCCGACAAAGCCCAAGAAGTGATGCTTCAAGAAATTAAGCGCATTTGCCGACCGGAATAGGCACCAACTCACCTCTTCCTTCGCTTCACATTCCCACCCCGCTGCCCCGGCCTGCCAGCCGTTGACCGTCCGCGCGATTTGACCGCATCCTCAGACGCCTTCTCGACCGCCCATTGGCGCGCCATGGGGTCGTCGGCGACGGCGAGGTCCACGGCTTCCAGGCGTTTGATCTCATCGCGGATATTGGCGGCCTCTTCGAACTCAAGGTTCTCGGCGGCTTTGCGCATTTGCTCGCGTAACCCGTCCAAGTGAGTCTCAAGATTCGCGCCATGCATCGGTTTGTCGATGGTGGCGGTGACGCGGTTCATGTCTACGTCGCCTTCGTAGAGACCGGCCAGAACGTCCTCGACGTTTTTCTTCACCGTCTCGGGCGTGATGCCGTGTTCTTCGTTATAGGCGATCTGCTTGGCGCGGCGGCGGTTGGTCTCGCCCAAGGCGCGCTCCATGCTGCCGGTGATCTTGTCGGCATACATGATCACACGGCCATCGGCGTTCCGCGCGGCGCGACCGATGGTCTGGATCAGCGAGGTTTCCGAGCGCAGGAACCCTTCTTTGTCCGCGTCCAGAATGGCGACCAGCCCACATTCGGGGATGTCCAGCCCTTCACGCAGCAGGTTGATACCGACCAGCACGTCGAACGCGCCCAGACGCAGGTCGCGCAGGATTTCGATCCGCTCGATCGTGTCGATGTCCGAGTGCATGTAGCGCACCTTGATGCCCTGTTCGTGTAGATACTCGGTCAGGTCTTCGGCCATGCGTTTGGTCAGCGTCGTGACCAGCGTGCGATAGCCATCGGCGGCGACTTTGCGCACCTCGTCCAGCAGATCGTCCACCTGCATCGACACGGGCCGGATTTCGACCTCAGGGTCCAAGAGGCCTGTGGGACGGATCACCTGTTCGGTAAAGACACCGCCGGATTGATCCAGCTCCCACCCGGCGGGCGTGGCCGAGACGAAGACGGATTGCGGGCGCATGGCGTCCCATTCCTCGAACTTCAGGGGGCGGTTGTCCATGCAGGACGGCAGGCGGAATCCGTGTTCGGCCAGCGTGAACTTGCGCCTGTAGTCGCCCCGGTACATGCCACCGATCTGCGGGACCGAGACGTGGGATTCGTCGGCGAAAACGATGGCGTTGTCGGGGATGAACTCGAACAGGGTCGGGGGAGGTTCACCGGGCGCGCGACCGGTCAGATAGCGCGAGTAATTCTCGATCCCGTTGCAGACGCCGGTGGCCTCGAGCATCTCAAGATCGAAATTGGTGCGTTGCTCTAGGCGCTGCGCTTCCAGCAATTTGCCTTCACCGACCAGTTGGTCCAGCCGGATGCGCAGTTCCTTTTTGATGCCGATGATCGCCTGCTGCATCGTGGGTTTGGGCGTGACGTAGTGGGAATTTGCGTAGACCCGGATGTGGTCCATCGTGTCGGTTTTCTCACCGGTCAGTGGATCGAATTCGGTGATCTGTTCCAGCTCTTCGCCGAAGAAGGACAGCTTCCACGCGCGGTCTTCAAGGTGGGCGGGCCAGATTTCCAATGAATCGCCCCGCACCCGGAACGAGCCGCGCTGAAAGGCCTGATCGTTGCGGCGGTATTGCTGGGCGACCAGATCGGCCATCACCTGCCTCTGATCATAGTCGCTGCCTACCTTGAGGTCCTGCGTCATCGCCCCATAGGTCTCGACCGAGCCGATACCGTAGATGCAGGATACCGAGGCTACGATGATCACGTCGTCCCGCTCCAACAGCGCGCGGGTGGCCGAATGGCGCATCCGGTCAATCTGTTCGTTGATCTGAGATTCTTTCTCAATATAGGTGTCCGAACGCGGCACATAGGCCTCGGGCTGGTAGTAGTCGTAGTAGGAGACGAAATATTCGACCGAGTTTTCGGGGAAGAAGCCCTTGAACTCGCCATATAACTGCGCCGCCAGCGTCTTATTCGGTGCGAGGATAATGGCGGGGCGCTGGGTTTCCTCGATCACCTTGGCCATGGTGAAGGTTTTGCCCGTGCCGGTCGCGCCCAGCAGAACCTGATCGCGCTCGCCGCTGTGAACGCCCTCGGTCAGTTCCTTGATCGCTGTCGGCTGATCTCCTGCCGGATTGAACTCAGTATGCATGACGAACTGCTTGCCGCCTTCCAGCTTGAGGCGGGCGCGGACATCTTCGGAGGTCAGTTGCGTCTTGTCGGAATGAGCGTAGGCCATCGGGGGATTCCTTTCGGGCCTGATTTTGATCTGTTTTTGTTCTTGTTCAAGGGGCAATTGAAAACGGAATGTTGCGACAATTCCGGTCTTGTTCGCGGGGCCAGCGTGACGCATAAACACCCTCAGCCAAGTGAGTACGGAGAGGCTACATGCGCGCACGGATTTACCAGCCTGCACGGAATGCGATGACTTCAGGGATGGCCAAGACCCGCAAGTGGATTCTGGAATACGCCCCTGCATCTACACGCGAAGTCGACCCGTTGATGGGCTGGACTTCGTCGAACGACACGCAGTCGCAAGTGCGTTTGAAATTCGACACCAAGGAAGAAGCTCTGGACTACGCCAAGGACAACGGCATCGACGCGCAAGTCAGTGAGCCGCACAAGCGTAAGCCCAACTTGCGCTCTCGTGGTTATGGCGAGAATTTTGCCACCGACCGTCGTGCGCCCTGGACCCACTGAATGATCGAAATCCAAGAGGCCGACCCGACTTCGGACGCATTACGCCCGGTTGTTGAGGCTCATTTCGCGCATAGCGAAACTGCTGGTCCCGCCGAAAGCAATCACACAATGGATGCCGAAGGGCTGGCCGGTCCGGGCATCCGGTTCTGGGCAATGTACGAAGATGGGCAGGCAATAGGGTGCGGTGCGCTAAAGGCGCTGCCGGATGGGACGGCCGAGGTGAAATCCGTTCACGTGATTGCCTCTGCGCGTGGGCGCGGACTTGCGCGTGGGATGATGACGCGTTTGGCCGAAATAGCGCAGCATGAAGGGGTCGCGGCATTGGTGTTGGAAACCGGAGCCGAGAACCTGCCCGAGTATGATGCAGCGCGTAAACTCTATGAGTCGTTGGGCTATTCCTATTGCGGCCCGATCTTCGGCTACGAAGACGATCCAAACAGCGCCTTCATGCGCTTGGGTCTTGAACCCCGCCCATAAAAACCGCAAGAAGGGCGCAGCGGTCCCGTAGCTCAACTGGATAGAGCAGCTGACTTCTAATCAGCAGGTTGAGGGTTCGAGTCCTTCCGGGATCGCCAATCACAAACCCCCGAAAAAACTACATAACCTCCTTATTTCCTTCGCTTTCCCGTTTGCGCCCGCTGACAAACCCGGCCTTCTCGACTTCCGCCGATAAACGGGGAGGAACGGGGGTGGTTAGTGAATCCGTGGAACATCCGTGGAATATTTCCGCATCCGGTGCTATATGGGGAAGGTGCCGGGGAGGAGTGTCGGAACTCCGCCCCCGGCTATAGCCATCGTAACTGTGGAGTAAACCGATGACCGAACCAAACTTAACCAAAGCTGATCTGGCTTTGAAGTATCTTCAGGAAGCACTGGCAACAGGGGTGCGGGGGGATCGCCGCAAAGCGATCCTGCATGCAATCGCGGTATTCGAGACAGGCGAATCCCGTCCCACTGCCGTTAACAACAAAACGCTGGACGCGATGAAGGGCGGCGACAAACTGACCGACCCTGATCACACTGGCCTGCTTTATCGCTGCGGTAAGGATGGCGTTGTTGCGTATTTCCGCTTTCGTCACCCTGTCACTGACCAGCAGAAGGAAATCCGCATCGGAAGTTACCCGGCGATTGCGCTGGGTGATATTCGTTCGATCTGTTCTGACCTGAGGGAACAGCGGCATCAGGGCAAAATCCCTGCGATGCCAGCAGCGATGCCCGTGGCGACTATGAGCGTTGCCCAGATGGTTGATCGCTATCTGGAGGAATACGCCAAACCCTTCAAACGCTCATGGAAGGAAGATCAAACCCTTCTGCTGACGTATTTTGTCGAACCCTATGGCGATATCCCTGCCCATGAGATCACGAAGGAAACCATCGACTCGATCCTGCAGGGGCTGGAACGTGACCTGCAGAAGCGGGGCAAAACGATGCGGCGGAGTCAGATGCTTCGGGCCGTGTTGTCGAAGGTTTATAACTATGCACTGGCTGTTCCGCTGACGAAGGAGGCCGCCGAAGGCCAGCCCATCAACCGGCAGTCATGGTTGCCAGCAGGAACGGCGAACCCGGTGACGATGACGCAGAAGCCGGGATACAAAGCAAAGCGCCACTCCCCAAAGCTGGCAGAACTGCGGACCTTCTGCACTATCACGGCAGGGGTTTCTGCCGTTGAAAGCGTGACGGATTCAACGGCACGGAAGGTGCTGCGGCTGCAGGCTTTGACGTTTACCCGCATCAACGAAGCCTGCCAGATTGAGTGGGCCGATCTCGATCTGGAAGCTGGCACGTGGACAATTCCCGAAGCGAAGTCGAAAAACCGGCATCCGCATACGGTGATGTTGTCCCGGCAGGCACTGGCACTGCTGCGGGAACTGGCACAGGAGCGGAAGGGTTCGCCCTATGTGTTCCCATCGGCAACCGACCCCCGCAAACCAATCTTAGAAAGTCTGGTGCAAAAGTTCTGGAGGCAGCAGCGGACGGAACACCCCGAAGTAAGTGAGCGGTTCGGTTCGCATGGATTGCGCCGGGCAGGGGCTGCGTTTGTGAAGCAGGCAGGGGGAAACGAGGATATCCGCGACCGTCTCCTTAACCACGTTAAGGGCGGAGTTGATGCCCTGTATTCAGGCGGGGAAACGCTGGACGATGCCGCCCTGAGGTATTCGCAGCTATGGGCAGATCATCTGGACAGCCTGACTGCCGACAACATCACGCATATTTCGGAGGGCCGGGCATGAATATCGAAGCACCCGTTGTTAGGGATGAGGATGAGTTTCTGAACCTGAAAAACGCCTGTGACGCCGGGGAACTGGTTGAGGGGCTGGATGATGTTGAGGCCCACTATCTCCTGCAGGACGGACGGAGGATCGCTAAGACGGTATATGATCACGTTGCGGAGCGGGTGCCGTTTATCATCATGAAGCGCACCCCGATCACCCGGCCAAACTGCGAAACATGGCAGGAGGCCGCCCAGATTGTCGATCAGTGCCCCGAAGCCGAAGTCAACAAAGTTTGGAGCGGCGAAGATTTCTATTTCACCGGTGACGGCGTGAAATATGACGCCGACGATATCCGGCAGTTGCGGAAGTGGGTTGATAAGGAGCGGATGAAGGAGGAACTGCGGGGGGAATTAGGGGTTAAGGGAACAGCGGCCAACCAGCAGAAGGCGGAGGAGTGGCAGCGGCTGTTGGCCCTGTTCTACCAGAAAGCCGATGCAGATGGCATGGATCACGACGGAGCGAAGGAAGCGGCGTATGAACAGTACCGGGCCTTAGCGGAGGCGAACGATGATCTGCGCAGCATCAAACGGGAAACGGCCTATAAGTTCATGACGATTGGCAACATGCAGAAGCACAAACCGAAGTGAGGCGAGTTGAGGAGGGGGGCGATTCAACCTGTAGATCGTCTCCCATATATAAAAAGTGAAAAAAAACCTCCCAACCTCCCATCGCGTTGTAATCAAACAGTAAATTTCCAGAAACCCCCCGAAAAACCTCCCACAAACCTCCCATAAACCTCCCATAAACCTCCCACGAACCTCCCGAAACCGGGGGGTTTTCCTTATTGCGCCCCCCGAGGGGTGCAACAGCAGCAGCGCAAAGCCAGCCCTGCCGCAAAGCCAGCATTGCGGCAAAGCCGGGGCATTGCGGCAATGCCAGCACTGCGAGGCTTTCCATGTCTACACCGAATAGCGACCGTCGGCGTTTGTCGGCGGAAACTTTGGAGTAAGACATGGAACAACAGCCCGACCAAACGCAGGGCGATTCCGTCGAATTCGATGCCATCGAACCCGACCTGATGAAGCTGGCAAAATTCAGCGCATCAACCGGAATCCCTCCCTCAACTGTTTATGACCTGCTGGCACGTGATGAACTGGAGGCCGTTAAGATAGGCCGCGCCACTTTCATCCGCATGGAAAGCTATGCGCGCATGCTGGACCGGCAGCGCTGGAAGCCCAAACGGGCAGGGGGATCGCGCTGATGCAATATTCCCCCGATCAAACCATCGCTTTATCCGCAATCGAAAGCTGGCACAAAACAGGCGGCCAGATGTTTCAACTAGGCGGCGCTGCAGGATGCGGCAAAACCACACTGGCACAGGCAGCGCTGGACCGTCTCGGCCTGAAACCGTTTAGCAACGCGAAGTTCTGGACCGAGATGCGGACAGGCAACCCCCAGCCGCAGAAAAACACCTATGCCTGCGGAACGCCCACACGCCGCGCTGCAGGCGTTCTGACGCGGAAGGGGGTGCGCGGTGCCCGTACAATCCACTCCCTAGCCTATAACCCGTGGCAAAATTTGACGCCCGAGATAAAGCGCGAGATTGCCGAACTCGAACGCGAGATTTCCGGCATCGAAGGCCAGATTGATCAGGTGATTGAGGCCGAAGGGGAGGATGCGCCAAAAGCCCTGAAAGCAACCCGGCAGATGTTCCGCCTGATTGATCGCGTGGACAAACTCAAACAGCCCGACTTTTCGTTTAACCCGGCCCTGATTGAGTGCGCGTCCCTGCTCCTGCTGGATGAAAGCAGCATGATTACCCGCAGCATGTGGCGCGACCTCCTGTCCGCTGACGTGCGAATCCTCGCGCTGGGTGACGTGTTCCAGCTTCCCCCGGTGGAGGCGGCGTGATGGGCTATTTCGACTTTGGCAGCATCGACGCCGAACTGACCCAGATACACCGGCAGGAACAGGGCTCTGTGCTGGAACTGGCAACCAAACTGCGGCAGGGGCAGGGCATCCAAACGGGCACATATGAACATGCCCTCATCAGGGATTATTCATGGTGGCAGAAAGCCGTGGAAAACAGCCCTGAAACCTTCGCCAGCGCTGGTTTTGTCATCGTGGACAAACACACAACCCGCAGGAAGGTAAACCGCGCGATCCGTTCGCTGCACTATGGCCGCCACACCTATCACCCCGAACCCGGCGACCGCCTGCTGATCTGCAGGAACTGCCCGGCAACAGGACTATCCAACGGCGACACGATCACAATCGGCGCGCTGGAGTGGCGCGATGATCTCAACGGATACGTCATCACGGCTTACACGCACGGTGAAACAGGTGAGGAAATCAGCGGTAAAGCCGAAGCCTTCGCAATCCCGGTCAACAGGCTGGCCCAGACCTATGACGCGAAGCCAACGAAGCTGAACCGCAAAGCCCTAGAAAAAGCTGATCTGCCGATGATCCCCGTCGATTACGGATGGGCCATCACCTGCCACGCAGCGCAGGGCAGCGAACGTGACAACGTGATTGTCATCGGCTCGTGGATGGGCGGCACAGACCTCGAAACCAAATACCGATGGGCTTACACGGCACTGACACGGGCGCGCCAATACGTGATCGCCTACATCCTGCCGCTGCCCCCGCTTCAAAGCTGGCAGGACCATAACGCCCAAAACGGGGGCTAATCGTGGAACATCCGTGGAATCCAACAGTTCCCGGCGGCTGGTTTAGTAAACAGTATCAATAAGTTACGGCCAGATGGTGCGCTGCTACCCCATCAGAAGGCCAGAAGGACAGACAATATGCAGAAGGAACTGACAGGCAGAATCCGTACTGTTGAAGCGCGCCACGCTGACCAAATCCTGCGCGCTATCGGAGCGGAACCCATCAGGGGCAGTGCGCACATGCGGTGCCCTATGCCGGGGCACGATGATCGGAACCCCAGTTTTCGTTATGACCCGCAGGCCGAGCGCTGCTTTTGCTCCTGCAATCCCGGCGGAATTACCTTAACGGATGTTGTCTCGGCGGTGCGGGGCGTGGATTTCATGCAGGCCGTGCGCGAGGTGAGCCAGATCACCGGCGAACAAATCCTGACCAACGGACACGCCAAACCGCGCAGCAAAGCCAACGGCAAACCAACGCCGGAGCAGGAAGCGCAGGCAAAGCAGGCTGCGGAGGAAAAAGCGCAGCAGGACGCCGAACGCGCCGCTGAACAGGCTTCCAAAATCCGTTGGATCGAACACGAATTACAACGGCTGCAGCCCATCGCGAACACCCCCGCCGAAATCTATTTGCGCACCCATCGCGATCTCGGAGACGTTGACCTGCAGTTTCCCGATCTGGGCTTTATGCCTGACTATCGCGTGAAGCCTGAGGGCAGGACGAACCCGGCGCTGGTTGCGATCTGCCGGAACCCTGACGGGCAGGTGACGGGCATGCAGGGAACGCTGCTGAACCATGACGGCAGCCCACGCCGCGACCAGAAGGGGCAGAAGGTAAAGCTGTCCTGCGGTTCTATCCGTGACGGTTTCGTCACCCTGCGGCACCCTGCAGCCGCCTGTGTCGCGATAGCCGAAGGGATTGAAACTGGCCTGACCCGCATGATTGCAGGACCGGCAGAAGTGCGGGTTTGTCTCGGCGGCCTGCGGGAGATAGGAACAGCCGGAGCCGAAGGGCGCGTTGAACTGATTGCCGACGCAGACAAAGTGCAGGCCACCCGTGCGATGGCCCGAGACGCGGCTAAGGCCCATCCAGACCTGCAGGCATACGTTGTCGCGATGCCGCGCGTTTTGGGCAAAACCGCTGATCTTAACGACGTTCTGTCCGAGCAGGGAAGGGAAGCGGTTGAGGCCGTTGTTGACGATGCCGAGCGCATCCACGCCAAAAAGCCGCGACCGGGTAAGGAACTAAGCATCGGATCGGATGCGGAAGTTGCCGCGAAGGTGTTGGAGCATCTCGAAAACCTGTTCGGCCCCGTGGTCATCTGTGAAGGGGCCGCATGGATATTCGATGGCAGGATTTGGACTCCGCTGGATGACAACCGCCTGAGCCGACATATTCAGGCGTATGACGGGGCAACTTTTACAAACCCGTCCGGCAGCGTGTCGCGCTACAACGTGAGCCAGCAGAAAGTAACCAGTGTGCGCGCCCTGTTGTTTTCAACGCGGGAATCGCCGGACTTTTTCGCCAACGCTGCGACCGGCATCGCGACCCGCAACGGCTTTATCAGCTTTAGGGAACAGGATGACGGGACTTTCAAAGCCGTGCTTCTGCCCCATGCCCGAAAGCAACGGGCGCGCCATATGGTCGATTGCAACTGGCAGGAAAAGCGCGGCCCTGACTTTGAGCGGGGGTTTCAGAATAGCGACCTGAAAACCCTGCTGGATGGCCTGTTTTCGGCAGAAAAAACCTATGAGCGCATGCAGGTCGAACAGCCTGACATGGGTTTCAGCATGCAGGATGCGCTGCAGGACCAGCAGGACCGGACAATCCTGTTGCTGGAACTGGCAGCGGCGGCAGCGCTCGGATATGGCACCCGACTCCGCTATCCGAAGGCCGCGATATTTCTGGGCAGTGGCAGCGCTGGCAAATCCAAAACCGGCCTACTGCTTTCATCAATAGTGGACAAACGCGCAGTCACTTCTATTGCACCGAACGCGATGGGTGAACGGTTCGGGCTGGCCCGTATGCGTGGCGCTGTTCTGAACATCGCGGAGGAAACCGGAGGCCGTGCCATGGCTGGCGAGGCTTTTAAACGCGTCATCACCGGCGATGTTTGTCAGGCTGAGGCGAAGCATAAGGACCCGTTCGACTTTTTCCCCGTCGCGCAGCACATATTCACCTGTAACGACCTGCCAACCTTCGCAGGCGGCGTTGATACCGGAATTGCCCGGCGCATCCTGATCGTGCCGTTTGACAACGTGTTTGCCGAAACCGCCGCAGAACTCGGGCAGGACGGTAAAAGCCAGATGGCGGATGAAGGACTCGTTCCGCGCATCGTCGCAAACGAACTCCACTTTCTGCTGGATTTGGTTGTTGATGCAGCCTGCGGCCTTCTGCAGCGCGGATCGTTTACCAACCCGCAGACCAGCGAAATCGCCAAAGCCGCATGGATGGTGGACTCGGACCGAGTGCGCGGCTGGGCGGCAGAACGGCTGGAACTGGCACCGAATAGGCGCGCGACCGTTGCCGAACTGTATATCGACTTCCGCAACTGGTGGCATGAGCAGGGGCTGACAGGAACGATGCCAGCCAAAAACAGCTTTTCCCGCAGGCTGAAAACGGCGGAACCCGGTTTGATCTCAGGGCCAAACAGCGCCGGTGCCTGCTTCCTTAACGCAAAGCTGAGGTGACGCATGACCCTGCTCAAACACCTGATCGCGCCGCTGGAGCCTGCATCTGAACAGGGTGATCCATGCTCAAACGTACCCGATCAACATGATGCCGATGTTGCCGATGTCCCTGCCGTAGACGAGGTTACAACCCCCCCGTCTCTGGCAGGCTTTGACACTCTGATTGCAAAGCTGCGCAGCATCAACGACGCCGACGAACTATCCAGCTTTTTACATGCTCCTGCCTTCGGCTATCGGCCAGCGTGGACGCCGGAGGAACGCCGCCTGATCTACAGTCGCCGCCGATATTTATCCCGCAGGAAATCGGGAGCGCTGCCATGCAATCAGAACGCCAGCAGCGACAAACGCCAACAAAACAACGGTTCTGCCAACCCGCATGAGGGAGGGGAGTCCACGGATGTTCCACTAATCACCGGATGGGAGGATCAAGATGCAGGAATTAACCGCATCAGCAGTGCGCGAAGCGTCTCGGAAAGCAGCGCAGGAGGCGGAGGCCCGAAGCAAAGTCACATGCGCCATCATGATCGGCGGGGCCGTGACTATCCGAGCGGAGTCCGAGCCTGAGTTAAAGCGCATCAAAGTCGCACTGGCAGAAGCTGGGAATCCCGAACGGGTATCTGTTCGGCTCGACCGGCCTGATCATCCGCAGGGCAAACCGGAGCCAAAGCCCAAACCAACAACGCCACGAAGGAACAACGCCCGGCGGCGGCTGACAGTCAGTCTGTATCGGATGCCTGAATCCATCCCCAACCCCTGAAACGATGCGCGGCGCGGAAGGGAACCAAACAACCCGACCACGCCGCAACACACTTTGGAGTGAGTACCGATTATCATGTTTGCCATCATCCCTGAACAAAAAGCCCGCCACTGATGGGCCGCCGATCAGATTTCCCCCGCATCGAACGGGACTTTTACGCCACGCCTCAGGCCGCCGTTGTCCCGCTCCTGCATGAACTTATTGTTGCGCTATCTGACCAGCGCCCGACCTGGCTGTTGCTCGACCGGCCAGCCGAACGACCTTCATCCCTATTTTTCGGAAAGCAGGTGAACCCATGAGACGACTCCCGCCTCATATCCAGCGCATACTGGACCGCAAACGGGCAGCGCAGCAGCGGATCGCGCGCGACCTCAACAACCTACCCACGGCAGAAGATGGTGACTATACGTTTCACAGGCTCGCCTCCTGACTTTGCGTTAGTTCATCCAAATATTGTTGGGTCCGCCTGGTGCGTGGATGCCGCGTTCCCCATTCCATAGCGGGTCGTGGTGAACCATGCGTCCGTATTGGTCCATACCTGTGCCCATACCGTATGCGTTTGGCGTAATACATCCATTCAGTGAAACACGAACACAACTGTTCCGTGTTGCGGATGGTGCCATCAAAGCGTGGTCAACAACTTCTGTCAGATAGTCATTTACCTGTGCCTCAGTGCAGGCTGTTAAGCCTCCTAGGGCAATCAGCGGTACTACTGCTAGTTTCATCATCACTAAATCTTTTCCGTTGGCTGTTATGCCTTGGATATTGGGTCTGTTGTCTGTTTTTGCTTGTGATTTTTTGCCAACCCGTGGCGCGAAAAAATCAAATCGGCAGAAAACTCAAATTGTTATAGCTACTGCGGCTTTACTTTGACTTTATCCGCATTGGACGATTTGACCGACTTGATCCAATCCCCCACCTCCGCCGTATTCAGTATGATCCCGAACAGCCAGCCGGGATCGTCTCATGAGTGACTGCACCTCGCCTCCGTGCGGGGTGCAGTGTCTTTTCGTAATCCAGCTTTCGACATGGCGCGTATTACCTACGGTTTCAGCTTCCCCCTGAAACCCTACGTGAGTGACTTCACCCCGCCTCAGCGCGGGGTTTTTTCTTGCGGCGTTGTGGCACGGTGATGAGTAATCCGCGCGCGCTACCTATCGCGAGTTACCACTCACGAACGCCCCACGCTGTCGAGATCCCCTCCAGCGAAACAGGCAGCGCGGGTTTTGCTTATTAGCGCCATGAATTCAATCTTTTGATTTGAAAATGTCAGATTTTCGCAAGGGATTTCTTGCGCTTGATCTTATCTGACCGGTGAGTTAGGCGTGTGACGTGAGGGAAAAACAATGAAGAAATGGGTGATAGGCGCTGTTGTCGTGGGCGGTTTGGGATACTTTGCTTACGAAGCCTCGCAAAGCAGGTATCTGGACGCACCGGAAATCGCCGAAGGCGAGTTTCTCATGGTTTTTGGCGATGATGGTCTAAGGGCGGTGATGACTGGCATCGAAGATGAAAGGTCTGAGCGCAAGTACTTTTCCTACAACGCCAAAGATGTTCCTGATTGGTATCTCCAGTCATGGTCAACTTGTCGTCCGCCCATTGATGATGAGCGCGAGGCTCTTCATAGCCAGCTTGACCTTGGACCCGGCGGTCGCCTTGACGCGGTATGCGAATTAGACGCTGACGGGGACGTGTTTGTTCGTGGTTGGGTAGCCTCGGTCCCTGATATCTAACGCGGGTTTTATGAATGCCCGACAGGGCTATTAAGTTCCGGCTCCATTGGCAGGGCATGATCTGGCGGCTCGACGCCGTGCTCGTTAAGCCACTCGAAGATTGCCCCCCAATCATCCTGCAAACTCGGTGCGCTGCGATATTCGCGCAGGCCTTCCAGTTTGCATCGTAGATCGAAGGGGATTGTGCGTGGCCACTTTTTCATAGCTGTATGTTCTAATTTTGTTCTATCACCTGTCAATTGTCATCAGCGAACAAAAAAACCATCAGGTATAGACGACCAACCTAGGTAGGGCACCCGCCGCAACTTATACGGCGACGGAGGTGGTTATTTCGCTTTGGCGGCGTAGTGGGCTCGGTTGCGACAGGTATCGCTGCAGAAGCGCTGGTTATGGCGGCGGCGGATGTTCAGCTACGGACGGGGCGTTTGAGCGGAGTTACCCACACAATATGCGCTCAATTCATCCGAAAACGGGCTACCTTCTACCCAACACATGTAAGTTCCCGTGGAAGGTACAGCGATCAACAAATGGTATTCATGTTGACCATCCTTTTGGTCGTACGCGTCAACATGAATGGGGTTGCCAATACTAATTAGTTTTGAGGCTTCCTCGCCCGTGATCCGTTCAGCGGCAGCAGAAGTTGCCAGCCCAGCCATGGCTAAGCCAGCGAAGAAGTATTTGGCACGTTGCTTCATATGAGTGACCTCCAAAAGTCATCATTTTTACAATGGCTTATGTGGTGATCGCATGAATTTTTCGCTTGTTCCGCCGTGCCATTTTCTTGCGATATTAAGCCAATCTGACGAGCGGTCATCACATTACGGATCTAACGTATTCGATGTCGCGGTTCCGCTTCGCGTGTATGTCGTTGTTCAGGTAGAAAGCTTCAACCCTTGCCGTTGTAAAGTTCCCAGTTTCCAACGGCAGAAAGTGGCGTTAGCGCGCAGGGTGAAGGGATAGCAAACGGGCAGGGCAGGCACAACATGTTGTGTTGTGCGATGATCAGCGGCCAGCAGGCGCGGAAAAGCGCAGAAACGGTGCTCAGATACCGCTAAAACTTAACATAATCGCAGTTATGGGACGTTTGCGGGAGGTTTATGGGAAGTTATTAGGAGGTTTTTCGGGGTATACCGGAAATTTCCCTATCAATATCAACGCGATGGGAGGTTGGGAAGTATTTTCTGACTTTTTATATACTGGAGACGATCTAGCGGTTGAAATCCCGTTTGAAGTTTCGCTTTTCCGGTTGAGTAGCTAAAGCCATAAGGAGGGGTGAATTCCTCCCATCCTCCCACTGGCAGGAGGAAAAAACAATTCCGACGCGCTATCAGCTTCACGAATCTTCCCAACCTCCCATGTCAGGACAGGAAGGATTCAGGATGAGCAGCAGCGCCATGCCACCCGTTGCGCCGCTGCTCGTGTGCCCACTCCCTGATGCGATCCCCGTCAATAATCCCGGCCAGCGCTGCCAGAACATCCAGTTCAGGACTAAAGCACAGATATGCACGGGCCTTCGCAACCAGATCGGCACGTTCGCGGGGTGCAGACGCTATCGGATCGCCCAGTGCATCCCTGACAGTCAGGTGCAGACAGGCGATAAACATGGCCTGTTCCGACAACATGTGCGACGGAATCTGCGTTCGCTTTTCCTTCCCCGGCATATCAAACCCTCCTGCATAACAGCGTTGCAATCGCCAAACTCAACAGGCAGTCATCGTGGCTGCCCTGCTTTGCTTCCATCTTCGTGAAACGTCCCGAAGGCACCCGAACAAAGTCCTGCATCTCCCGCCGCAGTTCGTCCTTCCCAACGGCATCGGCATCAACACTCAGTTCACGCATTGCCAGCATGGATTGCAGCGATCCGATCAGCCGCCGCTTTGAAACGACAACCCGATTTTTGTGAACATGGGGTGCAGAACTGCCCCCGGTGATGACAACCGGCACCACATAGGAAAGCGCTGACGTGTTGAGGTGTTCGATAAAGTTCTGACCGACTCCGCCTGCGTCATAGGCCAGCCCGTAAAGCCCATCCAGCAGGGGTTGAAGCACTGCGGCCTGTTCCTTCGCTGACCTGATCAACGGCAGCCTGTGGACCGCCTCAATCGCCCAAACGTCGGAATCTATGCCTTCCTCCCTCCTCAATACCGTCAGGGCGGTGTTGTCCGCATAGCCGCCAATATCCAGACCGGCCAAACGCACTTAGCACCATGAGGCAGGGAAAAAGTTCCCCTTCTGTCTCGGTCCCCAACCCCATGGGCTGCGGATATCAAACGAGACGGAGGGGGGATTTATCTGCAGGGCCAGTGCTGCCAGCATAACGGCACAGGCCACGGTTTCAGGGGCTGACAGGTCCAGCACTTCCTCACCCGATGCCGTGGTTGCTTTTTTAATCAGCGATTCTGCAGAAGCCATCGCCTCCCGCAGTTCCGCCATCGTCATCCCCGGCGCAACTTCGTCCACATAGTTCTGAAACCCCATCACGATCTTACGCCGCTCCAACGGATGACCGTGCAGTTGTTCCTCAGGCTCATCGCGGCTGATCGTGTTGTTGAACCACGAAACCAGCCAATTCGCACCAACCCGCAAAGACCCTGCCTTTGTCCTGTCATAGCCCTTCAACGGGCTATCATCGCCGGCACCGAGACGAACCGGCACGACCCGAATAAAATCGCTTTCCAGTTCCCGCAGGAGATCAACCGCATCGGGGCTTTGCGAAACATCAACGATGATGACCGTCGGAGCCATCAGCTTCGACTTTCTGCCGATCATGGTGGCGTTGATATCGCTGGATATCCAATCAATCAGGGCATCGAAGCCATCCGCCGCAAACCATGTTCGGGCAGGATACAGGCATTGCGGGGCCATGACCCATGTGCCGCCATCTTCAGTATACCAACGGGCCTGAGCGGACAGGGCAACCAGTGCCTGATTAGCCCGGCCACCTGATACCGCATATATTTTCCCGGTCGCGGCGTTTTTCTGCGTCGTATAGCGGGGATTGTCATCGTTCGATCTGCGCAGGGATCGCATCAATAAACTCCTTAATCCTTAATCAGGCTTTGCAGGGATGAGCCGTTTGTTTTGAACCTGTCCAGCAGGCCAGAAGATGCCGCCGGTTCGGGATCGTCATCGAAGGCATCAACGGGATCGGCAGGGCGAAACAACTGATCCATGACCGATGAATCAAACACGCTGGCATTACTGCTGACGAATTCGCTTTCGATCTCCTGCCGGGACAGGGCAGGGCCGAGACGGGCTTTCAGTTCCGCAATCAAATCCTGATCGAAGTGTTCAATCTCATAAGCGCTAACCTTAACCGTCTCGAATTCCGGTGCGTTGTAGCTTTCATACAAAAAGCCCCGTGGTCCGTTTGGCGTACTGATCAGAACCATCCGGCCCCGTGTCGCTGCGATCTGAGGAACAACGGCGGCGATAAGGCTATCTTTGATAAATCCGGCTTCGTCTATTGCCAGCAGGTCGCAGGTTCCGCCACGGACTGACTCGGGCCTGTCACCGGGCAAAACGTTTATCCGGCTGCCGTTTTCTAGGTCTATCCGTTCCCGTGTCCGCTTATACAGCACGTTGTTATTCAGAAGGCAGTGTTCGATTTTCTCGGCCAGCAGCAAACCCTGCCGGAACGTCGGAGCGATGACGTTAACCCGATAGTTTGCCCGAACCGCTGCCTGTTGAGCGCAAAGCGCCGCTGACACCTGCGATTTGCCTGATTGACGGGCAGCCAGAACGCAAAGCCTGCTGGACGTGGACAACATGACTGTCCGTTGAAACTCAACCAGCGGAAACCCTAAGGCACGTTCTGCCCACTCAACGGGATTGAGTTGCTTTGCGGTGCTGACAATAGCCTGCATCTGGGCAGTTTGCCGCCTGAGGCTTTCCAGCACGTCCTTACGCTTCTGGGTGCTTCTGGGCATTGTCGAACGCCTGAGCCATCGCCGGGGTGCCTTCGTATAGTTCCAGCCGTTCCTGCAGTCTGGCGTTTTCCTCGGTCATCGCTTCCATGGCTGCCTGATGACCTTCCAGCACCCGTTGCAACTCCTCATCGCCAACAGTGACTTCCGGTGCGATGCGTGAGCCAACCCAGCGGACAATCGAAGGATCGCCATCTTCCAGCAGGGATTTGAGGGCATCCAGCCAGATCGGTTCCAGTTCCCTTATCCGGTCCAGCGTGGTCGCTTTGTCGAAGTTGTTTTTCGCTGCCCGTTGTCGAAGTTCGCGAATCTCCCGCTCCTTCTGGAGCAGTTCGGCCTTCGCCTCCGCAGACATGGATGGGCCGCGTTTTTGCTTCTGGGCTGCAGCCGATGCCCGTGGATCACCCTTCGTGAAGGTGGTCGCGTTACGTTTGGATTTTGGATCGTGTTTCGGCATATGCACTCCCGATGCCGCTATTTCCGACAGGTGCCGCTTTTGCAGGGCAGGGGATGCCGTTGAGGGCAGTTAGCTATGCCGCTATCAGAAACGGCCATCCCGCTATTCCGTTATGGCATAAATCCCCCTTCCGTGGAATATCCGTGGAAAGTTTTCAGGACACCTGTAGGAAAAGCCATGCAAAACAGCAATTTGGGGAGTCAGAAGCGCTGACTTCTAATCAGCAGGTTGAGGGTTCGAGTCCTTCCGGGATCGCCACTATCTATTTGATCTATTTGGAAACCGACCAGCACAAAGTACTTGGCAGTCGTACCGATGGTATTCGCGGTTTAGCCCCCCGAACCAGAATGCCTTCCAATTGGAGTTTTCATCTGGCCAGCAAATACCGTGCGACAAGGAGAATGCCGATGATACTAACAATAAGCAGTTCGGGATTGTCGTCGAAAAAATTTACCCACTCAGGAACTTTGGACGCACCGTAGGCGGGCACGCCGAAGAAAGCTTTAGTAACGCTACCTGTAGCGACTCCATACTCAATCATCGTTACAACACCTTTTAAAAAAACACTTCCAGACATTATTGCACAAAACGTGCAGAAAATCTCGGGGTAGTTTTTCACCTGAAAATAACGCCGGTGCAGCGCGCGGATCAGCCTCGGCTTTGTTCGGGTTGGGTTGCCCCTTACGCAAATTTTTTTTCCTTGGGCGCGACACCGTTCTTGCCCCATTTCATTCGTGGCGGGTCACAATTTTTCGGGTATTGAGAAATAATTCTTGCAACCGGTTGCAAAGCGAAACATTGTGGCACGCGAAATTGGATTCGGGAGAACCGCATGCTCAAGATCGGATTGCTGGGGGCCGGACGCATCGGTCGCGTGCATGCGAATACCATCGCCGGGCACTCTCAGAGCAAGCTGGTCGCAGTTGCGGACGCGTCTTTGGACGCCGCGGAAAACCTTGCCGCAGAATACGGGGCCGAAGTCCTAGGGTCTGATGAGATTATCCAAACGCCTGCAATAGATGCCGTTCTGATCGCCACGCCTACCGATACTCATTCCGACCTGATCGAAGCAGCAACATTGGCGGGAAAGGCCGTGTTGTGCGAGAAGCCGGTTGATCTTGATCTTGAGCGCGCACTGGCTTGCCAGCGTTCGACTTCGGCCAATGGACGGCCGGTCATGATTGGCTTCAATCGCCGTTTTGACCCGAATTTTTCCACGTTGAAGGCCGCGCTTGATGCTGGAGAAGTCGGCAAGGCCGAGTTGCTGTCGATCACATCTTTTGACCCCGCACCGCCTCCGGTCAGCTACGTCAAAGTGTCGGGTGGCCTGTTTCGGGATATGATGATCCACGATTTCGACATGGCGAATTACCTCATGGGCGATGCGCCTGTGGCAATTTCTGCTGTTGGATCTTCGGTTGTAGATCCAGAGATCGGATTGGCCGGGGATGTAGACACTGCAGTCGTCACGATGACCTATTCAGATGGTCGAATTGCAGTGATCAAAAACTCGCGGCGGGCGGTATATGGGTATGACCAGCGGGTTGAAATACTTGGCTCGGGCGGGTTGCTGCAGGCCCACAACATCCTTGAAAACTCGGTCGTGAAGTCAACTGATAAGGGCGTGGTTGGGGCAAGACCCAGCTACTTTTTTCTCGAGCGCTACATGTCTGCGTATCGCGCCGAATGGGATGCGTTCGCCACTGCGGTGCAGACCGGTGCGGCGATGCCTGTGACGCTTGAGGATGGCGTTGCCGCCCTTGCGATGGCCGAAGCCGCAACTCGATCAGCTCAGTCCGGGCGGCCTGTCACAATGGAGGAAGTTTTGAAACCGGTTGCAAAATAATTCTATATCCGGAAACTGAGGGAAGCTCTGACGCTGATCGGGGCAGAGGAGATTCGGTTTAGCCGAATGGCCGGGACGGACCCGGCACGAAGATTGACTGTTCTATTGGGAGGAATGGAAATGAAAATGTTCGTAAAAGGCGTCTTGTTGGCCAGCGCCGTCGCGTTTGCCGGTGCTACCGGTGCCGCGGCAGAAGGCGAAAAATACATTCTGGTCAGTCACGCCCCTGACAGCGACAGCTGGTGGAACACCATCAAAAACGGGATCGCCCTGGCAGGTGAGCAGATGGGCGTCGAGGTCGAATACCGCAACCCGCCGACCGGAGACCTTGCTGACATGGCGCGGATCATCGATCAGGCGGCGGCATCGGGACCGAACGGGATCATCACGACTCTGGCCGATCCGGATATTCTGGAAGGTCCGATCAAGGCGGCCGTGGATTCCGGTATCGACGTGATCATTATGAACACCGGCACGCCCGAGAAAGCGCGCGAAGTGGGTGCTCTTATGTATGTGGGCCAGCCTGAGTATGACGCCGGATTTGCCGCAGGCCAGCGTGCCAAGGATGATGGCATCGGTTCGTTCCTGTGTGTGAACCACTACATCGTGCAGCCTTCCAGTCAGGAACGGTGCCAGGGTTTCGCTGACGGTCTGGGTATCGAGCTTGGCGAGCAGATGATCGACGCGGGTCAGGACCCGGCCGAGATCAAGAACCGCGTTCTTGCATACCTGTCGGCCAATCCCGACACCGAAGCCGTATTGACGCTGGGCCCGACGTCGGCTGACCCGACCATTCTGGCGCTGGAAGAAAATGGCATGGCGGGTGACATCTATTTCGGCACGTTCGACCTGGGTGGCGAGATCGTCAAAGGCATCAAGAGCGGCGTGATCCAGTGGGGCATTGACCAGCAGCCGTTCTTGCAGGCTTACCTGCCGGTTGTGGTTATGGCCAACTATCATCGCTATGGTGTTCTGCCGGGCAACAACATCAATTCCGGCCCCGGTTTTGTAACCGCGGACGGGTTGGAGAAGATCGAAGAATTCGCGGGCGAATACCGCTGATCTTCCCATTGGTGCGGATGCCGAATGCGTGTCCGCACCCTTGAAATTCTATGCACTTTGAAGCGCGAGGGGAGGCACCCATGGCTGATTCAGCGCAATCCGCAACCGGCGGCGACGAACGGATCAAAGAGATATCGCCGCTGCGACGGGCTCTGATCCGTCCTGAGCTGGGCGGCATGGTCGGGACTGTTGCCGTATTCACCTTTTTCCTGCTGTTCGCCTTTGACAGCGGCATGTTCAATGCGCAGGGCGTGATGAACTGGTCGATCGTTTCGGCCCAGTTCATGATTATCGCCGTGGGCGCCTGCCTGTTGATGATCGCCGGAGAGTTCGACCTTTCCGTCGGCTCGATGATCGGGTTTGCGGGTATGATGATCGCGATCTTTTCGGTCACCCTAAGCTGGCCGGTCTGGATGGCGATCATTGTGACCTTCGCGCTGTGTGTCTCTATCGGGGCGGTGAATGGATATATCGTCGTGCGCACCGGTCTACCCAGCTTTATCGTGACATTGGCGTTTCTGTTCATCCTGCGAGGGTTCACGATTTACCTGCCGCAAACCATCGAGCGGAAAACCATCATCGGCGGAATTCGCGACGTGGCCGAAGGCGACTGGCTGGCCTCGGTCTTTGGCGGCAAAATCGGACAGGGTCTTTTTGTCTGGCTGGGCGACAACGGTATCATCGAAACTTTCGAGCGCGGAACACGAGCGGGCCAGCCCGTGGTGGACGGCATTCCAATGCTGATCATCTGGGCCATAGGCATCATCATATTTGGCCATGTGCTGCTGACCAAAACGAAGTTCGGCAACTGGATTTTTGCCGCTGGTGGCGATGCCGAGGCCGCGCGAAACTCGGGTGTGCCGGTGAGCCGGGTCAAGATACTGATGTTCATGTTCACGGCCTTCTGCGCCACCGTTTTCGCCACATGTCAGGTGATGGAGTTTGGCTCGGCCGGTGCCGACCGCGGTCTGCTGAAGGAATTCGAGGCGATCATCGCCGTGGTTATCGGAGGCGCGCTGCTGACTGGCGGATACGGCTCGGTTCTTGGCGCGGCACTGGGTGCGCTGATCTTTGGCGTGGTACAGCAGGGGCTGTTCTTTGCCGGGGTCGAAAGCTCTCTGTTCCGGGTGTTTTTGGGTGTGATCCTGTTGGGAGCGGTGATCCTGAACACCTATATCCGCCGCATCATCACAGGAGAGCGCTGAGATGACCGAAGATACCAAGTTCCATCATGGCGACGCAGAGGATCGCAAGCCGATCATCCGCATGGTCAATATCCAGAAACACTTTGGCTCGGTAATCGCTCTGGCCGGGGTCAGTTTTGATCTGAAGCCGGGTGAGTGTCATTGTCTGCTGGGTGACAATGGCGCGGGCAAGTCCACATTCATCAAGACGATGTCGGGCGTGCACAAGCCGACCGCTGGTGAGATCTTCTTTGAGGACAAGCCAATGCATTTCGAGGACCCTCGCGACGCGATCGCCGCGGGGATTGCCACGGTTCACCAGCATCTGGCCATGATCCCGTTGATGAGCGTTAGCCGGAATTTTTTCATGGGTAATGAACCGACAAAGAAAGTCGCAGGCATCAACTTCTTCGACAAGAAATTGGCGGATGAGATCACAATGGAAGAGATGCGCAAGATGGGCATCAACCTGCGTGGTCCGGATCAGGCCGTTGGCACATTGTCTGGGGGTGAACGTCAGACGGTAGCAATTGCCCGGGCGGTGCATTTCGGAGCGAAGATCCTGATTCTGGACGAGCCGACTTCGGCGCTTGGGGTGCGGCAGACATCGAATGTTCTGGCGACAATCGACAAGGTGCGCAGTCAGGGCGTGGGCGTCGTTTTTATCAGCCACAATGTGCGTCACGCCTTGGCGGTTGGGGATCGCTTTACCGTATTGAACAGGGGTCAGACGCTGGGTACCGCCAAACGTGGTGAAATCTCTCCTGAAGAATTGCAGGATCTGATGGCAGGCGGGCAGGAATTGGCCGAACTTGAGGGGTCGTTGGGCGGAACTGTCTGACGAACCACCGTCACAAAACCAGTCAGTACAGGAATTCAACGGATCGCCCGTGGGGTCCGCGTGTTGAAAGGAAACACGAATGAGCAAGACAATCAGATTGACTGCGGCTCAGGCTCTGGTGCGCTATCTGGGCGCGCAGATGAACGAGGCCGGAGAACCCTTCATCGCCGGTGTTTGGGCCATTTTCGGCCATGGCAATGTGGCCGGGCTGGGCGAGGCGCTGCACGCCGTGAAGGACAGTCTGCCCACCTATCGCGGCCACAATGAGCAGACCATGGCTCATTGCGCGATTGCATATGCCAAGCAAAAGCGCCGGACGCAAGCGATGGCGGTAACGTCCTCGATCGGGCCGGGGGCCACGAATATGGTGACGGCGGCGGCGTTGGCTTATGTGAACCGCTTGCCGGTGTTGCTGTTGCCCGGCGACGTGTTTGCGACGCGGGGTCCTGACCCGGTTCTTCAACAGCCCGAGGATTTCAACGACGGAACTGTCAGCGCCAATGACTGTTTCCGCCCGGTCAGCCGCTATTTCGACCGGATCACCCGGCCTGAGCACCTGCTGACCGCGCTACCGCGCGCCTTTCGCACGATGAACGACCCTGCCGATTGTGGACCGGTTACGCTGGCTTTCTGTCAGGACGTGCAGGCCGAGGGGTATGATTATCCCGAAAGCTTCTTTGAGCCCCGTGTCTGGTATCAGCGCCGTGTTCGCCCAGATGAGGGTGAACTAGCCCGTGCGGTGGCTGCGATCAAGGCTGCCAAACGCCCGGTGATCATTGCCGGGGGTGGAGTGCATTACTCGGGCGCGACTGACGCATTGCAGAGCTTTGCCGAGACGCACAATATTCCGATCACGGAAACACAGGCGGGCAAGTCCGCGTTGGCCTGGGATCATCCGTTGAACCTTGGGCCGGTTGGCGTGACGGGCGGCGAGCCTGCCAATGACGTGTGTGCCGAGGCCGATCTGGTACTGGCCGTTGGTACACGGCTGCAGGATTTCACCACCGGGTCATGGGGTCTGTTCTCGAACCCGGAGCGCGAGATGGTGTGCTTGAACACCAACGCCTATGACGCCGAGAAACACGGCGCGATGCCGCTGCAATCCGACGCCCGTGTCGGGTTGGAAGAACTGGGAACGGCCCTGCAAGGCTATCGCGCCGATCCGGTCTCGGACACGCTTAAGGCCGACTGGTATGGCAAGGTCGACAAGCTGACCGATGCGCCCGGCGATGGGAATGCTCTGCCGACGGACATGCAGGTTGTGGGTGCGGTTCAGCGTGCCTCGCATAACGATACGGTTGTGATGTGTGCGGCAGGTACGATGCCGGGAGAGTTGCACAAGCTGTGGAAAGCCCCGCGCCCCGGTGCCTATCACATGGAATACGGGTTCAGCTGCATGGGCTATGAGATTGCCGGCGCAATGGGCATCAAGATGGCCGAGCCCGAGCGTGATGTGATCTGCTTTACTGGCGACGGCACCTATATGATGGCCAATTCCGAGATGGCTTCGGCCGCGATGATGGGGGTGTCCTTCACGGTTGTGATCACCGACAACCGGGGCTTTGGCTGCATCAACCGGTTGCAGATGGGCACCGGCGGGGCCGAGTTTAACAACCTGTTGGATCACGCCGTCCATGAAAACCCGTCTGCTATCGACTTTGCGGCCCATGCCGCAGCGATGGGCGCGACCTCGATCAAGGTTGGTTCCATTGCCGAGCTGGAGGACGCGCTGGCCAAACGCGCCGAAATCAAGGGGCCGTATGTGGTTGTCATTGATACCGATCCCTACCCCTCGACCGAATATGGCGGCACGTGGTGGGAAGTGGCGGTGCCCGAGGTCAGCATCCGCTCCGAAGTGAACGAAAAACGCGCGGCCTATGAGCTGGCGATCAAGGAAAGAAACACCAAATGAGCGTGAAAATCGGAATCTCTCCGATCGCGTGGCAGAATGATGATCTGCCGGATCTGACCGCCGTCTACACAATGGAGCAGGCGCTGAAGGAAGCCCGCGAGATCGGCTATACCGGTGTGGAACGCGGTCAGCGCATGCCCGGCGATACCGAGGGTCTGCGCGCCTATCTTGATGCGAATGACATCGCGCTTTGCGGTGGCTGGTGTTCCGGGGCGTCGCTGGTGAACGACTTCGCGACCGAGCGTGAGGCCGTGCGCGAACAGGTCGCGCAATTCGTGGCGCTGAACAGCCCCTGTATCGTCTATGCGGAATGTTCCAACACCGTGCAGGGCCAGATCGCAACGCCGGTCAATGACCGCCCGAAACTGTCCAGAGATGAAGTTTTGGCTTATGCCGCCAAGATCACGGAACTGGCCAAGTGGATGGCGGATCAGGGGATGCCGATGGCTTATCACCATCACATGGGCACGATCATCGAAAGCGAAGATGATGTGAACTGGTTGATGGAAGGGTCTGGCCCCGAAGTGAAGCTGTGCTTTGACACCGGCCATCTGCTGTTTGGGGGCGGCGACGTTCTGGCGACTCTGAACCGTTGGGGCGACCGGGTGCATCACGTGCATTTCAAGGATATCCGCCCGCAGGTCGTGCAGGACACGCGCGAGAACAATCGCAGCTTTCTGGATGCCGTAATTGCCGGAGCCTTCACCGTGCCCGGCGATGGCTGCGTCGACTTTCAGGCCGTCGCGAACACGCTGAAGGCACTGGACTACAGCGGTTGGATCGTTGTCGAAGCCGAACAGGACCCGGCCAAGGCGCCGCCCTACGAATACTCCAAAATGGGCTACGACCACATCCTTGAGGTGTGCGGAAAGGCGGGGTTGTCTATCGCGAACTGACAGGACGAACACGTCACAACACCAAAGCCATGAGAAAGGAGAAAATCATGGTGCATCAAGAGCTTGGATGTGTCGGGTATTTTGACCGGGAATCCTGTGATCTGGATGAATTCAAGGTGTTGACCTCTCAGAATCTTTCGGTGGATGCGGTGCCATTTGCTGCAACGGTTGAACGCAATGTGCCTGTCTATGACATGCAGGCGTTGCAACCTGCGCTGAGGAAGCCCGAGGAACGGTTGGCCCTGTTGTCGGAATGGGGTTGGGTTCTGAATAAATCTGCCGGCGTGATTGCGTTGAAAGGGGCCTATTCGGATACTTCGGTGATCGACCGGGCCACGGACGTGTTTACCCAGATCATAGACGAGGAGCGCCAAAGCGGAGCGGGAGAGGGCGATCACTTTGCAGCCTCAGGCGCCAATGATCGGATTTGGAACGCGGCGCAAAAGCAATGCCTGCGAGACCCCGAAGGGTTCGCACTGTATTTTGGAAACACGTCGATTGCGGCCGCGTGCGAGGCTTGGCTGGGTCCGAACTATCAGGTCACTGCGCAAGTCAATCAGGTGCGACCCGGTGGTCAGGCGCAGCAGGCGCATCGCGACTATCATCTTGGGTTTCAAAGCGCCGATAGTGCGGAACGCTACCCGGCCCATGCCCATCACCTGACCGCCGCACTGACCCTGCAGGGCGCGGTGGCCCATTGTGACATGCCGATCGAAAGCGGGCCGACCAAGTTGTTGCCTTTTTCACAGCTCTACGCGCCCGGTTATCTGGCCTTCCACGACCCTGCTCATGGGGATCATTTTGAAGACGCGTATATCCAGTTGCCTCTGTCCAAGGGGGATGCGGTGTTCTTTAACCCGGCGTTGTTCCACGCTGCCGGCGAAAACCGAAGTTCGGATATCAATCGAATGGCGAACTTGCTGCAAATCTCGTCCGCCTTTGGGCGCGCGATGGAGGCCGTGGATCGACGAGCCATGTCGCAAGCAATTTTTCCGTCCCTGATCGCATTGAAACAGCGAGGCGATCTGGACGCCTTGGAACTGAATGCCGCAATCGCGGCCACGGCTGAAGGGTATCCATTCCCTACCAATCTGGACACGGATCCGCCGATCGGGGGCAATGCGCCAGAAAGTCAGGCGGACATCCTGCGCCGCGCGGTCGCCGAAGGTTGGTCAGAGTCGCAATTGGCCGACGCGCTTTCGGCCTTGCACACACGGCAAGCTGCCTGAAACACCAGTCGGGTCTGTTCTGACCCGCCCATCAAGGAGACGACGCCATGGCAGACTTGCTCAGGAAACCGTTCGGCACGCGCGGCAAGGTGCATGATATCACTCCGGCCAATGCGGGCTGGCGGTATGTTGGCTTTGGCCTCTATCACCTGCGGGCGGGCGATGTCGCGTCCGAGGTGACCGGGGACCAAGAGGTCATTTTGGTCATGGTCGAAGGCAAAGCGCAAGTCAGCGGAGCAGATCGCGACTGGGGCGTTCTGGGCGACCGGATGAATGTGTTCGAGAAGACGCCGCCGCATTGCCTCTATCTGCCCAATGGGGTCGAGTGGCGGGCCGTTGCCGAAACCGATTGTGTTCTTGCCGTTTGTTCAGCGCCGGGAAAAGGGGGGCACACGGCGCGGCGGATTGGTCCGGACGGCATCACCTTGACCGAACGGGGTAAGGGGGTGAACACCCGCTATATCAACAACATCGCGATGGAAAACGAAGACTATGCCGACAGCCTTTTGGTGACCGAAGTCTTCACGCCGAACGGCCATTGGTCGTCTTATCCCAGCCATCGCCATGACGAGGATGACTTTCCAAGGATCACCTACCTGGAAGAGACCTACTATCATCGCCTCAATCCCGCGAACGGGTTTGGCATTCAACGGGTTTATACAGATGACGGCCAATTGGATGAGACCATGGCTGTATCAGATGGTGACGTTGTGACCGTCCCGCGCGGTCATCACCCTTGCGGTGCGCCTTACGGGTTCGAGATGTACTATCTGAACGTCATGGCGGGTCCGCTGCGCAAATGGCGCTTTGTTCCGGCCCCCGAAGTCGAGTGGATTATGGAACGCGACGGGTAACGTCTGCGCCTACCTTTGCGGAGGCGCGCCGAAAGCCCGGATCACGATGCGGGCAGCAGCTTCGACGGGATCATGGGTCTCTTTCAGAATGGTCACGCGGTCAAAACGGTCTGCATCGCGGTTCACCGCCTCGCGAAGGGCTTGGCCGAAGGCCATGCGCAGCTCGGTCCCGATGTTGAACTTGCAGATTGATGTGTCGCGCGCCAAACGGCTGCGTTGTTCCACTGGCACGCCCGATCCGCCGTGGATCACCAGCGGTACATCAGTAACAGCATCGATTTCGGTGATGCGGGCCTCGTTCAGCTTTCCTTCTTTGTCCTGTTGCAGGTGGACATTGCCGACCGAGATGGCCATCGCATCGACGCCGCTTTGACGCGCGAACAGGGCTGCTTCTTCCGGGTCGGTGCCGTTTGATCCTTCGCCGCCGGAATAGCCCACGAAGCCGATCTCACCCTCGCAGGAAATTCCAGCGGCGTGGGCCATGTCCGCAATGGCGGCAGTTTCGTCGATATTCTGCTGCAGGGGCTTTCGCGATCCGTCGAACATCAGCGAAGTGAAGCCGCTGTCCAGAGCAATTTTGCACTCCTCGAACGTATAGCCGTGGTCAAGATGCGCCACGACCGGGACCGAGGCGTTCTCGGCCAGGTACCGAAACATCTTGCCCAGAATCGGCAATGGCGTGTGCGCGCGGCAACTTGGCCCGGCTTGAAGGATGACAGGCGCGTTTTCAGCTTCGGCGGCAGCTACGTAAGCGCGCATATCCTCCCAGCCCAGTGTGACCAACCCGCCGACGGCATACCCTTGTTCATGGGCAGGGGTCAGCACATCCTTCAGTGTGGCAAGAGTCATTTGAACTTGGCAATCATGTCTTTGATGCCCGGTATGGTTTCGACCTGATAGGCATGGGTGGGTTGGAAATACTGTACCAACGAGCGCTGTGTCAGGCCGCCGAGAATGGTGAAATAATACATCTCATATCCCGGAAGAACGCAGCAGGGGTGATACCCTTTGTCGATACAGATCGTTGAGCCATCGACGATGTGATATGCGTCGCCCGGCTTGTTGTCCTCGCGTTGTAGCATTTGCAGGCCCGAGCCCCAGTTGGGTTTGAAGCGGAAGTTGTAGGTCTCGTCATGGCGCGTCTCGTCGGGCAGGCGATTGGTGTCATGCTTGTGGCTGGGGAACCCAGACCAGCCGCCCTGACCGACGGTAAACAGCTCGCTCACCAGCAGGCGACCGACCTTGTCATGCTGTTTTTGGCCCAGGATGTGTTTGATCTTGCGATGGGTCTTGGTGTCATCGCTGCCATATTGAACAAGGTCATGTTCACGCACGTCGAAAGGTTCCAGCACCTTGTCGTATTTGGCACCGGCGACGAAGACCTCGGCGGTGTCAGATACACAAACCATCTGCGCTTTGGCACCCACCGGAACATATGCCCCCTCGGGTTCGCCATCCCAGACATCCTCACCCCGGTTTCCCAGCGCGGGAAATTGCACGCCCTCGACCTCGACATCGACGCTGCCGGTGGCTGGTACGATGCAGGTTTCATAGCCGGGCACCTGGTATGCGAACGCCTCGTCTTTCTTCAACTTGACGATGTTGAAATAGTTCAGGGGCACCGTCGGATCGTCGGCATCGACGATGGGCTTGTTCTGGTTGTCATAGGGCGCGATATGCATGGGACTCTCCTATGTCGTGGGGCCGGGATGAGACGCAAGGAACGCATCCAGTTCTTGTGTGGTGGGCATCGCCGGGGCGCATCCGGGCTGGGATACGACGATCGAGGCACAGGCCGAGCCGCGCATGACCGCGTCTTCCAGCCCGTATCCTGCCGCGATTGAAGCCAGCAGCCCCGCCATGAAACTGTCGCCCGCGCCGTTTGGCTTTACGGCTTTGACAGGAAAAATCCCGGTCTCGATTTCCTGCCCGTTGAACAAAGTGACCGCACCTTCTTCGCCTTTCTTGAAGATGACAATGCGGTCCGGCTTTTCAGCCAGTTCCTTCGCCTTTGCAAAGCCACGTTCCATGCCGCCGGCCATGAATCCGAACTCTTCGTCATTGCCGACGATCATGTCGCTGGCGTCGCCTGCGCGGGACAACACATCGGCGGCTACTTCGGCTGAGGGCCAGCTATAGGGGCGGTAGTCGATGTCAAAAATGATCGGTAGCCCGGCGTTTCGGGCATTCTCAAAGGCGCGGAATGTGGCGCTGCGTGAAGGTTCCGACGCAAATACCGTTCCGGCCGAAATCGCCGCCGTGAACTTTCCATAGTCGACCCGGTCCATGTCTTCTTTTGTGACTTGGAAATCAACGGCGCCATTGCGGTAGATGACGTTCTGGAAGTTTTCAATTCGGCTTTCGTAAACGGCAAGCGAAACGCGGTATTCTCCTCCCAGAACACGGATATAGGACGTGTCCACGCCATAGTGGGCCAGACGGTTCAGGCAGAACCGCCCCACTGCATCGTCAGAGACCGAAGTGATCAGTGACGCCCGACTGCCCAGCTTGACCAATCCCGCGCAAATATTGGCCGAAGACCCACCCAGATCAGCGCGGAACGTATCCGCGTCTTCGCTTTTCACGCCAACTGGGTCGGCAAACATGTCCATGCCCGCACGCCCAAAGACAGCAAACCGGTTTCCTTTGATACCGTCCATCAAAGTGGCCACAGCTTTTCCTCCGGCGAGAATGGGTTTGCAGGGACTGTTGTTCCTTGCGTTTAATCGATTCACACGATACTGATTTTGCAACCGGTTGCAAATACAATGTTCGGGGCCGTTGCAAATGTCTGAAATCGGAATTGGAATCGTTGGCGGGGGCTATATGGGCAAGGCCCATTCCGTAGCGATGGCGGCGGTGGGCGCCGTGTTCAACACAGCGCTGCGACCGCGGCTAGAAGTGATTTGTGCTTCGACCGCAGACAGCGCCGAACGGTATCGCGCGGCCTATGGATTTGCCCGCGCGACACATGACTGGCGCACGCTCGTTGGTGACGGGCGGGTCGAGGCGATCGTGATCGCGTCACCTCAATCCACGCACCGTGAGATTGCCGAGGCTGCGTTTGTGCTGGGCAAACCGGTGCTGTGCGAGAAACCTCTGGGCGCGTCGATTGATGATAGCCGGGCGATGGTGGCCGCGGCCGAGGCTGCGGGGGCGATCAACATGGTTGGATTTAACTATATCCGCACTCCGGCCAGCCAATTCGCCCGCAAGTTAATCGCAGATGGTGAGATTGGTGACGTCACCTGGTTCCGCGGTGAGCACACCGAAGATTTCTATGCAGACCCGCAGGCTCCGGCGACTTGGCGCACAACTGGCACGGCCAATGGAACCATCGGTGATCTGGCCCCTCATATGGTCAATGGTGCGATGGCTCTGATCGGGCCGATTGCGCAGGTGATGGCCGACGTAGAGACCGTCCACAGCCAGCGACCGGGCGGAGAGGTCACGAATGACGATCATGCGCAGGTGATGTGCCGTTTTGAGAACGGCGTCATGGGCAACCTGTATTTCAGCCGTGTCGCAACGGGGCGGAAGATGGGCTATGCCTATGAGATTTCAGGCACAAAAGGTGCGATACGGTTCGATCAAGAGGACCAGAACGCCCTGTGGCTCTACCGCCGCGAAGGACCTGAGGCGTCGCGGGGGTTCACCAAGATCCTGACCGGCCCGGCGCACCCGGATTATGAACCCTTTTGTCAGGGACCGGGGCATGGGACAGGGTACCAGGACCAGATCATCATCGAGGCCAAGGACTTCCTGCACGCGATCCATTCCGGCCAGAACATCTGGCCGACGTTCCGGGACGGGCACGAGGTGAACCGCGTTCTAGCGGCGGTGCGTGCCTCCTCGGATCAGCGGCAATGGCAAGCGGTCAGCGATTTCTGACCGCGCAAACAACAAGACAACAGAGAGACTAAGATCATGGCAAAATTGAAATGGGGCATGATTGGTGGCGGCGAAGGCAGTCAGATCGGACCTGCCCACCGGCTAGGGGCGCTGGCCGACGGGAGGTTTGAATTCACCGCGGGCGCGCTGGACCATCGCCCCGATGTGGGGCGCGAATACGCGCAACGTTTAGGTGTGGCCCAGGACCGCGCCTATGGCGACTGGCAAGAAATGCTGGCTGGTGAAACGGAGCGCGCCGACCGGATTGATTTGGTCACCATCGCAACGCCAAATTCGACTCATTTCGAGATTGCGAAAGCCTTTCTTGAGGCCGGATTCAATGTGCTGTGCGAAAAGCCGATGACCATGACCGTGGAAGAAGGCGAAGAAATCGTCCGCGTTGCAGACGCTTCGGGCAAAATCTGTGCTGTGAACTACTGTTACTCGGCCTATCCGATGGTGCGGCAGGCCCGTGCGATGGTGCGGGCGGGCGATATCGGCAAGGTGCGTCTGGTTGTGACGAATTTCAGCCACGGCCACCACGGTGACGCAACCGATGCCGATAACCCCCGCGTGCGCTGGCGGTATGACCCGGCAATGGCGGGCGTATCCGGGCAATTCGCAGATTGCGGTATCCACGCGCTGCATATGGCGAGCTTTATCAGTGATGATGAGGTCAAGGTGCTTTCGGCTGACATGGCCTCGACCATTTCCAGCCGCGAGCTCGAGGATGATGCGATGGTCAACTTCCGCACCGAAGGTGGCGCGGTGGGTCGGCTGTGGACCTCATCCGTCGCCATAGGACGTCAGCACGGGTTCGATATTCAGGTCTTTGGTGAAACCGGTGGGTTGCGCTGGGCGTCCGAGCAGCCGAACCAATTGGTCTATACCCCGGTCGGAGGCCGCACGCAGATTATCGAAAAAGGCGAGGGCGGTCTGCACGACGACGCGCAACGCCTGTCCCGCGTGGCGATTGCCCACCCCGAGGGGTTCCCGCTGGCCGTAGCCAATATCTATTGTGATCTGGCGGATGCGATCAGGGGCGAAGCCCGCGATGGGTTGCCGACCCCTGCTGATGGTGTTCGGTCGATTGCCGCGGTTCACGCAGCGGTTGCCTCGTCCAAAAATAACGGCGCGTGGACAGACGCGCGCCCGCCGATGTTCCGTTAATCAGCGGCGGGGCCGCAACGTGCCCCGCTCGATCACCCGGCAAGGGAAAATGCGGGCCTCGGGATATCGTTCGGGGTCTTTCAGCATCTCCTCGACCAAGTCGACGGATGATGTGATGATCTGCTTGATTGGTTGGTGAATCGTCGTCAGGTTCACGCTTTGCCAGCGCGACATCTCCATATCGTTCAGGCCGATAATCCCGACGTCCTTGCCCGGCTCCAACCCATGATCGGACAAAGCCGACAGCGCGCCGATTGACAGAATGTCATCACCGCAGAAATAGCCATCGGCCGGTGCCTGTTCTAGCAGACGCAGCATCTCGGCCCGTCCTGCTTCAAAGGAATAGGCCCCTGCAAATGAGTGAGAAACCTCCAGCTCGGGGTGCTTTTCGACTTCTTCCATGAAGCCGCGATAGCGATCCATCGCCGAGGTTGCATCCTTCGGTCCGCCCAGATAGCCGACGCGACGATAACTGCGGGCCAACAGTTCACGCGCGGCCATTCGACCACATTCAACGTTGTCAATTCCCACGACATGGACCTCGGGCGAGGTTGCCGACCGTCCGAATGTGTGCACGACAGGAACGCCCGCGTCGTGGAACGCCTTGGCGAAACTGGGTGGGAGGGTCGAGGACGCCACGATTGCTGCATCCACCGAGTATTGGCGCAGCATTCTCACTGAATTGGCCGGTTCAGTTTCATCAGTCAGGTTCACGATCAACGGCCGCAGGCCGCGTTCCTGCAACGCTCGGGTAAATTGGTCGAAGACCTCAAGGAAGATAGGATTGTGAAAGTTGTTCGAGATCAGCCCGATCAGCTTGGTCCGCCCAGTCGTAAGGGATGAAGCCAGCGCATTCGGGCTGTATCCCAGTTCCGCTGCGGCTTTCTCAACCTTGCTTCGGGTCTTGGCCGAAACAGAAGCCCCTTCGGTAAAGGTGCGCGACACGGCCGAGCGCGACACGCCAGCAAGAGCGGCGACGTCTTTTAGGGTTACACTCACAACGGGCACCTGCGGCAACGGGTAAAACTGACATGCGATTTCATGGCTGAATACTACGCAGCATCGCCCCAAACTTGCAATCGGTTGCAAGGCCTAAGTGTCCCTGACGCTGGGTCCACAATTTGCGATTGGCGTGAATCTTTGGTGATGAGAGTCTCGATCTCTCGGCAAAGCTTTACAAGCCAATGGTTTATTTGGTGCTTTGTATCCGTCCAAACGACTTTAGATTGGCCCAAACAAACGTAAGATTGGGCAATTCCTTATTCTGACTCTGGGCACGACATTTTATCACGAACCTGATCCTCTGTGCGCAGGTGTTTCCCCCGCGAAGATCAGGTTCACTTTCTCGATAGGCGGGCCAGTGGTCTAATGTGCGCGCGTCCGCCAAGTTTGTTCGGAGTGTGAGACTTGTGCACAATCTCCGCCGCCCTCACGTCCTATCGAGAGTGGGCGGCCGGGACCGGGGCTGCTGGCGCATGTGATTGTCTTTAGGAATGCGGACCACTTGCCAATCTATCGCCGTCACAGATCTAGGCCCGTGATTGTGTCACTCTGGAACGCCTAACGAGGGAGACCGTTGATTGTTGCCAGTTTGCTCGAGTTTGACCCGGAAACGGCACCTACTTACTGGTCACAAGTTCAGTTACTTCTTGGAGTAGTTTTTCAGATCGTCAGGCGAGTGAAGGTTTTGAAAACACTCGGATCGCCAGCCAGTAAGCCAACCCGATCCTTGAAGGCGTAAACAGAGCGAACTTAGCGTTTCCGTAATTTTACGCCCGGCCCAAGTACTTCTTGCCGAACTGAAAAGCAAAGTACGCAAGGAGATCACCAAGTGTCATCTCGGATACGTTCACACTGAGGTCTGGGGTTAGCAATCCCCTGTCGGCGCTCAACTCCGTCTCACGAGCCCACTTCGTCGCATCAGCACGCTTTAGAAATGACTTGGATCGGGATTGCCCGTCCTTCCGAACCGTCGCCTGCCACTTTCCACTAGGCCGTTTTACGATTGTTGCCATGGTCCATATCTCCTGTGTTGGAGACATCTTTTCTGTCTAAGTGCAGCGGAGACGCAGCGGACACAGTTTCATGCGCAGCACAGCAAAAGGTGCTAGTCGCGTAAGACCTTGATACATTGTGCGGAAAGGATGGTGGGTGATGAGAGACTCGAACTCCCGACATCTTCGGTGTAAACGAAGCGCTCTACCAACTGTTACACAGACGCTCCGCTGTCTGAGCTAATCACCCGTGACGGATTGCGCGTGTTTTCCCAAAGCATCAACTGCGGTTTTCTCAGGTGAACCCTCGAGGTTCGAGTACGACACTTACTGTAACGGAATCCTAGGTCAAGTCGTTACATGTACGGGTACCGGAGAAGAGTTTGAACGTGACGCTACCTGAGCAACCTTGTCACGTTTCTCCTTGCATCCAATCAATAACAGCCCTTGGTATTGAAAGCCTGTTCTGACGACCAAGAGCTGTTTGTTCTAACGTCCATTTCAGCAGCTGGTTTCCACAACCACTGACTGATGAGCCTCATTAACGATCCGATAGACCGATCTCTGAGAAATACTTAAGCGCTGGGCGATCTCGTGCTTCTTGTAGCCTTGCCCTAGTAGCTGAAGAACCTCAGAGGCCCTCATACGTGCAGTTGGTTTCCTGCCTTTGTATTTACCCTCAGCTTTAGCTTTGGCTATTCCCTCTCGCTGCCGCTCCAGCATCATCTCTCTTTCAAACTGAGCGATTGACCCAAGGACATTCAGCATGAGCTTCCCTGTAGCAGTTGAGGTATCAAGGGACATGTCGAGAACTCTTAGAGCGACGCCTCTTTGAGTTAAGCCATCCACGATCTCGCCTAGATGCCTGACTGAACGAGCCAGGCGGTCAAGCTTAGTGACAATGAGGACATCTCCTTCTCTGCAGTAGCTGAGAGCTTCACTGAGCGCCTCTCTACAGGCAACAGAAGAGACTTGTTCGGAGTAGACCCTCTCACATCCAGCTTCTGTGAGTATCGTCTGTTGGGCTTCTAGTCCTGCTTGTTGTTCCAGTGTCGATGTTCTTGCGTATCCGATGATCATGGTGGTGATCTCCTTTAGGTTCCTAGACGTTGAGGCAATTGCTTGCCAAAAGCCGAGATCGACTTCATTGCCACCATTTCCGCCACCCTCAGAAGGTGGACACAGAACCTTGGCCTATTGGCAGAGTTTTCAGCTGGAGACTAAGGGGTGGGGGGTTTGGGGAACCGACTTCAAAAAAGAGGGGGATTGTTGTTCTTATTGTTCCCTCTGAAAAAAGGGTCCCTCAGCACGTAAGAGAAAGCCTTTACTGAAGAGGAGTTCTACCCACGCCTAGAGTGCTTTCAACTGACTTAGAGTGTACTCAATGATCAAGTTGCAAGCGTTTTAGGGGATGGTAGAGGATCAGCTTCTATCGAGTACTCTCAACTAACACTGTGTCCGGCACTGGGCGTAACTTAATGTCAAAGGGTTAACGTGTCCGAGGATGAAATTGATTTTGGCTTCTACAGTGGAAATTCCTCAGCCATCCTTAGTGATACATAGAGATGTTTATTAACCAATGTCCTCTAAGTATATGATAATTATATGTTAAGTCGAGTTCCTTGCCGCTTATTAGTGGCAAAGGTTGAGGGCCATAGGGAGCCGAGGAAATCACGTTTTAGCAGCCTCATATTCACTATCCTACGAGAATTTTTCTTCCGGTGTAGTAGTGCTTCTTCACTGGTTACGTGTTCCCTCGGTTTCAATGATTACGACGCTCGATTCGCCTCTCGCAGGACATGTGTTGGAATGTCTTCTTCCCATAGCCAATTGAGAAAAAGGTTACGCATTCTTCGACTGGGAAGATAAACAGTGATCGGTTTGCCGTCTCTGACCTTAGATCGCCAAACCCATTGGATTAACTCAGTGAGCGCATAGTCGTCCTGGCTCACTGATCCTTTGCCGAGAAATCGTAGGATGTTGGGGTTCAAGAACTGATTATAGAGATAGATCAGGTGCGTTGCGTTCTTATAATCGTTCGTGCCTCTAGTCGTATTGGGGAGCCAATGAACACGCCCGCTTCTGCCCTGAAGCCGAGAGCCTTTGGCGTATGGACCGGGACGGTACTTTCCCTTTTCTACGCCATCAGAGCCAACTGTCGGGCTTTTTCCTCCGGCGAACCATTTTGTCTTTGGGCAAGTCAGTAAGATATTTTCAAGAGGAACTTCCTTAAGGGCATTTCGTGCCAACGTATACAGCGCTTTAGGTACCAAATCATCGTAGACCTCGGGTGATCCTGAGGTTTTGTCTGTTTGGTCAGTGTGACTGAATGAAAGCGGATCAAGAGACTTAATTCCTTTGACGGTAATAAGGCCTCTGACTTCTCGGACGAACACGCTTTCGGCTAAAACATCCAACTTATCGTGTATCGTGGTTAGCCCTAAGTGTTTTAGGTAAGCAGCAATGATAGACCCCTCAGCTTTATAGGTGTAAATCCTCAGAGACTTCCCCACCTTGAGAAGCTTTTCCGGAAGTACCGCTACGTTGAAACCATTTTGAACATTGAAAAGGCGTCCAGACTTGGCGGCCTTATAGAACTTCATTGGAACGTGTCTCTCAAGAGCAGCGCACTCGGTGTCCCAAGCATCCGTAGGAACAACCTGAGAGGTCTCGGGGTCAACTGTACACAGACCGGATTCTATGAAGATACGATCCCATGCTTCTAAATTGACATTGAAGTTTGCATCTATGACCGAGAGAACTTCGTCAATGTGGATGTCATACGAGTCCAATAACCCCTCAGAGACGACATCTGCTAGCGTATCAAACATCGCATGAGTTGTGACTACGTTTTGGCCTTCTGCCAATAGGCGCCTTAGGGAATGGATTTTCCGAGTAGTGACTATCTCTTGCCCGCTGTCGTCGAATACAGTGTCAGCTTCGGCTACAGGTTGTTCAAAGGTTATTCCTCGGTTCTGTGTCGCCTCTATCACGCGGTCACATTCAGTGAGCAAAGGGACAATGACTAGATACTGCTTGTGATATTCGAATGATTCAATCATTTCTGTAGTCTTCCCTCTTCCACAGGGGCGATCCACAATTACAACTGGACGGACTGGGGAAGAAGAATCGTGAAAAGGTAGAGGATCATGCCTCATGGTTTAATATCTCGCTAGTTTGGAGTGGGTTGTTAAGGGCTGCCTGAGTTGGCGCTCTTCGGTCGAAGCTGCTTCGGCTCCTTAAGGGTACAGTTGGAGACCCCTATGCGCTGGGCATGACAGAGGCGTCGGCAGGCAAATTACCGACTGTTGCACTTCCTGTAATGAGCACTGGTGAAGAAAATTCCCTCATCATCTGGGGCTGCTACTTGGGTGGCCGTAGAGCCAATCAGGCAGTCGCTCAGAGCCTCAAACTACTCCTCGGAGAGATAGCTTCATCTCAGTCCCAAAAGTCTCTCTCGAGGAAATCACTTTGATTTTCCATTTGACCGATCCATCGAAGCGGTTTCATCCGAGGCAGATATTGCCGTATCCACTAGGACGTAAAAAAGAGCCGCCAGTGTTTTTCACCGCGACCAGTGGCTTCGAAACCTGTGAAGGATGGTCCAAGCGCTGTATCATCGACAGATGATTTGTCTCTAGGGTCAGGACCTATGAACGCAGCCCTTCTCTTTCTGGGAGAGCGGACCTTGGTTCGCAGTGCAGCGAACGACGCGTCGAGCCCTAATTCGCATTGATAAAGAGCGTTGAATTCGTCACGGAGGGTGGATCGCCGGGATATTGTCTTCGTGCCTGAACAAAGGAGGTGGACATGGACACCGTTAAGAAAAAGAGAGTCGTGCATTCCGCAGAATTCAAAGCCGGTGTTGTACTTGCGGGACTTGCTCGGTCAACTTCGATTGCAGAGCTTTGTCGTCAGAATGGAATATCCGCTAGCTTATTCTACGATTGGAAGAAGCGCTTCATTCGCTACGGAAAGTTGGGTCTGAAGAGGCGAAAAAGCAAGAAACGCCGCAAGAGCAAAACGGCTACTGGTTCTCCTGCAGAAAGCCAGATTATAACTGAACTTGCGATTTCATTCCAAAAGTTTCGATCTGATCAAGCTCAGTTTGCAGGACGAATGACGGTACCCGAGAAGCTGAAAGCGGTTGAAATGGTGGAGTCTGCTAGTGTGCCAAAGCTCCGTGCTCTTCGTGGTATAGGTGTGGCGAGGTCATCCTATTACCGATGGTGTCGTTTGCTAAGAGAAAATGGCAGTCTATTAGACTATGTAAGGGCACCGGAATACTGCAAAGTCAGGGACAGAGAGGACCTTAAAGAGCAGGTCTTCAAGGTGTTGCATTCTCCTCCGTCCGATTATGGTTTCAACCGCACAACGTGGAGGCTAGTTGATCTGCAAGTTGCAATCGAGCAATCGGGGTTCAAGATCGGGCGGCACGCCATCAAACACATAATCAAGGATGCTGGCTATCGCTGGAAGAAAGCGCGAAAGGTGCTCACCAGTAATGACCCTGACTACCGCCTGAAGCTTGCAAGAATTCAAGAGATTCTTGGCGGGCTTGGAGATCGAGACGGTTTCTTCTCAATCGACGAGTATGGGCCATTTGCTATCAAACAACGCGAAGGGCGGAAGCTCGTAGCTCCGGGCGCGTTGCACACAGTCCCCCAGTTCCAGAAGTCCAAGGGTGTTCTGATAATGACGGCAGCGCTTGAACTCTCCACAAATCAGGTGACCCATTTCTATTCAAAGAAGAAGAACACCGACGAAATGATCAAGTTGCTCGACGTTCTGCTGGCTAAGTACCAACACCTTGACCGGTTCTACATGTCGTGGGATGCGGCTTCTTGGCACGTTTCCAAAAGGCTCTGCGAAAGGATTCAGGAAGTGAACTCGGAGCGTTCTCAGTCAGACGGCCCGATTGTAGAACTCGCACCACTTCCAGCCGGAGCACAGTTTCTCAACGTCATTGAAGCGATCTTCAGTGGAATGTCGCGAGCCGTGATACACAACAGCAATTACTCGTCGAAGGAAGATGCAATATCGGCTATCGACCGATACTTTGAAGATCGGAATGAACACTTCAGGGTGAACCCACAGAAAGCTGGGAAGAAGATTTGGGGACAGGAACGGTCGATCACGAAGTTCTCCGAGAGCAACAACTGCAAGGATTCGAGGTATCGCTAGCGGCCAATTCAACCATATTCTGCATCTTTGCACGGTCCGAAAAGCCCGCAGAACGGTCTTTCATATCTAACACTGGGAACGACCACTGTTCTTCATTCTAAAGGTCATTACCCTATGTCTATCTCTTAACGGTACAGTTAGATACGTCCTGCCTTGGATCAATCTAAAGGAACTACTCCTACGAGACTGCCTCCGAGTTCTTTATGTAGGACCTCGAATGTATTCCTTATGATCCCGTGCAGTTCCGCTCTCTTCGCATAAACGCTTATCCCGATGTCGTCTTTGTTGGAGTGACCCACGACGAGATTTCTTGCTTCTCGGGAGACCCCAGCATTCACTAGTGAAGAAATAGCAGTCCTTCTGAACGAGTGCATATCCCAATTGGAATTATCGCCATCAAGGTTCTTTCGGGCTTTCTCAAGCGCTTTCCCGAGGTAATGACTGGGGTGCCTATCGTAGCCACCCAATGCAATACGAGGAAACAATCTACCGATATTCTCTGGACAACTTGGTTCTACTATCGTTGCCATTTTGGTAGCTTCCCGGAGTAGTTGACAATCCTCAGCGCCAACGATCATGACATCCCTTATTCCGGCTTCTGTCTTGCTTTGAGGGATGCTGATTTTGATGTGGTCTCCTCTGTCCTCAATGTCCTTCAAATACCTCGAGCAGATTTCATTGAGTCTGCATCCAGTAACCCAAAGCAGTCTTACTGTGACATACATCTCGAACTGATATTTGAGGCCATTATTGCCAGCGATGTACTGCAGCAGCTTTTGAGCTTCACCTCTAGTGACAGGCCTCAGTTTCTTAATCCGTGGGTCCTTCTTCTTTCTTTGACCGGCTACACGTCTCAGGAGAGAGCCAAAGGGATTCCGCATATCGGGATCAACCAACCCCCAGTGGTCCAGCACACGCCAATAGGAAGCTAAGCAAGATTGGCATGATTGAAGAGAGCGGCTCGAGAGTGGTTGCCCAGTTCGCTTTGAGGGAGTGGCCTTAAGGTGCTCAATGAAGCCCAGTGCCAGAGAGCGGTTAATGTCTGTGACCAGTATGTTCCCAGAGTACGCCTCAAATGTCCTAAGGTGTTGGCGGTATCTAACCTTTGTGCTGTTATTTATCCCGTCCGATTCAACTAACCACCTGTCGGCGGTATCTCTCACAGTATTCCCCTGTTTTGGAATGTTCGGGCGAATTGCTTGAGACGGTGTTTGTCCTTCGGTGATCGCTTCAAGGATTTCCTCAAGCACTCTTGGACGGCGCTTCAATGCTTCGGCTAGGTCCTGAGTTCCTAAGCCTCGGACGATCTCTCGTTTGCCAACAATGTCTTGGTACTCAGTCGGTACAGCGACCCTAAGAGCATACCCTTTACCTCTGAGGAACAATCCTCCGGGTAGTCCAACACGGTTTTGAGGTTTCGATTCCCTTACATTCATCCTCAAATGGTCTCCAAGTTCTCGTTACAAGACCCTGAGTAAACCATTGAAAATGAAGAGAATGGTGGGTGATGAGAGACTCGAACTCCCGACATCTTCGGTGTAAACGAAGCGCTCTACCAACTGAGCTAATCACCCGTGACGGTGCATGTAGCCAAGCCAGCGCGCGGGCGCAAGAGGGTCTGGCATAATTTCTTTCCTTGATTTTGGATCAATCCGCCATCTCGTTCAAAACGGTCAGCAGCTGCGCCACTTCCTGTTCGGTGTTGTAGTGGCAGAGCGAGATGCGGATGCAGTCGCTCAGGCCCAGCGGCGTCAGCACATTGCCGCTATAGTGATCGGCCTTTCTGATGTGGGTACGGATACCTTCCTGATTCAGCCGTGTCACGACTTGGGCAGACGGTGTGTCGTGGACAACGATCGAGACCAGCCCCTCGCGTGCAGGGTTATCAGCGCCGGCCAGAATTGTGATGTGATCCATATCGCGCAGGCCGGGCAGGTTGCCGGTGCCGTTGATCATCGCATCGGTCAGATGGGTTTCATATGCGTGAATGGCGCGGCCCGCAGCCTCAATCCGGGCGCGTCGATCGATTTCCTCCGAGACCTGTTCCCCCAGCCAGTCAAAATAGGCCACAACGTCGGACATCGTTGCGTAAGACCCCGTATCGCGGGTACCGAACTCCCACCCCTCAGACGGGGCGTCGATCAACTGATCATGGGGCAGGGCCGTCAGACGGTCTGAAATCCAGGCAATCCCGTAGCCGTGGCGCGAAAACACTTTGTAAGGTGAAATCGCATAGCCATCGACGTGATAGCTGTCGATATCCAACTGCCCATGCGCCGCATGTTGAATGCCATCGACGACAATGAAACAGTCTGGCGAGACGTCGCGTATGGCCTGCGCGATGGCCGCCACGTCCATGCCCATGCCTGTAACGGGCGACGCGTGGACGATTGTTGCAACGCTGACATCCGGTGTCATGGCCGTGCGGTAATCATCGGCTGTGACCAAACCCGTTTTGTCATCGTGCTGCACGTTGACGTAGTCCAATCCGGCAATCTCGGCCCAGCGTCGTGCGGCACTGCGGCTTGCGGGGTGTTCGATCGAACTGCCGATCACCTTGCTGCCCTTGGGCGCGTTGACACAGGCGGTGCGGATCATCCGGAACAACAGTTCGGTCCCGCTTTCGCCGACAAAGAACTGCCCTGTCGAGGCGTTCATGAACACTGACAAATCCGCCTTGGCGGTGTTGATGATGTCCACAAGCGCATGGCTGGCTATGTTATCCCGCCCCTGATTGTCAGGGATTGCGGCAAACTTGGCCGAGGTTTCAACAACCGAGTTCAATGTGAGTGCCCCGCCCGCGTTCTCGAAAAAGATGCGAGGGCCCTGAAAGGGGCAGGCATCGACATGGGCAAAGCGGGAACGAATGGCGTCTATCAGACCGGGTGTAGTGTGCAGCATGGTGGACGTCCTGTTCTTTTCGTTGTGCGCAGCATCTATCTGGTGCCGGGTGCAATCAATATCGTTTGCGACATCCGCGACGACCCAACTGACGGAAATGGCCCTGTTGCGCTTTTTTCGTTCATTATCTGTCTCATATGTGGTCGCGGTCCGCAAAGGCGCTTGCGTGTGCCCCGTCGCCTCAGATATTCCCGGAGGGACTGAAACTTTTCAGACGGGAAGAAAATGATCCTGTCACGTGCCCGCCGCTTACTGATTGCGGTTCTCGCCATGGCAATCTCGCTGCAGGCTCCGCTGCGGGCCGAGGCCGAGGGCGTTTTGGTGTTTGCGGCTGCCAGTCTCAAAACAGCACTGGACGAGATTGCATCGTCGTTCGAGAGTCAGACAGGGCAGAATGTCACCGTCTCGTACGCCGCGTCTTCCGTTCTTGCGCGCCAGATCCAGCAGGGCGCTCCGGCAGAGGTTTTCATATCGGCCAATGCGGACTGGATGGATGTTCTGCAGGATCAGGGTTTGATCGACGCAGGATCGCGGGTCAATCTTGTCGGGAATGGTCTTGTTTTGATCGGTGGTCCGGACGTTGCCGAGATCGGGGTGATGGGGCCGGAAACAGACCTAAGTTCTGCATTGGAAGGTGGGCATTTGGCTATGGCATTGGTGGACGCCGTGCCTGCGGGAATTTACGGAAAGGCGGCGTTGCAGAATCTAGGGCAATGGAGCCGCGTAGAACATCGTGTTGCTCAGGCTGACAACGTGCGGGCTGCGCTTGCATTGGTTGCGGCGGGTGCAGTGCCTTTGGGCGTCGTCTACAGGTCGGACGCACTGGCTGAAGATCGGGTCAAGACTGTCGCGACATTCCCACCCGACCTGCACCCACCAATCATCTACCCTGCTGCCGTTGTCGAGCCGGCGTCATCCAAGGCGCAGGCTTTTCTTGCTCACCTCCAATCGGACGCTGCGCAGGCAGTTTTCCTTGAGCAGGGTTTCACCCTGCCGGGTGAATAACGCATGGGGTGGTTGGGGCCAGAGGAACTTGAGGCGCTTAAACTGTCGCTCCGGGTGTCGTTCTGGGCGACGTTGGCGACGCTTCCTTTCGGTGTTTTTGTGGCCTATGCACTGGCGCGCTGGCGGTTTCCCGGTCGGCAAATTTTGAACGGGCTGGTGCACCTTCCGCTTATCTTGCCCCCGGTTGTCACGGGGTATCTTCTGTTGATGACCTTTGGAATTCAGGGGCCGCTTGGCCGTCTGCTGGCTGAGTTTGGGATCGTTGTGGCCTTTCGCTGGACCGGCGCGGCGCTGGCGGCTGGAATTATGGCGTTTCCGCTGATGGTGCGCGCGATCCGCCTGTCGATCGAAGCGGTTGATCCCAAGCTGGAACAGGCAGGTGCCACGCTGGGTGCACCCCGCTTGCTAGTATTCGCCACTGTCACGTTACCGATGATCCTGCCAGGTGTGGTTGCAGGGGCGATCCTGGCCTTTGCCAAGGCAATGGGTGAATTCGGAGCGACCATTACCTTTGTGTCTAACATTCCTGGACAAACGCAGACCTTGCCCTCGGCCGTCTACGCGTTCCTGCAGGTGCCGGGAGGCGAACCCGCAGCGACCCGTCTGGTTGTCATCTCGATCGTGATTGCGATGGGCGCGTTATTGTTGTCCGAGTTTATCGGGCGCCGGGTCGCCGCAAGGGTAGCCGGATCATGAGCCTCTCTGTCCGCCTACAGCATGACTTGCCGGATATCGGTCTGGACCTCAGCTTTGATGCGCCGCCCGGTGTGACTGTTCTGTTCGGGCGATCGGGATCGGGAAAGACGACTGTCGTGAATGCGGTCGCGGGTCTTCTGCGTCCCAAGGCCGGACGGGTGAGTGTTGACGGGTGGGAACTGTTTGACACTGAAAAAGGTCTGTGGTTGCCACCACATAAACGACGGCTGGGGTATATTTTCCAGGAAGGACGCCTGTTTCCGCATCTCAACGTCCGCCAGAATCTTGCCTATGGTCGTTGGTTCGCCCCTCGGGGCGCGCGCCGGGAAAATCCCGACAGAGTGGTCGAAATGCTGGGCATCGGGCATCTGCTGGACCGTCGACCCGCCGGTCTGTCAGGCGGCGAAAAGCAGCGTGTCGCGATTGGTCGCGCTTTGCTGGCCAGCCCGCGTCTGATACTGGCCGACGAACCTCTGGCCGCGTTGGACGATGCGCGAAAGTCTGAAATCCTTCCTTACTTCGAGACGCTCCGAGACGAAGTGTCGGTGCCTATTCTGTACGTCACGCATTCGGCTGCCGAAGTCGCGCGTCTGGCGACGTCGGTCGTGGCTTTGCAGGATGGCAAGTCCGTCCGCCACGGCCCAGCTTCTGAGGTCTTATCCGATCCGTCAGTCGCGCCTGCGGGTGTCCGGGCCGTGGGTGCGGTACTTCAGGTCAAGGTTTCCAGGCATCACGCCGATGGCCTGACGGAATTGAATGCGGGCGGCACAAGCCTGTATTTGCCCCATATCCCGCACCAAGTGGGGGAAACTTTGCGTATCCGTATCCCCGCTCAGGAAGTCATCCTGTCGCGGACGCGTCCCGTGGGGCTTTCGGCCTTGAATATTCTGGAAGGAACCGTTGAGACAATCCGTTCAGGTGAGGGGCCGGGAGCGATCGTTTCCGTGAAAACGCCTGCCGGTGCCGTTCTCGCACGTATCACACGTCGTTCGGTTGAGGCATTGGAGTTGGAACCTGGTCGGCCGTGCTATGCGGTTGTCAAAACCGTCGCGCTTGCGCCGCAGGACGTTGGCGGACGGCTTGGGGGCGACTGAGGCGCTCACCGACCCGATGGGAAACAGGCTGGGAAAGGCGGCTGTCTTTACTCAATTCGTTTGTCCGCTATGGTTTGACGCGGATGTTTTTTAATCATGGATATTGATCATGCGGTTCTGGACGATACCCTGCTTGGCCTTGTTGATTGCCCTTCCCGGTCTTGCGCAGGCGGTCGGGTTCGGCATCGGAGCCTACCCGGCGTTTAGAACCACGGTCACACCGATGAAGAACGGCATATACGAAGTTTCAGCGATCGGAAGTTCAGCGCCGGTTGCCTATTGGTGCGGTATCGGCGATTTCGCCATTCGCAGCCTTAGAACCAAGGCATCCCAGCGGATTTACATAACCAGAGCCTATGAAAAGCAATCGAGGACCGTGCAATTCTCGCTGACGCCGCCCGAAGGGGTCGATACCACTCCGGGCTACTCGGTCACCGTCAAACGTGTGGGTGAAAACATGTCCGCTGGATCAGCGCAGGGGTATTGTTATGACAACTTCATGGATTTCGGGTTCTGATCGTTGATCAGACCCATTTCGCCAGTGGCGGCAGGCTCATGAGAACGGCATCGGGGTCGTGGCCTGTTTCCAGACCGAATTTGGTGCCGCGGTCATACACAAGGTTATACTCTGCATAGAGGCCACGGTGCACAAGCTGCGTGTTCTTATCGGTTTCGTCAAACTCTTGAACCCGGCGTTTCTCGACCAGCGGCAGGAAGGCCGGGAGGAACGCTTTTCCGATGTCCTGTGTGAGCGCGAAATCCGATGACCAGTCGCCAGTACAGTAGTCATCCATGAATATACCGCCAACGCCACGGGCGCGTTTGCGGTGCGGGATATAGAAATATTCGTCCGCCCAGTCTTTTAGGCGCGGGTAGTGCCCCGGTCCGTGCGGGTCCAGATGCGCCTTTTGCGTGGCGTGAAAATGGTCGGTGTCCTCGTCATATTCGATACAGGGGTTCAGGTCCGAACCGCCGCCGAACCACCACGCGTGCGGGGTCCAGAACATGCGGGTGTTCATATGAACGGCGGGAACATGCGGGTTCTGCATATGCGCGACCAGCGAAATACCCGAAGCCCAGAACCGGGGATCTTCCGTCATGCCGGGGATCCCTTTTCGCGCGGCCATAGCCTGTTGCGCACGTTCGCCAAGCGTCCCGTACACGGTCGAGACATTGACGCCGACTTTCTCGAAGACACGCCCTCCGCGCATGACGGACATCAGGCCACCACCCGCGTCCGAGCCATCATCGGACTGTCGTTTGGTTTGCTTTACCTCGAAACGGCCCGGTTGCGCATCCGAGAACGGACCAGTGTCATGGCTATCTTCCAGGGCTTCAAACGCGGCAACAATTTCGTCACGCAGTTGGCGGAACCATTTGGAAGCGGTGGTTTTTTCAGTCTCGAACATGGGCTTAGTGTGCTGGGGCTGCGACAGGGTCCAGCAGTGTGCGACCGCCATCAATTGTCAGGATTTGTCCGGTGATAAAGCCCGCGGCATCGGATGCCAGAAACTGAGCAGTTTCCGTCAGTTCGGTCGGGGCCGCGATGCGGGAAAGCGGAGTGTGCTTTTCAATGTCGTCCCGAAAGTCCCTGTTCTCTTTCAGGGTCGATTGCAGCGAGGCACTCATGACCGACCCAAGGGCAATCGAATTTACGCGGATGCGGTTCGGGGCCAGTGCGACGGCCAGCGATCGGGTCATCTGATCCAGAGCAGCAGTCGAGACCGAATAGGCCATCAGGTCCGGGTGTGTGCGTCGGGCGGCAATCGAGGACAGGTTGATGATGGACCCGGCCGGGCCGTCGTCGTCACCGGCCTGTTTGATCATGCGCTGCGCAACGACCTGGCTGAGCCTCAAGGCGGGCATCAGGTTCTGATTCAGCAGGTTCCGCACCGAGTCGTCATCGGTGTCCAGCGGGTCGGATGGGATCACTTGCCGCGCACCATTGATAAGGATGTCCACCTGATCGAAAGCGTCGATGGTGGCCGACAGCAAGTTCGCGATCGTAAGCTTTTCGCGCAGATCACCGGCAAAGAACCGAATGTTGCTGTCATCGGCCTGCTCACCCAGTTCTTCGGTCAGCCGCTTTTCGTCCATGTCCGCGAACATGACATTGGCCCCAGCGTCGGCGAAATGCCGACCGATGGCCAATCCGACGCCGTTGGCGCTACCGGTGACGATTGCTGTTTTACCAGCGATGGAAAAGGACATTCGTAAACTCCTGAGTTGCAGCGCAGGTTAGCCGGGATCACCGACGAGGGCGAGAGGCGTGGAACACCTTGAAACGATTGTCGCCAGACACTTCTTCGACACGCGCGAAACTATCGCTCAACGTCGCCTCATAGGGCAGATGGCGGTTTGCGACCATCCATAGATCGCCGTGCTTCGCCAGATTGCGCGCGGCGGATTGGATGAAACCCTGCCCCAGCTCTGGCTCGGCGCTGCGCGAGGTATGGAATGGCGGGTTCATGACGACCATGTCCAGTGCCTCGGGTGCGTTCCATGTCACGGCATCCGCCCAGTGGAACGCAGCCCGGTCGTCTGCGACATTGGTCTGCGCGCAGGTCAGGGCGATATGGTCGGCCTCGACCAGATGAAGGCTGCGTAGACCTGTCTTTTGCAGTAGCCGGGCGGACAGAAACCCCCATCCGGCACCCAGATCGGCCACGCGCGCGCCGATCTTTTCGGGCAGGGCGTTTACCAGCATCGCCGAGGCCGGGTCGATCCCGTCTGCAGAAAATACGCCTGGCGCAGTCCGAAAACCGTCGATTGTCTGAGCAGCGGGTGCAGCCCAGTCCGCAAACGAGTCGGGAGCGGACTGGAACCAGAAAATCTTGCCATGCGCCTTCGAGATCGGCCCTTCCACGGCTACACGTTTGCGAATTTCCTTCAGCAGGCTGTCAACGCCGTCTGTTTTTGCACCGTCCACCACGATCACGCCTTTGGCGCGCAGGCAGGCTTGCTGCACCATGCTGCGTGCCAGTGCCTTGGCGCGGGGCAGAATCACGATCGCGTCCTGACATGGATCTTGAGAGGCGGGGGTGGTCTGGAACCCCTGGTTCTCGAAATGGTCATGAAAGGGTTTGAAAGGTTGCACCACCTGCGTCTCGCGCGGCAGCAATGAAAGATCGGTTACAGGGCTTGGCCCAATCACGGTCAGAGGCTGAGACAGCACAAGGCCGCTTTGCAGGGCGAGATCAAGGCGAGGGGACATGGGCAAATCCGGTAAGCGCCGCCAGCGGCGTCACTCTTCGCGTTCCATGGTGCATTGCAGCGGGTGCTGGTGCCGGCGGGCGAAATCCATGACCTGTCCGACCTTGGTTTCCGCAATCTCGTGGCTGAACACGCCAACCACGGCAACGCCCTTTTTGTGAACGGTCAGCATGATCTCGAACGCTTCGGCGTGCGTCATGCCGAAGAAACGCTCAAGCACGTGAACGACGAATTCCATGGGGGTGTAATCATCGTTCAGAAGAAGAACCTTGTACAGCGGCGGGCGTTTGGTCTTGGGGCGTGTCTCTACCAGAACCGACGAGTCAGAATCGTCGTCGGAATTGTCAGACATCATCCATTGGTCAATAAGCATCGCGCGGCTGTCCGATTCAGGCTTCGGTTTATCTGAGCGGTTATATAACGTCCAAGGGGTCAGAGAAAAGAGCCGGCAGGACGCAATTTCAATGGAAAACAAGCTTACCACAATCGGTTTCGATGCGGATGACACATTGTGGCACAATGAGCGGTTCTTCCAGATCACGCAGAGCTATTTTGCGGAATTGCTTGCTGACCACGCCGAGCGCGATCATCTGCTGGAACGATTGCTGGAAGCTGAAAAGCGCAACATTCGACACTACGGATACGGAATCAAGGGTTTTACCCTGTCGATGATCGAAACCGCCATCGAGGTGACCGAAGACCGCGTTCCGGCCTCGGTCATTCGGCAGTTGATTGAAGCAGGGCAGGACATGCTGGCCCATTCGATTGAGTTGTTGCCCCACGCACGCGAGGCGATCGAGGGGGTGGCGGCGACACATAAGGTCGTGTTGATCACCAAGGGCGACCTGATTGATCAGGAACGCAAGCTGGCACAATCGGGCTTGGGCGAGTTGTTCGACGGCGTCGAGATCGTCTCGGAAAAGACGCGCGAAACCTATCGTGAGATTTTCGACCGATATTGCGAAGGGCCAGAACACGCGATGATGGTCGGCAATTCGATGCGATCAGATGTGGTGGCTCCGCTACAGGCGGGATGCTGGGGCGTATATGTGCCCCACGGACTGGTGTGGGAAATCGAAAAAGCAGAGACCCCGGTGAACAATCCGCGCTTTAAGGAATTGGGTGATTTGGGAGAGTTGTCGGGCTTCGTGCGTGAGATTGGATGATGTTGCTGATTGGTCTCAGTTCCTGAAAATCAACGTCTTACCGGCGTCCTGTTTTGCGGATTGCGCCGATTTGGTGGGTGTTGGGTTGGGTGCTACTAGATGTAGTGCGTGCCCAAATGGGTGATAAAGCCGCGAAAACGGCAGCTTTTGGTTTATTTCGCGGGGTCTCTGTGTTAGCCTGTACATAATAAAATAATTGATTTGCTGACCGGGAAAACCCGGCGGCGTGAGGTAGACAGAGGCAAAGATCGTGCAGGTTCGGCGGACAGTTCCGGCCCGAATGGGCTTTATTCTCATAGCATTCGTGTGGTTGCTATCTTTTGCGCCACTCCAGTCATTGGCCGCGCCCTATGCGGCCATGGTGATTGACGCGCGCACCGGTGAGGTGCTTCATTCGCGCAACGCCGACACTCGGCTTCACCCCGCATCGCTGACCAAGATGATGACGCTCTATATCGCGTTTGAGGCTGTGCGGAACGGTGAGATTGAGTTGGACACCCCGGTTCGCATCACCAAGAAAGCCTCGTCTGAACCTCCGTCGAAACTGGGGCTTCGCACGGGCCAGACAATCGCGTTCCGGTATCTGATCCGCGCTGCTGCCGTGAAATCGGCCAATGACGCGGCCACGGCAATCGGCATTGCCATCAGCGGATCCGAGGCGGCATTCGCCCGTCGTATGACCCGCACCGCCAAAGCCATGGGCATGAGCCGCACCACGTTCAAGAACGCCCACGGGCTGACAGAGTCAGGCCACCTTTCGACCGCACGAGACATGACCACGCTGGGTCGGCATCTGCTGTATGACTATCCGCAGTATTATAACCTGTTTTCGCGTCAATCGACGCATGCCGGGATCAAGACCGTTCCGAACACGAACCGCCGGTTGCTGGCCGCCTACAGTGGCGCAGATGGTATCAAGACCGGATACACGCGGGCTGCGGGCTTTAACCTTGTGGCTTCGGCCAAACGCAAAGACGAACGGATCATCGCCACGGTTTTCGGCGGTAAATCCGGCGCATCACGTAACGCTAAAGTGGCCGAGCTGCTGGATATGGGGTTCCGCCGCGCTCCGTCGCGTGCACCAATCCGCAAGCCTTCGCGCCCTGAATACGCAGGAAATGCGGGCCTGAACGTGCAAGTGGCGCGGTTGGTCGGTGCACCGTCCACCAGCTTGCGGCCGGTGTTGCGCCCAGGACCGGGTGCCGCCGTCCAGGTGGTCGGTACGGTCGCGGCGACTGCTGCGAAGAACGGCGCGCGCATTCAGAATGGGATTGCAGCAGCCATTGCCGCCGCGGATATTCAGACACCGACCGACGATACGACACGGCCGGCAGCACGCCCCGAAGACCTTGTCCTGGCGTCGACCAATCCGACCGAACCGCCCGAACCCGAACAGGAAGTCGTGACGCGCCTGTCCACTTCGGGAGGGCATTTGTGGGGCGTGAATGTAGGGCGCTATACCACGCGATATGAGGCCGAGAAGGTGCTTTTGAAAACAGCCCTTTCGGAAATGACCACTCTGGAAGGAACGCTGCGCAAGGTGAACCAAAGCGCGCGCGGCTTTGATGCGACGTTTCAGGGCATGACCCGCGAGCAGGCTGATCTGGCCTGCCGCAGGCTTCAGGCGCGGAACGTGACGTGTTTCATGATCGGGCCGTCATAAGACCCGACATGTATTCTCCTGGCTGGACATGGGCTGCGAAGAAATTCGCAGCCCTTTTTTTAGTCGAAGACGTGGCCGTGCTGGTATTGCTCATCCTGACCCGCGGCGGCGGTTAACGCGGCGACGTTGTCCTTGGTGAAGAAACCGTCATAGTGATGGCAGCGCTCAATATACTCGGTGATCAGCAGCGTGTTCTTTGAGTGTTTTGAGAAGATCTGTTTCAGGTTTGGGTCGTCTTTGCACTCGCCAACCACATGCGCCAGAAACGGCACACCCTTGTCCTTGAGGGTGTTCACGACGAAATCGACGTTCTTTTCGCCAGCACCGTGGTCTCCGTCCTGTATCTCGACCGCCATATGGTGCAGGCGGCGACCAAAGTTGCGCACGAAGTCCTCAGTCGGCATCGGCAACTTGGCAAAGGAGTTCACGAAAGAGGGCGTGTTGTTTGCCGTGAACACCTTGGCGGGGGATTTCTTGTCATCGTCGGCATTCGGATTGCGGTTCACATTGGTGGACGAATTCATGTCAAAGATGTTGTACGCGCCCCAGAAATAATAGGGCACCATCGTGAGAAATTCGAGGATCGCATCCTCGCGCTCTCCGGCCAGTACACGTGTGGCAAGGTGGTCGATCCCCAGCATGAGTGGGGCGATCTTGCTGTCGGAACCGAAAGACGCAGCCTGATCCAGGCGAGTTTGTTCAGCATCGCTGAGCAAGACGCGGTCCCCCAGACCAAGACTATCCGTGTCGTTGAAATCCAACGTGGAATAACCGACCCGATTACAGGTAAAATCCGATGGCGTCGTAAAGCGGAAGCCATCCAGCGTGTAAAACGGATTTTCGGTATCGCCACTATATTCAAACCGTATGTTCTGATCTTCCAGCGTCTTGGTCAGCGAGTTCAGGTCGGATGCCGCGAATACCTCGCCCACATACCGGGTCTGGGGCGTGTTGCGGGCCAGCGGATACATGCGGTTGATGCGGGGAATGAAGTCCTCGAATGTCGGGCTGAGAGGTGCCATCACGATCAGTGCGGGGTAATCTGCATGGGAATGCAGAACCGAAAACTTGTGCGTTCGTCCAAGATAGCTGGCGGTGTGCCGATAGGGGGTCATCACGTAGAGCTCGACCAGTGTGTCGAACAATGCGTCCGGTTCCACCTGAAGAACAATGGCCCGCATCGGCCCGACCTGATCTACGATACCCGAATTTGAGCGGCGCTCGTAAATCATCGGCAGATATTCGTTGAAGAAATCCGAGTTCTTCTTGTCGCCGCGGGGTTCGTAAGACATCAGATCAAAAGACATTAAGCGCGCTCCTTGCCGTTGCGCCGTGTGGTTGGCGCAGGTCGTTGCCGGGATTTGTGGTACTCAGATCATACAGTTACGCACATGCTAGGGGCTGAGACGATACCGGGCAACAGTCTGGATTTGGGGCGGCTGAGTTACGCCAACCTGATCAACGGATGAATTTTGTCACGTCAACGCCGCCCGCAATTAGGTTTTCCCGAACCGAGCGGGCAATCTGCACGGCAGTTGGTCCGTCACCGTGCAGACAGATGGTGTCGATCGACGTTTCCAACCGTTTGCCGGATTCGGTAATGATGGCCCCTTCCTGAACCATATTCACAATGCGCGGACCGGCCAGTTCGGGGTCGTGTATGACTGCGCCGGGTTTGCTGCGGTCGACCAGAGTTCCGTCGTCGTTGTAGGCGCGGTCTGCAAATATCTCTCCGACCCATTTGCAGTTCAGCTCGCGCACGGCGTCTTCCTGTTTGGTCACGGCCAAGACCATAATGATAATGTCCGGGTCCACGTCCAGAGCACCCTGATAGCAAGCCCGCGCCATGTCGATGTCAACCGAACACATATTGGCCAGTGCTCCGTGCAGTTTGAGGTGCCGGACCTTGGTGCCAACAGCCTTGGCAACCCCGATGGCCGCGCCCAACTGATACCGGACAAGATTGCACAGGCTGTCATGTGAGATCTTCATATTGCGCCGCCCGAACCCCTGAAGGTCGGGAAACCCCGGATGCGCCCCAATGCCGACGTTGTTTTCTGCCGCCTGTATCATCGTCTGTGCCATTACGTCCGGGTCACCGGCGTGAAAGCCGCAGGCGATGTTGGCCGAGGTGATGATCTTGAGCAGGCTTTCATCATCACCCATGTTCCAAGGGCCAAAGCTCTCTCCCATATCTGCATTCAGATCAACGCTGGGCATCGGCAAAACTCCTTAGTCAGTGGCAGAGATCATTCCGCCGACCAATTGGTAGGATAACAGGTCAGGGATGTCATGGGGGTCGCGGATCAGGGGTTCCACCCGAGAAGGCAGGCGAGACAAATCGCCTTGGAAGGCCGTGTGCAGGGCGACGGCCTCATCCATCGTGACAAACTGGAACTTCAGATGTCCGCCTGCGGGCGTTTGCGCCGCACGCGGCAGGTCGCACGGAAGGACCGTCGCGATGCGCGGATACCCTCCGGTGGTCTGGCACTCGGGCAGCAGGATGAATGGGTTCCCGGTGCCGGTCATCTGGATGTCGCCGGGTGTTATGACCTCGGACAGGATGTTGAGTTGCCCCTTGGCGGCAAAACCCTCTCCGGCGCTTTCAAGTTGCATCCCCATTCGGTTCGCCCGGGCACCACGTTGGAATTGCGTATTGGCAAACCGGTCCAGGGTATCATTGTCGAACAGAGGGGTTTGAAAGCTGGCGACGACCCGAAGCACGCCGCCCGAAAATCGGTTGTCGGGCTGTAGTTTCAACCCGGCCTGGCCCGAACACGCACCGGCGGATAAACGGTCGCCAACCTGCACAGTTCGTCCAATCTTGGCCGTCAGGTGGGCGGAACGAGAGCCAAGGAACATGTCGCCGTCAATTCCACCGCCGATATGCAAATACCCGTAGTTCCCTTGTGTCGCTGCCCCGATGGTCAGTCGCTGTCCCGCTTCAAGTTCGTGCGACGCATTCCATATGATGGGGCTGCCATCCACGCTTGCCTGCATCGGCGCACCGGTCAACGCAATCCGCGTGGGTTCGGTCGCTCCAAACTCGCCACCCATGCCCGCCATTTCCAAAGCCGCCAATGTCGGCGCTTGACCCAGCAAGGCCGCCCCTTCGTGCAGGGCCAGTATGTCTGCGGCTCCGGAACGTGAGAGACCCTGATCCAAATAGCCGATGCGCCCCTGATCCTGAACTGTACATGCTGGCCCTATGCGCAGAACAGAAAGACTCATGACTCGATGTCCTGATACGTCGCGCCGCCTGATCCATCAGTGTCGTTCGCGCGAATATTCTCCAGGTCGTCTTGAGAGACAGGAAAGAACTGCATCTCATCGCCGGGCTTCAGCGCAAAGCTGTTTGGGCGCTCGGGTTGAAAGCAACGAAATGCGGTCTGCCCTACATGGCGCCACCCGGTCGGAGTCGGACCTGAAAACAACACGAATTGAGAGATTGCCAAAACCAGTGCGCCTTCTGGCACCATCGGTGTCAGGCTTTTCAGTCGCGGTATGTTGAATTCGGGGCCAAGTGGCCCGAGATACGGCTGCCCCGGTGCAAAGCCGATCGTCAGCACACGCACACGCGATTCACTCAAGCGCCGAACCGCCTCGTCCGGGGTCAAACCTGCTGCCTCTGCTGCTTCATTCAACTGCGGAGCAAGCTCGCCCCCGAAAACAGTAGGAACACGCCAGAAGGTACGACCGGTTGGCATCGGCGCGTTAAACCAGTTTTGCTTGGCAAGTAGGGCATCAACGCGGTCCGTGATGTCAGCATGTGTCACCTGGGTGGGGTCAAATCGAATATAGGTCGACGCAAGCGAAGCCGATGTTTCAACTACCCCAGCCCATTGCTTGGAATCGACAACGCCGCGAAAAGCGAGGGCCGCGCGGTTCGAGGGCTCGGCCATAGTATCGGCGAAGGAAATCAGTAGGCCGTCAAAGCCAACTGTATGAATACGTGGGAATGGATCAGTGCGTGTCGATTTCATAGCGCAGGGTGCTGAGGCTTATCCGTATTGGCGACCTGACCGTATTCAATGCAAATGCGCAAGACTCTCGGCAAAGTATTGTCAGGCCACGCCTTTAATCTGACCTGCGACTCGCTGATTCACGGTCTGAGTCGTCTTTTTGGCAAAGGGTGACTCGCGTGAGTCTTGTGGTGGCTACAGAGTTCCTCACTATATATAGAGTCACGGCTGAGTGCGCGACCTGCTTGCGGTATCACTCCTGCTGTTATTTGGGTGGGGTAGGGGTGAATTGGCTTAGTTGGTCTTTGTGTAACTCTCTGTTTTTATTTCTATAAAAAGAAAATCGCAAAAAAAACGCGCAGGATGTGATTTTCCACTTGCGGTGCAATGTTGTTATCCTTAGAACCCCCTTCACCGGCGCTGGTGAGGCGCTGGGACGCGGCGGAAGCGGCGGAGACGCTCAGGAGAGACTGGGGGCATCTTGAGGGATTGATTGA